>JAQWPZ010000295.1 GCA_029245125.1 Rubripirellula sp.
TGTTCTTGAGATGCTGATCAATGGAAATTCCCATCGACCAACCAGCAGGCGTATCCGAGCCTCCCTGCACGTCACCGGGAAACAACTCGACGCCGGTAAGCAAACAGCCGATGCCGCGCATATGGCCGTCACCGTCGCCCCGAATCTTATTATCAATGCCCTGCAGAGTGAGCAGCTGATCCTTGAATGGCTCGAGTGGCTGAAGGATCCGTTTCAACCCACCATGCGATCCCTCCTGATCAGGCCAGAAGTGCTTGGGGATCACACCGTTGGGACTAAACACAAACACAACCCGTTGCTTGCGATGTTGCGCGGGGGCAGCTCCCAAGCTAGGCAGAGCCCATAAAAACTGGGTGGCTGCCGCCCCGACCCCTAGGTCTCGCATAAATTGACGTCGCGACGACTCGATGTGCATGCTCATGATTTGATCCAGGGTCTTGCAATAACGGAAGACGACTTGGGAAACGTAGTTTAATTGACCGAGGCCCCGGCAGGGACTTCGGCGGGGACTTCGGCAGGAGAGTGTTGGGCGACGACCACCGCAATCGAAACAACCAATTGCCGAAAACTGTAATTTGAGGCTCGAAAGGAATCGGTCAGCTGATCTGCCAACTGCTCGCCATAGGCTGCGATCGGCTGCTTCACGAAATGCTCGAACGTTGCCTCCACAATCGATCGCTGAACCTCTCCAGAGTTGGCCAGAAAATCACCCAGCTCGCGTCCGCCATCAAACGCTACCGCCTGCCCAGACCGAGATCGGTAGCCACCGCGGGCATCGATCGGCTGGCCGTGTTCCTGTTGCCTAAATCGGCCAACACTATCGAAATTCTCCATCGCAAAACCGAGTGAGTTGATTGTCTGATGACACACCTGACAATTCACTTCCCCGGTCTGCAACTCGACGCGTTGCCGCGTCGTTAAGTTAGGATGCAACTCCGGATTGAGTGGTGTAAAAGCTTCGTTGGGTGGCCTCAGTACACGCCCCAACACATGACGCGTCAAAAAGACACCGCGATGAATCGGAGAGGTTGTTTCGTGATAGGCAAGATGACTCATCAACAACGGATGCGTCAGCAAACCCACATGCACCTCCGAATCGTGAACACTGCGGTTCAAGCCCCCACGCGAATTTGGACTGTCTGCGTCTGCCCCCGGGAGCGACTTCCAAGCATCCCCATAAAACGCTTTGATTCGGTTATTGGTAAACATCCAATCGGCTTGCAGCAACTGCCGAAAATCGCTTTGATCGCTCCATAATGCCTCGTCGATGAAAGCATCGAATGACGTTCGCAGATCACTGACCAAGGCCTGATCAAAATCGGGATACCGTTCACCATCTTTCACGATCTCACCAAGGTCCCCCATGTCGAACCACTGATAAACCAAGTCACGTGATTTTGCTTGGACTCGATAATCTTCCACCATCCGCTCGGCAGCGTTACGAATCGCTGCCTCCGTTTCCAGCTGATCTTGCTGGGCCTTCTTTACGAGCCAATCATCCGCCGGCAGAGAGTCGTGCAAGATGAGCGCAAGACGGTTAGCCGCCCGTCGACTTGACGATCGCCTGACGTCGAGTGCCGGATACAAGAAGCGAGGCGACTTTAGCATCACCAGCAAGACTCGCTTGATCGCTTCCCCATCATCTTCGGCTTGATCGATTTGCCGATCGACGTATACCGATCGAATCGACTCATCAACCGGACCCCGAAACGCAGTCTCAATCAAATCGTGCAAAAAGCCCCGCAGTCGTCCGCGATTGTCATCTGAATCATCCCGATGCCTGCGAAGGTAGTTCGGATAGAGCTCATCGATCGCAATCTGCGAGAATTCGATCGCGGCATTTGTCGTCGACTCCTCCCAAGCCCGATCAACGGCAGTCCCTCGCTCATAACCGTAGCTTCGATCGTCTGGAGGCAACTTCGCCTGCAAAGCAAAGGAGTCCGGCATCTCAACGGGGATTAAGTGGGACTCGGGGATGACCTCCTGCTGTCCACCCGGGGGAATCCAACACAACGAAATTTTCGCGGGCGGCTGATCCGTCTTTCGCTTGCGTTGAAAAAACTCGATCTCCAATGGATAAGCCCGGCCGCCGGTCAGGTACAAGACGCGGCGAAACTCATCGCGGCCAGCCGATTGAACGTGATTGTTCACCAAAACCCGACGGTCGGCACCAAAGTCCATCGTGCATGAGCAAGTACTTCGGAGGATTAACTCATAACGACCGCTTCGATCGATCTTCAACGAGCCATTCCAGACAATCCCAAAGTCCTTGGCGTTGATCCCCTCGCCTGGCCCTTGATCTCCAAAGTCGAATTCCAAAGTCGGATCGACTCGATCGATCTTTTTCTCCTCGTCTTTGCGGCGAGCCCCGTTGTAGTAGCGGCCTTGGAGCCCTCGCCGGGACTCAACGCGAGCCGGACGCCCCATACTGCCGTACAAGTCAGCCAAAGACTGCCTTAGCTGTTCAGCCGTCAATCGAGACAAAACCACACGAGGGGGGCGATTTCGAACCTGAGCTGCTTCGCTGTAAAAACGTTCGTGCATGAACGAGGCAACTGCCTCAGCATCCACTCCCACACAACCCTCGGGATTCTCTTCCGGCATCGTCTCAATGACCAATTTCGCCAGCTCTTTGACCGTTAAATCCCCGGTTAACGAATTGGGATAGTGGGCCTCAACACCTCGCCCGCCCGCTCCGTGACAGTTTTGGCAAAGTTTTTGAAACACCGCTTCGCCCCGTGCGATCAGTTCATTGGCATTTGCCTCCGATGCAGCAACACGCGATCCGCATACACAGAACGAAAACGCAAACAGACACGAAATAGCGACAACCATCGCTAGCAAAGGTCGATGCATCATGAGGGAGTCTTCTTGAAGCAGCAGGCGGAAGGGTATCGTCCCGATCTCGTCGAAACGGGCTGGTAGTTGGGGCCGAAACCAGCAGCCACCGCGGACTTACCAAGGCTCGCAGCCATGGGAAACGGCTGGCAGGCTCGCAAAGTCTCGGCTGGCAGGCTCGCAAAGTCTCGGCGTGATCTGATTTATCGAAGCCGAATCGCCAGTCAGCTTCAGGGGGTGGCGGGGTTTGTTGGGGGGGGGACTGGCATAATCGGACGCCAGCGCTGAGGTGGGGGAGATCCACATTATAAGACGTCAGGTGCGGAAACGAAAAGCGTTTACAACGAATTGCAGCCCTGCCGGAGGGCGAAACCACTGAAACGAGAGCTCTTGTCCCGGCGATGCCGCTCACGAATTCGATCACCAACAGCAAAACCTCACGCCTCGCAGGAAGCAAATGAGTCAAAATCTGTGCAATTCTCACTGACGAAGATGCCCAAAAAACGCCGGCCAGCCATCGGGTTTGAGGAATTGCTGAGGACTGAGCGACAGAAGTTTTCACTTGGGCTTGCGATTGGTGATTGATCCGCCATACTGGCGCACTTCGCTTTTTGAGAGCGACACCGCGCAGAACGTGCGCGAATGACAAAGTGACTCTGCTATTTTGAAACGGGCTGGGGAAGGTTGCTGGACTGATGGCCGAATTATTGGAAGTTGAAAAACGCGAGCAAACCGGCTCGAGAGCAAGTCAGGTTTTGCGGCGAGCGGGACGAGTCCCGGTCGTGCTGTACGGGCACGGTGAAAATAACGAACATTTGTCGGTACCGGCAAAGCAAGTCGAAGCCTTGATTCGCCACCACAGCAAAACTGTGGAATTGGCTGGTGCGATCAAAGACACGGCACTGGTAAGCGACGTGCAATGGGATCCATTGGGAATTGAGGTTCTGCACTTGGACCTGATTCGCGTGAACCTGAAGGAAATGGTCGAGGTGACCGTTCCAATTCAGACTCACGGCGAAGCAGCTGGTAGTCGCCAAGGTGGAGTTTTGATCGAAAACACCCACGAGGTTGACGTCCGCTGCTCTGCTGGCAGCATCCCTGATTCGTTGCGACTCAACGTCACCGAACTTGGCTTGGGAGCGCATTTGAACGCCAGCGATCTTGAACTACCGGAAGGGGTTGAGTTAATCACGGCGGCTGACACCACACTGGTCCATATCGAAGAGCCGAAGGGCGAAACGGACACCGGTGAAGCAGCCATCACCGGTGCTGAACCAGAAGTTATCTCCAAGGGTGGCGATAAAGACTCTGGAGAGGAGGGCTAGTCGGCCCGGGCCAAACGCCCACTGACAATACCATGAAACTGATCGTTGGCCTCGGCAATCCAGGTCGCAAATACGAACAGACCCGACACAACGTCGGTTTCGTGGTGGCGGCCATCGTGGCCTCCAAGATTCATGCCGGACCCTCGAAGAATCGCTTCGACGGGGATCTGACAGAAGGAATACTTGACGGCGAAAAACTGGCCATTCTGTGGCCACAAACGTTCATGAATGCCAGCGGCAGGAGTGTTCGAAAAGCGTGCGATTTTTATAAAATCAAGCCAGAAGACGTATTGGTGGTCTGCGATGACCTCAATTTGGCTTCAGGCCGTGTTCGATTGCGTGCTACCGGTTCTGCTGGTGGCCAAAAAGGAGTGGCGGATATCATCCGTCACCTCGGAACTGAAGAGTTCTCGAGGCTGAGGATCGGAATCGACCGACCGCCCGCGGGTTGGGATGTTTCCGGATATGTACTGGGAAAATTTACTGATCAAGAGAGAGAGAAGATCGAGTCGGCTTCCGACTCGGCTGCCCAAGCGGCACTCGACTGGGCCCGCAAAGGAATCGGCTATGCGATGAATCGCTACAATGCTGAGCCCAAAGCGAATCGAGCAAAATCGAGTCAACCGCGAACGAATTCACCCAACAAGACAAAAACCAAGCCGAAACAATCGGCTGATCCTTCCAATCCCTCACCGGACCAAGACTGAGAGATCTACCAAACGTGGCTAAAAACACTTACGAAACGCTGCTGATTCTCGATAGCAACCACTACGCTCGCGACCCGAGCGGCATCAGCAAACGACTCGAAGAAATCGTCACCGAAGCTGGTGGGACCGTAATGGTCAATCGACTTTGGATGGAGCAAAAACTTGCCTACCCAATCGATAAGCACCAGAAAGGCACTTACTGGTTGATCTACCACGAGATTGAGGGAGTTAACATCCCTACGATGGATCGTGCGTTCCAACTATACGAGCCGCTGCTGCGTCACATGACCGTCAAGCTCGAAGCGAGATTGGTTGAGCCGATCTTGGCAAATGCTCGAGGCGAATCGGTCAAGGTATCGACACCCACTGATTCCTCGACAACCGAGGAAGGGGAAACCGCAACCGATGAGGCAGCTGCTGATAAGCCAGCAGCCGATGCGTCAACCGAAGCTGCGTCGACCTGATCCATTTATTTTCCCAGGCAGCGGGATCGACAAGATCGATTTCCCGCTAGAGCCCTGCAGTTCCTTGTTTGGGGGCAAACACCATGGCTAGTTTCAACCGCGTCATTTTGGTCGGTAATCTCACCCGAGATATCGAACTGAAGTACACCCCTGGTGGAACAGCCGTGACCGACCTTGGTTTGGCCGTCAATGATCGACGAAAGTCCGCAACCGGCGAATGGGTTGACGAAACGACATTCGTTGACGTGACGCTCTGGGGACGGACCGCGGAGGTCGCCAGCGAGTACCTCGGCAAAGGGTCACCGATCCTGGTCGAAGGTCGACTCAAATTGGATACCTGGGAAACAGATGGCCAGAAACGAAGCAAACTGAGAGTCGTCTGCGATCGCATGCAAATGCTCGGTGGGACTGGTGGCGGTGGCGGTGGCGGTGGCCAGCGACCCAGCGGCGCGAGCCAACAGGCTAGTGGCGGCGGCGGACAGCAAATGAGTAGCGGCGGACACCAACCTAGCGGTGGTGGCCACCAAGCCGGAGACGCCGGGAACGCTCCCGGCCAACGTGAAGCACAACCGACCGGCGGCGGACAAGGTTACGACGAACCGGACATTCCGTTTTAACCGACGCCAAATCGATCCATAGAAAACACCGATACCCTTTATCATTCCATACGAGTTCTGACATGCCTGGGACCCAACGAACCCGCAAATCTCAGATGTTTAAACGCCTTCCCAAAGGCGAGAATGGCGGCATCCAATTGTTGCTGATTCACAACGTCGAACACCTCGGCAAACAGGGTGAGATTGTCGAAGTCAAAGCTGGCTACGCACTCAACTACCTGCTGCCGCAGGGATTGGCTGCTGTCGCAACCGAACATCACAAACGAATGGTCGACAAGCATCGCGAGAAACTTCGCGCCATCGAGCTTGCGAAACTCAGCGAGTACCAGTCGTTGGCTGATGAACTGGGACGCCAGTCGATCACCATCGAAGCCAACGCCAACGATGAAGGCCATCTGTATGGCAGCGTTGGACCACATGAGATCGTGGACGGGCTGAAGGCCGCTGGATTCACCTTGGCACAGGATCAGATCCGGCTAGAAGGCCCTCTGCGTGAACTTGGCCTCTACACAATCCGAGTCCACCTCCACAGCGAAGTCGACGCGAGTGTCAAAGTTTGGGTAGTCCCAACCGCGGCTGCCGACGATGCCGCGACGGGATCCGAATCCTAATCAGTTACGAGCGGGTGTGGCGGAATTGGCAGACGCGCCAGATTTAGGATCTGGTGTCCATTGGACGTGAAGGTTCGAGTCCTTTCACCCGCACTGCCGTCACCCAAACTGCTGGGTGATTGGCAGTCGTTGTTCGCTCCGCATGCCGCAACGCGTCATGTAGCGGGAGACCACGAGCGTTGCCCGCCTGGGAACCTGACGGACTGCAAGATCTGGCTGGTCGATTCTCGATCGGGATTTCACTGAAGAGCAGAGCAAAAGTGTCTGCGTCGCGTTATTCGTTGCCGATCCCTTTCGGCAGTTTCTGCTCGGCAATGAAGCGTTTGATCATCCACATGTGACCGTAGGTCAGTCGACAACCCTGCATGTCGTTAACGACGTCTTGCATCGATTGATAACGGTCTTGGGGATCCTTGGCGACCATCTTTTGAAAGATGCCATCTACCTCGGGTGCCAAGTCTTCCCGCGCTTCCAGCAGAGATGGAATGTCTTGTTCACGATGCGCAACTAGCCGCTCCATTGGTGTCTCACCTGCGTAGACAGCGCGTCCAGTAAATGCATAGTGCATCGTGCATCCGAGACTATAAATATCCGCCCGAAAATCGGCATTCCTCGAATTCAGAGCTTGCTCGGGTGCGATGTAATCAGCGGTCCCCATCAGTGCCCCCTCCCTCGTCAACTGCGTCAACGTTTCGGACGCATCGGACATCGACTCGTCCTGAATGATGCGGGCTAACCCCATGTCGAGGACTTTGGCGGTTCCGTCGCGATTTACAAGCAAATTGGAAGGTTTGATATCGCGGTGGACGATCCCCTTAGCATGAGCGTAGGCCAAGCCTTTGGCAGCATCGAGAATGTGATCGAAGGCGGTCAGCACCGCAAGCTTTTTCTTGACCTCCAAGACTGCGCCAAGGTTAAGCCCATCGACGAACTCCATCACAAGAAATTCCCTGCCTCCAAATTCACCTCCATCCATGGCCGTGACAATGTTCGGGTGCTTTAAACGGGAGGCCAGTTCAATTTCTCGACGAAAGCGTTTGACGGCAATCGCACTACCGACGGTCTTCGGAGTCATCATTTTCAAGGCGACAAGATCGTGGGCATCCCGTCTTCGCGATTTGTAAACAATCCCCATACCGCCTTGCCCGATCCGGTCCATGATGAAGTAGTCACCTACCAACAAAGGGTCCGACCGGGTCTCCAAAATAATTTCCGCCTGAAACTCGGTCAGCTTGTAACGCTCCACAAGCTGACCCGCCAAAACGTCCACGCTAGATGACGCCCCATCCGGCTCAAACAACCTCAGCTCTTCGAACGTCATCAGCCCGCTGCTACTTAACTTCTCCGCAAACTGTTGGTAGCTAAGCGTCATCAAACGGCTTTCTCGGTCACATATGGACACTGCAGACAAACGTCCCCACGCGGAAAACGTTATTGTCGTAGGCGGAATCGATCAGATCAAGGATCGATTTCGTTGGCGGCAAGGCCATCCCGACCGGAGACTGGAGGGAGAACTTGCCTCCCGTACTAGAGCCCGCCTCGACTTAATCGCAGGTCCTGGTTTAACCGCAATTCCCGGGATAGATGGTTTTCCTGGACGTCCTCCCAGTTTGTTTGATTCGACCCGGATCGCAGATACCATTGCGTGCGATCCTTCGCGTCATGCGATGCCACGCAAACGGCTTAACATCCCAAATCATAACCCGCGTTTAAACGACTCCCCTCCTGCCGAATTACCCGCCAAAAAACCATTTTGGCCCATCTTCTGCTTCCGCCCCACCAATCGCCAAACACCACGGAAGCTTCTCGCTCTGAATTTCAATTTCGGGCTCCTGAGTGGATTGGCGGGACCTGGAGAGCAACGTCGACGATCGGCAGACAACCCAGGAACAGCACCAAGGTGCCCCTAAGCCCCATCACCCCACGCTAGCGGAGCCGAGACGGCCGGTACGAGTGGCTCATTGACCATTTCAAGACTGGCAAATACATTTAGCCGGGAATTGACGTGTTTTTGGGCCGCGAGCGTTCTCCTCCGGAGACTCCCTGGCGGTACTCAGATTGCCCCTGACACCCCGGCCTCTCAGGCGCGGAACCGGCGATATTGAGCCCCAATCTCGAGTTTTGCGACCGCAACTGAATTCAGTCAGAGCAGGGTCCGCACGAACTCGCAACCGTCGGCCCGCGATTTCGAATCACCTCCGATTCGGTATCCCAAATTTATTCGGTTGACGCATCTGAACAACAGACCAACGCAAACGATCCATCTACCACCGGCTTGTTAGAGAGAAACCATGGCTAAGAAAGCTTCATCGCAAGAAAAAATGGTCTACTACTTCGGGAAATCCAAAACCGAGGGAAAAGGCAAGAGCAAGTCTTTGCTTGGGGGAAAGGGAACGAACCTGGCGGAGATGACAAGAATCGGCTTACCGGTTCCTCCCGGATTCACCATCACCACCGAAGTCTGTGACTCCTATTACAAGTCGGGAAAGAAACTTCCCAAAGGCTTGATGGACCAAGTTGGCAAGGCAGTGACTCGGCTTGAGAAAGAGCTGGGCAAGAAGTTTGGCGACAATGCCAACCCGCTGCTCGTCAGTGTCCGAAGCGGAGCTGCTGTCAGCATGCCGGGCATGATGAACACGATCCTGAACCTCGGTCTGAATGACGAGGCCACTGAAGGCTTGGCCAAGGCGACCAAGAACGAACGTTTTGCGTATGACGCTTATCGCCGTTTGATCAACATGTTCGGCGATGTGGTGATGGGCATGGATCATCATGTGTTTGAAGCCGCCTTCGACAAGGTCAAGAAGAAGTACAAAGTCACCGAGGACACCGATGTACCCGCCGAAGGGCTGAAGGACCTGTGCGAGGCTTACAAGGCGGTATACCTCAAGCACACCGGTGAATCTTTCCCTCAGAACCCGCTCAAGCAACTCGAACTCTCGATCGAAGCAGTGTTCGGATCATGGAACACTGCTCGCGCGGTCCGTTATCGCGAAATCGAGAACATCCGCGGCCTGCTTGGGACTGCAGTGAATGTTCAATCCATGGTCTACGGAAACATGGGTGATGATTCGGGAACGGGTGTCGCATTCACTCGGAACCCAAACACCGGCGAGAACAAATTCTTCGGCGAGTTCCTCGTCAACGCCCAAGGCGAAGATGTTGTTGCCGGCATCCGGACTCCACAGCCCGTTGCGGAAATGAGCAAGTGGAATCGCGGTGTCTACCGAGAACTGTTGGACATCAAAAAGACACTGGAAGATCACTACCAAGAGATGCAGGACATCGAGTTCACGATCGAACGTGGCGAGTTGTTCATGCTGCAAACCCGCACAGGCAAGCGGACCGGCGTGGCGGCAGTGAAGATCGCCTGCGACATGGTTAAAGAAAAGCTGATCGACCACAAAGAAGCGATTCTACGTGTTCCAGCAAACGACCTCACTCAACTGCTGCTGCCAAGTTTCAAGCCCACCGCAAGGAATGCCGCAGATGTGCTGACACGTGGACTTCCTGCATCCCCAGGTGCCTCGGTTGGCAAACTAGCATTCAGCGCTGCAGAAGCTCGCGAGCGAGCCGAAGCGGGAGAATCGGTCATCTTGGTTCGGAAAGAAACCAGTCCTGAAGATGTAGACGGAATGAATGCCGCCTCCGGCATTTTGACCAGCACTGGCGGAATGACCAGCCATGCTGCTGTTGTTGCTCGTGGCTGGGGTAAGTGTTGCGTGGCTGGTGCCGGCGACATCGAGATCAACGAGAAAGGTAAAAAGATCAAAGTGGATGGCCGAACCTTCGGCGTCAAGGATCTGATCAGCCTCGACGGGACAACCGGCGAAGTCATGGCTGGTGAAGTTGAAACTCAAGAGCCAAAGCTTTCGGGTGACTTTTCCAAGCTGATGAAATGGGCCGACGAGTTCCGCCGCTTGGCAGTTCGCACCAACGCTGATTCACCCGCCGACAGCAAGCGAGCACGTGATTTTGGTGCCGAAGGCATCGGACTATGCCGAACCGAGCACATGTTCTTTGAAGCGGACCGCATCATCCACATGCGGGCGATGATCTTGGCAGACAACGAGAAAGATCGCCGCGCCGCGTTGAAGAAGTTGCTGCCGTTCCAACGAAAGGATTTCGAAGGCATCTTCAAAGCAATGAACGGATTACCTGTCACCGTCCGACTACTAGATCCACCGCTACATGAGTTCCTGCCGCATGATGATGCTGCACAAAAGGCGATGGCGAAAGAACTTGGCGTCAAGCAGTCCGAAGTGGTGAAGCGGGCTTCCGCACTCCACGAGTCCAACCCAATGCTCGGGCATCGTGGTTGCCGACTCAGCGTGACCTACCCAGAGATCCTCGAGATGCAAGTCCGAGCGATCGTCGAAGCAGCGATCCGCTGCTCAGCGAAGAAGATCAAAGCGAATCCTGAAATCATGATTCCTTTGGTTGGAACAGCAGCTGAACTGGAGACATTGCGAGCGAGAGTTGAAGCGACCATCGTGGAAACGAAAGCGGCGAAGAAGTTCACCGGCAAACTTGATATTTTGATCGGTACGATGATCGAAATTCCCCGCGCTGCATTGACCGCTGACGAAGTCGCTGAGCACGCTGACTTCTTCAGTTTCGGAACGAACGACCTCACCCAGATGACGTTTGGCTACAGTCGTGACGATGTCAACACGTTCTTGCCGGATTACCTGCAGCAAGACATCCTGCATGTCGACCCGTTCCAATCGCTCGATCAAACCGGTGTAGGCCAATTGGTTGACATGGGGGTCAAGAAAGGGCGTAGTACCAAGAACAAACTCAAGGTTGGTATCTGCGGTGAGCATGGTGGCGATCCGTCGTCCATCGACTTCTGCCATCGCGTTGGACTGGACTACGTCAGTTGCAGCCCATTCCGCGTTCCAATTGCTCGACTCGCAGCCGCGCAGGCAGCGTTGAAAAAGTAATCGCCACGATTTATCACCCGAACGACTCTCCACTTTCCACCGCACGAAACCATGAGCGACCTTCACGCCCAATACAACGACGTCGAAAAATTAATCGACGAGGAAAAATTTGAGCCGGCAATCTCAGGCCTAAATGAGATTGTCCAGGTTGACCCAGGTTTCGTGCTGGCGCACCTCGCGCTGGCTCGTGTTTACACCAAAACCGGCCAGCACGACTTGGCGATTCAACACGCTGAAAAAGCGTGTGAATTGGAACCGAGTGATTCGTTCAACTTCACCGCTCTCAGTGTCACTTATCAGCGAGCTTGGGCTGGAACTCAAGATCAGCAGTACATCACCAAAGCGGAAGATGCGATGGCCAAGGCGCAAACCATGGCTCAGCAGTAGAGTCGCCCGGCATATCGCCAAACGCGAGACTTGCACTGACAAGACTCACCCCGCTACGAAAGACATTTTTTTTCGGCACACCAGGCACCGCCGGTGCTGCCGAAAACAACACCGGCACCGCCAATTTGGGATCCGCCCAGACTTTTACAGGCCTGTTACACAGGTGGCGATTGTTGGTGACAACGAAATGCGGGTATCTGGTTACACTTCAGTCGTCATTCATTGGCTCGGGAGGCCAATGATCGTTACTAATTGCTTGGAGACCCCATGTCTGCCGTTGTCGTAACTCCTCCTAAAGGTCGTCCCAGTTCGTCCCTACGCCCTGCGTCTGACGATAATGGAGACAAGTCTAAAAAAGATATTGGCCCCACCACCGCCGATCGAAAACGATGGGATAACGTGAGCTACTGGGCTGTTGGCTGGCTCGCCTTTGCTCATCTGGTCGTGCTTGCTGCCCCGCTTACTTTCACCTGGACAGGGCTGATCGTAGCCCTCGTGCTGCATTGGGTGACCGGCAGTCTAGGTATCTGCCTCGGATATCACCGATTGCTCACCCACACCGGCATGAAAACCCACAACTGGGTTCGCTACTTCTACGCAACGGTTGGCACACTAGCCGGCGAAGGCGCCCCGCTCGATTGGATCGCCGATCATCGCAAACATCACGCCTGCAGCGATCAAGAAGGTGACCCTCACACGCCTAACGATGGTGGTATCTGGAGCCACATTTTCTGGCTCGCATTTCACACCCACAACGGCGACCGAGTTGCCCATCTGCAACGCTGGGCTCCAGACCTTTACAAAGAACGAGGCATGCGAATTCTCGATTACTTGTTTCTGCCACTGCACATCGCAGCTAGCCTCGTCTTGTTCGGTATCGGATACGCGTTCGGCGGGATGGAACTAGGTTTGTCGATGCTGGTTTGGGGAATGTTCGTACGCTTGGTCACCGTGCTGCACGCCACCTGGCTGGTCAACAGCGCGTCGCACATGTGGGGCTATCGAAACTACGAAACCACCGACGACAGCCGTAATAATTGGCTTGTCGCGATCGTGGCATACGGCGAGGGTTGGCACAACAATCACCACGCATTCCCACGCATGGCCAAGCACGGTCACAAGTGGTGGGAATTTGATATCACCTGGCAAGCGATTCGCTTGATGCGTTCGGTCGGGTTGGTGTGGGATGTCGTCGACTACCGAAATGCGGCTGAGAAAAAGGAAATTCAAGCGGCCCGCGAGACCGCTTCGTCCTAGCCCGGATCGCAACATACGCCGATCAAGCCTGCATCACCGCAAAGCGAGGATTCTTCGAATCCTCGCTTTTCTTTTTGTCGTTCAACAACTCTGCTTGAGAGTCCTCGAGGAAGTTTGCTATTCCGCGGTGAGTCAACGATCCAAAGACGCCCGAAACGACCGATCTGTTGGTCGCGGAACTTCTTGATTCTTGAATCTGAGACTGTTTCGTGAATCAGTGCAAACTCAGTACCAGCAGCGAATAGCGGTCTCGCGAAGCCCTTCTTTCGGCCCGGTACTACAGCTGGAGCGAGGGGCTTGCTGGGGAGGCGGCGGGAGTCACTTTGCTAGCATCGCCAAGAAAAACTTTCCAATTTGGCCGTATCCCTGTTGACAGCTTGGTTCGAAACTTCCTATTTCGATCTCAGACAAAGATACTCACCGTTCCTTCCGACACGGCTGCGCCGTGATTTGCACCAAGGAATCGCAAGACGAAGGAATGGTTTTGGGTAGTCGAAATTAAACAGAGGTCGTTACCGCGGCCAAATTACCGGGATTTGTGGAAGCTGGCGAAGCTTGTTTTCCGTCCCACCAATTGAATGCCTCACCGCGAAGAAGGAGAGTCGCGTTGAACCGCCTCGTACAAGCACACGCCAGCCGTGTTGTCTGCGTTGCCGCCATTTGGCTGATTGCGACGTCAGAAGTCTCGGCCCAGATTCAAATGCCCGCCGGCAACGCGCCGGCTCCCCCCTCGGCTACCCCCGCTAGTTCCGAAGTCGCGTCGATCACCACCGGTCAGAAATGGCTGGCCGATGCTCGCAACGCGTACTCACGAGCTGACTTCCACCGAACGGTTCAATCGTTCCGGAAGGCTGCAGGGATTGCTCGAACTGTGCCTCAACTGTCACCCGACGTTGAGAAACTGCGCAACCAGTTGCTGCAGATTGGCATCGACAAAGCCTTATTGGCTTTGCCCGCCGAATCAACGAATCCCGTCAAGCAACTGCCAGCGGTCACAGCCGCTTCGCCGATGCCAACGGCCAATCCGGCTAACCGCAAACAAGAAACCTTGCGGTTGGTAGCGATCGGACGCTCAGCATTGGATCGAGGTGATGTAACCACTGCTTTGGCAGTTGCCCGGCAAGCCGAATCGCTGAAGGTTCCGGAAACGGAATTTGGTCCTGGTGAACCTCGAGTCTGGCAGTTAATGCTGGATGCTGAATCGGCTGCCCGTCGAAGCGGAATTGCGCTGACATCGGGAACCGACGCGAGAGCAGCGGCTAACCCGGTTCAAACCGCGGGTGGCACCAACGCCAACGCGAATCGCGTCGCTCAGATGTTGTTCAACGCCGATGCGGATGCAGCGGGAACTGTCCAACAGGTCCAAAACGTAGAGCCGGTCCCCGCGGCTGAGCTTAACGTCGCTGAGCAGTTGCTCAATGAAGGCCTGCAGGCACTCGGTTCCGGCAACTCTGCCGTAGCACGCGAGAAGTTCAAGCAGGCTTGGAAATTTGAATCGCAACTCAGTCCAGCACAACGCAGCCAGCTCAAGGACAAATTGACCTTGCTGCAACCAACCCGAATTCCTGTTCAGGGTGCGGGTCAAAATGCTGAGCTCACGCCGATCCAAAAAGCTGATTTAGAAGCGAAGGACAAGACGCGGCGTCTGTTCCGAGAGGTCACAGCTGAACTGGCCAACGCGGAGCAGAGCAAAGTCGCTTCTCCTCTGGATGCTTTGGATCAACTCGAACGTGTGCGCCGACGCGTCGACGGAGCGGATCTTGACGAAGCTGCAAAACGTTCGATTGCAATGATGGTCGATCGCGCTATCCTGGACCAAAAGAAGTACATCGAAGCCAACCGGGCTAAGATTGAACTTACTTTGCAGAATGACGCGGTTCGAACAGAGATGGCGAACGAGCAAGCTCAACTGGCAGTGATTGATGAAGAGGTCTCCGCACTGGTGAACACCTTCAACAGCCTGATGAAGGAAAAACGCTTCCAGGAAGCTGAAGTCGTCGCCAAGCAAGTGCAAGAGCTCAAACCTGAAGATCCGATTGCGATCAGCATGAGGCATACCAGCCGCATGGGCACTCGGATCATGATGGCTGAAGAGGTCAACGATCAGAAAGAACTACGTTGGCTCGATTCACTGCACGATGTCGACATTGCCGCGATTCCGCCGAATCCAAACTTGCCGCTGACTCTGCCAGACGCTCAAGATTGGCGAATGCTGTCGGAGATGCGTCTGAACTCGCAAGGTGAAGAAAATTCCCGACTCAGCACGTCTGAGCAGGCGATCGAGAAGAAATTGACCAGTCCTGTGACGGTCAAATACACCAATCGACCGCTCGTGGAAGTACTCGACGAACTGAGAGCTGTCACCGGTGTACCGATCGTGATCGACGAGCGAGCTTTGGCCGCTGTTCGAGTCACATCCGAAACACCAGTTTCATTGCCTCAGCTCGAAAACATTGC
Source organism: Rubripirellula sp. (assembly GCA_029245125.1). GTDB lineage: Bacteria > Planctomycetota > Planctomycetia > Pirellulales > Pirellulaceae > Rubripirellula. The sequence continues at coordinate 15,610 of JAQWPZ010000295.1, forward strand.
GTTGAAGAGTGCACTGAATCTGATCCTCAATAAGATGGAATTGACGTATGTGATCGAGAACGATGTGTTGTCGATCACAAGCATGGAAGCCAAGCGGATGAAGGTTTATCCCAAAACCTACCGCGTGACTGACTTGGTCACTCCCATCCCCAACTTCACCAGCAGTTACGAAGATGGGTTGGCTGGCGCCTTGCGTGCCGCCTATCAAATGACCCAACCTCAAGCTGACGTCCAAGTGATGCCGGTTTCGATGACTGACCTGGGAATGGGTATGGCTCGCAACATGTCGCCGAATAATCTCGGCAATGATGTTCTGGGACAGTACCATTCGATGGGATCTCAAGGCGGATTCGGATCAAGCTCAATGCCATCCGGTGCCGGTGGTGGATCCTTTGCTGACTTCCAGTCACTAATTGACCTGATTCAAACAACGGTTGTCCCGGATACCTGGGAAGCTCTTGGTGGCCCGAGCACCATGGCTCCTTATCCACAAAACCTGAGTTTGGTGATCAGCACCACCAGTGATGTCCACGATCAGATCGCAGACCTGCTGGAATCGCTGCGGAGGCTCCAGAACCTGCAGATCACGATTGAGGTTCGCTTCATTACTCTGGCCGATACATTTGCCGAGCAAATTGGTGTCGATTTCCAGGTCCAATTTGATGACAACGCAGGTTATTTGCCTGATGATGACAGCGGCCCAGCAGTGACCGTTGGCTTTGACGGGATCAGCGGCTTGCCGACTCCTGACTTGGATATTCGCTTCGACAATGGTAGCTTCGGATTGACGCCACCATTTGGCGGCGGCGGTTTGGGAACTCCCTCAACGATCGGTTTCGCTATCCTCAGCGATATCGAAGCATTCTTCTTCCTGCAGGCTGCACAAGCTGACAATCGCAGCAACGTCATGCAGGCTCCGAAGGTGACTCTGTTCGACGGACAATTTGCCTCGATCAGTGACCAATCCCAAAGCCCATTCGTGGTCAGCATTACACCAGTCGTGGGTGACTTCGCCGTCGCCCAACAACCGGTGATTGTTGTGCTCAACGAAGGTACGCAACTGAATGTGCAGGGAATTGTCAGCGATGACAAACGTTTTGTGCGGCTCACGTTGGTACCCTTCTTCAGTCAGATTGGTGAAGTCGACACCTTCACCTTCGAAGGAAGACGCACCACAAGAAACTCGAGCCGGGATGAAGAGGATACCGATGGCGATGGTGACATCGACATCACCGACACCACCGATGATGAGGAAATCATCTCTGGTACCACGGTTCAACTTCCGACCTTCGCATTCACATCGGTCAGCACGACGGTCAGCGTCCCTGACGGTGGCACGATTCTGCTTGGCGGTATCAAGCGTCTAAGTGAAGGCCGTGTTGAACGAGGTGTTCCGATCCTCAACAAGATCCCGTATGTCAGTCGACTGTTCCGAAACGTTTCGGCTGGCCGTGATGCCCAAAGCCTAATGCTGATGGTCACGCCACGGATTATTATTCAAGAGGAAGAAGAGGTCGCTCAAACCGGCTTCGATCCAACTCGAAAATAACGATCAAACTGATCTCGGAAATGAATCACGCCGGCGAGTTCACTCGCCGGCGTTTTTTCGTTGGCAATGAGATTTAGTCATTTGCTGATTCGCGCGAGTCGACATTCTGTCGTGAAGCGATTGACCTGGCCAACCGCCATTGCCCGTGACGCCTCCAATTCGGATGCGGAGAGAGAACAGGTGCATCAGGCACACGTGTCACCCACGTCGTCGCGGCGATTTCCGGCCAACGCAAAAACCGACACTACTTCCTGATCTGCTCGATCACCAACGCGATGGCCGCGCTCGATAACGGCGTGCTCATACTAGCAAGCCTGCCAGCATCAACAGCAGCCTGTGACGGCGTCAGCGGAATATGCATGAACAGGCTCTTCGTTTTTAAACCAAACGAATTCGCGTAGTGCTGGCTCAGATACAATTCTGCATTGCACAGATAGGTGCCCGCATGGTGCGAAACTTCGCACGGGATTCCAGCGTTGAGGAACGCCTGACAGCAATCACGCAGCGGCAAACCGGATCGGTAGGCTTCCGGTCCATCCTGCACGAGTGGAGCACCGTTGCTCCGAACATTCAAACCAACCGCTTCCAATTTGACGAGTGTTGATCCGGGAGCTTGCCCCAAGTGAATCGCAAAATCGAAATTGGATTGCAGATCCTTGCGCAGCAATTCGCTCATCCGAGTCAAATCGACTGGATACCGCCGAGTCGTTAACTCGGCAGTACCGTCATACCAGTGCGTCAAATCGGCCAGAGCCATCCAGCTCGAGTTTTCGGTCCAACGATCATACGGCTCGAAAGCAGTCAGCAAGATTCGGGTCACGGGATCATTCGTTGCACGCGTGCGGTGAGGGCAGGAGTCGATCAATCATAGCTCGCCCCACACCTACGATTGTCCACGCCGGCTGTGATTCACTCAGATTCTTTCACGATCATCGCTGGCAAATCCTTCCCCTTGGCAATGAATTTCATTGAAATCGAGTTCACACAATGACGGGTATTCTTGGTCGTCATTTGTTCACCCAAAAAGACATGGCCCAAATGCCCCTTGCAATTGGAACAAACGATCTCGATTCGTCGACCGTCAGCATCGGGCCGTCGGATGACCGCCCCATCAATCTCGTCATCAAAACTTGGCCAGCCACAATGGCTCTCGAATTTGTCCTCGGCCCGGTAGAGACGTGCATTGCATTGCCGACAAATGTAGGTGCCGGGGTCCTTGGTCAAGGTGTACCCCCCTGGCCCAGCCGGTTCGGTTCCTTGCCGCAAAATGACGTACGCCTCATTCGCATTCAACGCATTGTATTCACCTAAAACACGCTCTTGCTCGTCACTCATCTTCTGCTTTGCTCCAGTATTTGAATTGGTTCGCGTTGTAGCGGCTCCACGGGAATCCGTGGCAACCTGAGTTAAACAGTCCTGCAAGTAGAGGCGGGATCGGTTGATTTCAGCGGTCACCCGGGCGGTTGAGTCGTGAATCGGAATCCCGCGAGGGACTGGATGCATAAAGATCTCTGTCCAGCCGCGATATTCAATCTCGGCTAACGCTGCGAGGATCGGTACAAAGTTCAGCGATCCGCGGCCGGGCATCTGCAACAGTTCCTGCTCTTTTGGCAACTTCTTCACTGATCCCATCCCATGCTGCCAAGCGTAAAAAACAGCGATCGAGTTCCCCAGCGTGCGAATCAAATCAGCGATCAGCTGCTCTTCCTGAGGCAAGTGATAAGGCGCCAACGCGATCCCCAAATGCTCCGATGGCCGCAACTCCATCAACCACTTCATGCTGTCAGGTGACTGAATCAAATTGTTGGCGTGATTCTCGATTGCGATCGTTACTCCGGTCTGCTCGGCAACCTCTAAATGAGGCTTCATCTGTTCCACAAAATCACCGACCGCACGCTTAAGTTCCGATCCTTTCAGATCGCGTGGCCCTTTTCCACCAGTGACAATTGTGCGACACCCCAGACGGCGAGCTAAACGCATTTCCGACTGCAAGCCAAATGGCCCCAACTGATAGTGAGTCAAACACCCCAGCTCGATACCGGCTGCACGAAGTTTTCGCTCAAATGCAGCTTCCCCCATTTCATCTAATTGCTCGCGCTGATTGCCGTGCACCATCGGCCAAAGATCGATTGCAGTAGCACCGATCTTGTTGACCTCCGGCAAGAGTTCTGAAATTTTCGTGTAACCGTACATGCAACTCGGAAGCATGTACCGGAGCTTCAGAGGCGCGGTTTCGGCCAAGGCAGATTGCTGCAGCGACAGGGCGACCGCAGAGGCACTCGCGGAAGCGATGGCGCGGCGTCGGTTGATTTCCATGCTTGTCAATCCTATTGGGGACTTAACTGATGAATCGTATTGTGAATAACGCGTCGCACTTCATTCCCGTCGGCAGTTCGCAGGCGGCATACGATCTCCATGCCCCAGGTTGGATCTAAGTCGGGCATCACCAATCGCACCGTCTTGGAATCCGCAGAAAGCTCCGCCGACACAACTTTCAACTGACGCTCATTGAAGTGTTTGGAACCGTAATTCTTCGTTCGTCGCAAATCCCAAACCGTCACCTTGAATCGATCCGCATCGGTGATTGAGTCAGGATCCAAACGATCAGTGAAGGAGAGTTCCACACCATCTTGCCGTGCTTTTAAGCCGATCGGCAGATCCACACGATTGCCTTTGTGACGAACGCGAAACAGTCCACCTTCCTGCTCCTGACGGCTCCCGGCCCAAGAGAACATCCCACCGACGTATAGCTGGCCGTCAGTGGGCGAGAAACGAGCACGAATCATGCCGGTCGGTAAATCGGGAATCGGCAACTGGCACATTCCACCTTGCGGTTGTCGCTCGCCACTGGGCAGTGAAACGTGCTCGTGTGGAACGACATAAATCCTGCCGTAACCATACGACAAGTTCAATAAGCTCCCATTGAGGGGCCCCCAGGCATCCGTGTCAGCCCACAACAATTCGGCCGGCGATCGATCAAAGGCATTCGTAATCCAGCACAGTGGTTGCTGCATGCGCTCGTCAGATGAATCGGTAACGTCGTGATACCCATACATATTGCCATAGAAACCACCGGGGCGAACCCAATTGATTCGATTCTTTGGATTCCAGTGTCCTTCTTGGTCAGTCACGATAAAAGAGCCATCATCATTCAGACACACACCATTGGCCGCACGAAAACCAGTCGCAAGAATCTCAGTTCCTGATCCGTCGGGTAACACTTTCAACAACGTTCCGTGGTGAGGTACAACCGCTTTGAGTGCATGACGGGCCGACTTCGCGTAATAGTAGTTACCAGCAGTATCACGCTGCAGTCCCATTGCAAATTCATGAAAGTGCTCCGTCACTTGATGATCACTATTGAAGCAACGGTAATCATCCATTTCACCATCAAGATTCTGGTCTCGCAAAGCCACCAATTGATCCCGACAGGTGACCATCACCCGATCTTTCTCGACCAAAATCCCAAGCGGTTGAAACAGTCCGCTGGCGATTCTACGCCACCGCAAAACGGAGTCAGGCTGTCCCATTGTTTTCAGGCCATCGACGCGCCAAACATCACCGTCCCACGTGCAGACGGCCATCGCATCACCAGACGGATAAAAGTCCAAACCGGTTACTCGCGTTCGAGCAGACCAGGGATTGCCTTCTGGTCGCACCAATTCATCGACAGCCCAAGCATCAGATTCAAACCAAGTCGTTGAAGGAACTTCAACGTCCGTTGAGTATTGAGCAGGGCCCCCGTGAACCAAGACGGACAAATCTTGCTGCCATCGACCCAACGCTTGATCGATCACTTGCAACTGTTCACTGGAAACAAGCGAATCGGAAAACACGATATTCCCGTGCAACAACTCCTCGCCAGCATCCATTCGCAGCACCAATTTTCCATCCATCACTTGAAATGCACCTTGGCCATCCATCCCGCGAATCGCAACGCTAAAGATCTGGTCAGCCGAGCGAATTAGTTGCACACCATCTTCTCGGCTCTCCAATTTTGCATCCTTCGGCACCGCCGAAACGATCATCTGCAGCAGCTCTTTTCGCGGTCCCACATTCAAGGTTCTCGCAAAGACGGGATTATCGGAATTCAAAACGACACCCGGTCGCTCCAAAATCTCGGTTTCACCGACCGTGTAATCAAGAATGACCTGATCTTCGTAACGATGGAGTCCTCGAAATTTGGCCCATGAGTCTGGCAGTGGGCCATACCGCCGACCATCTCGTCCCACCACACGCTGTGAATCCTCAAAACTCCCGGATTCAGGATCAGCCCAGCCCGGACCGGTCGGAACAGCCGCTCGAATCCGACCAGAGGCGCGTAAGTGCACGCCGTGTCTGCCATTGAACTGAATTCCATTCCAGTCCACAAAGTCGTCCGTCCACGCCGCTGCCATCCGCATCGTATCGTGCTCGAACACCATCCAAGCTTGACCTCGACTGATTCCACCGGGACCCTCATCCAAACGAATCGCGATGGCCTTCTGAGCAATATTGTCTGCATCACCAAACTGGATGGTCGTGATCAGCATCGAACCATAGTCCATCGTCACAAACGGTTGGATGATCTGAGGTTCGGGACCGCGTGAATCTCCCTTTGGCAAACTAGTCAAATAAGCTGGCGTCACCTCCGCGAATTGACTCGGATTTTGCTCTCGCAGGAAGTGTTCACGCAAATAGTGAATCACATCGTATTTCTGCTGCGGCACCATCCATGTTTGAGGCACCATCAGCCCACCCCCGTGGGTCAACGTTTGGTACATCGAATAAGGATCGTTGCCAAATTTAAATTTCCCTTCACCGAACCTTAATGCCGTCGGCAAGGAACCCTGCTTATCAAGCGTCCCGTGGCAATTAACGCACAGCCCGTCGTAAATCTTCCGTCCACGCTGCAACGCATCTTTGTTCCACTCGGAAATCATGCCGCGGTGATCTAAATCTGCTTCGTACTCGGGCAACCGTAACTGCAAGTCCTCTTCAGACGGCTGCAATTGTCTTGCAGCCTCAGGACCGCCGTCACGAACAGCGATCAGGTAAGCCACCAGATCCAAAAACTCCTGACGTTTTCGCAACGCATTGACTTGCCCCGAAGGCATCAGTGAAACATCAGACTGTTTTTCGAGCTCAATTTCGTCCAGCTCAATCACCAATCGGTCAGTTGGCAAGACGCCTGTTTGCAAGGTCAACGTTTCGCCTGTTCGTTCCACCGTCAAGCCAGTCAGCGAGCGTCCATCACCGGTCAATACCTGCAAGCTGCGATATTCCTGTTCGACTTTGTCGGACGGCCGCAGCACGGACTCCACCAAATGCAGATCGTTGACGGATCGCTTCCAACTGGACAAATCTGGACCGAGCAATTGCTCTCCTCCGGAGTTCAGGTGACACTTCCCACACCCTACCCCCGGTGAATGGAAGAGGATGGCACCACGAACAGGATCACCTTTTTCTCTCGCGTCGGCCGCCAAATCGACCATCGGTTCAGCCATCAACTGCTGCTCCAACGAGATCCGCTGTGCATCACACGGAAGCCCAAACAGCGGCGAGATCGCAAAGGCGGCGATCAACCAGCGGGAACAAGTCACAAATCGATTCATCATTCGAATACTGGACAGGTGGAAAGGCAGGGAAACTCGACAGCAGCAGTATAAACGAAGTCAGCGTTCATCGACGCGACGGGGGTAATCTCCTCCCAACTCACTCAGCCCGACCACATCATCCAAAAAGCGACTGACAACAGTGCGATGGCAAGGAGCCGCTTAAAACCAGCTGCCGGAATGCGGGAACTCAGCAATACTCCGATTTGGACGCCGATGATCGCCGTCACCGCAGCCACGGCTACTTGAGGGACGACGTCACCCACCAAAAAATTCCTGGCGGACAAAATAACAGCCTTATACGTCGCTATTATCAGCAAACACTGAGTCACGAACGACTTATATCTCAGCTGCGACCAATTCTGTTTTAAGGCGAATGCCGCAATCGGTGGACCTGCGATACTCACCGCCCCACCGAGGAAACCGGCAGCCGCCCCCGCGGCAAAACAAGAGCACCTCGTGGTTGGCTCATCTTGCGACAAACCTTTATCTCGCAAACTCCAGATCACCATTACAAAGATTGCCAAACCAGTCCCTCGAACCAGCCAATGCAAAGCAACGGTTTCAAACAAATAAAACCCCAAAGGCAGGAACAGTCCAGCTCCCAGCACGGCCTCGAGCAGCGCACGCTTTTCGAACCCTTTGCGATAGGCCCAAGCGGCCATCAACAGCATTGGCACACTGCTGACTGAAACAACCACGTGCGTTGCACGCACATCAATCACCAACGCAACGAGGGTGAGCGCGACGATGCCGTAACCAAATCCAATGGCGCTGTGCACAATTCCAGCCGCCAACGCGATCAAGGCGATCGCAGCGATCTCGCCCCATGCATCCATCCTATTCGGGCAACTCTTCCCCGCGTGTCTCACGGCCGAAGGTAACGACAACCGCACCGACCAGATAAAGCGGCGACAACCACAATGCCTGACTCTCTGGGGAAATCAAAATCCAGAACCCAAAAACAAAGAACGCGACTGCGGTACCCAGCCGACCCATGTTGAAACAGAAACCGGCACCGGTGCCACGAAGCCGTGTGGGATAAAGCTCGGGAAAATAGACGGCATAACCCGCGTGCATTCCAAGCGTAAAGAAACCAAACACGGGCAAAAAGCAAGCTAACAAAAGTGGCGATGCATCATTCGGCAGCATCCACCCAAACAGCAGAATGACAGCCGCAAAGGCGACCACGTGGTACAGAATGAAAGCACCACGTCTACCAAGCCGGTTTGAAATGGCGCCAAAAAACAGCAACCCCAATCCGCCACCGATGGTATTGAGCACCATACTCAGCATCTCGCTACGCTTGATCTCACCCGCATGCTTTTGCAGAGCAGCCGACTTTTCCAACTGAAATCGCTCGCTTTCTGCTGATGTCGCATCAGGCCCCGGATTGATGACCTCCTCCACCTTCAAAGCATCTTCTTGGCCGCGACGGAGCAGGGCATTCTTTCCATAAATGTGAATCCCCCAAAAAGTCACCAATCCGATTGTGGCCAGCGTCACGCCGACAATCGTGGACCGTAAATTCTCGCTCGCAAATAGATCACCAAGCCTGCCAGGTTTTTGGGAGGGATCCTCCGCCGCCCGCTGCTGAGCACGCTTCCAAGACTCCGGCTCATGAAGCTTCCAGCGGATCCAAAGGGTCAACAGTGCTGGCAAAACTCCAATGGCAAAGCCAATCCGCCATGGATCCCAACCTGCACCCTCGATACGAGCGTTGACAGCTTCGTTACCAATCAGCATTGCCACGGTCGCCGCTGCCAACAAAGTCCCAAACACGCTGCTGGCATGAAAAATGGAGCCCATGACTGATCGAGACCGAGTTGGCATCACCTCCGCCACCATCGCGGCGGCCACTGCCCATTCACCACCAACCCCCATCGCCACCAGAAATCTCAACACAACCATTTGCCACGGCGCCTGCGCAAATGCACTGGCACAGGTGAACAAGGAATAGAACAGAATCGTCAGCACCATTGTCTTGGATCGACCGATTCGATCACTGACAACACCAAAGAAAACCCCGCCGACGGCACCGCCGAGCAGAAAGAACCCGAATGCGATGTTGTTCCAGGATCCGACCGAGGCGTTGTCCGCGTCGACTCCTAATAGATCTGGCATGGCATCGCGCATTGACGCCACAAAAATCTGCCCTTCGAACACATCGAACACCCAACCCAGCGAAGCAATCAACAACACCGTCCACTGATAGCGGGTGATGCCTTGATTCCACTTCAAGGACGAGTTCGTCGAGTCACTCATGTTCATTACTCTGTCAGGTTGCAATCAGATGAACGACGATTTTAGCTTGATGAGTGAGTCTGTGGGTCCATTCAGTCTCTTTTGCGTCCACTTTACTAAGTGCGATGCATTGCCATGGCTGCATCGCTCAAATTGTCATGGCTGCAGGCTCGAATCTGCCGCGACCGCTGACCAGCAAATCCCAGACTTTAGAACGTTTGCCGGCGAAACTATCTCAATCGAGGTCAACTCAGGGCGTGCTGAGTCTGCATTTCAGCCAAAGATGCCGTGACTTTTCGCGTTCCAGAAAAGGGTCGGCGGGCGTGCATGGCGATCGTATTATCGACCAGCACCACATCACCGACCAACCACTCGTGATCGAACGCCAACTCCTCGGCAATTTCGACCGCTACTTTCACGGCATCCGCGTCCAAGGGCGTCCCATCACCATGCTGTATCGCTTTCGATGGGTCATTTCGCTCATCTTTCCAGCCACAGAAAGCCGCAATCAACTGATTGAAAAAGACATTTCGACCATCATCGGTTTGCATCACGGCCGGTAGGGCAGGGGTGACTGCCTGAAGTGATCCATCACCCAACCACTGCCATGAATAGCCTAATTCTCGCAAGCGGGCTTCGGCAGCATCAGCATTGTCGACTCCCAACGTGCTTCGCCAACTCCGCCCCATCCCAGAACCAGCGTCGTCAACATCAGGCATCACATTGCTGTACTTCAGGCCAAGCTGCCGACAATCGTCGACAAATTGGGGGCAGCGTTGCTCAAGTCGTTCCAGCAAAACATCAGAACGACACAGCGGTGTCTCGCCACCCTTTTCAGCAGCCACTTCGCAGCTGAACAAGACCCATTTAGGAAACAGAGGCGTCTGAGCCATCTCGTGATGAAAAAATATCCGCACATTCGACGGTGCTTCATTGGCCGAGAAGACTCGCTCCGTCCGGTTGATGCGAACAGCATTCGAAAGCGACTTTTCGTACGGAAAGTTATCCAATGACAAGGCCCGGATGATCGCATCAAAATCATCTGCTCCCTGAACTGGAAATCCTCGCAGCAGAACAGCACCATGTTTCGTTGCAAGCTCCAGCAGTTCGTCTCGCTGCGACGAAACCCAATCAACCGTTGCATCGATCGCTTCTGCCGAATCCCGACAAACATAAGCAAATGGAAAGACCGTGCCACCGTGATTTTGCTGGCCATCTACCTGGACAATTTCAACTCGCATCGGTCACTCGTAAATGGGAAAAAAGGTATTGAAGGCCGACTCACAAAAAACGCCGGGATCATTGAATCTTCGATTTGCATTCAACGCGGAAATTTGATCCATCTGTTCTGGGGTCAATGCAAAGTCGAATAGTTGCAGGTTCTCTTTCAGCCGTTCTGGATTCGAAGACTTTGGCACGATCGCCGTACCCCGCTGCACTCCCCATCTCAGACAAACTTGCGCGGCAGTGCGTTCACATTGCTCGGCAATCTTGTGGATCAATTCATGTTGCAACAGCGATTCGCTCTGCTCCGCCATATTCAATTCAAAATAGGACTGAGCTCCAAGCGGCGAAAACGCAGTCACTGCAATCCCTGATTCGTGACAAAAGCGAGTCAGTTTTTCTTGGGTCAGATACGGATGCATCTCGACCTGCAACATCGTGGGGGCGATACGAGCTTGATTCAGCAAATCACGAAGCAGCGAAACAACAAAGTTGCACACACCAATCTCACGCACCAACCCCGCATCGACCAACTCTTCCATTGCCTGCCAAGTTTCGATGATCGGGATTTGAGCAGGAATGACTTTTGGATTTTCTACGTCGGGATCCGCAAACCAACCGGGCGGATAACGCTCTTCGATCGGCACGAATTGCTGCGCGATCGGAAAATGCATGAGGTACAAATCCAGATAATCTAGCTGCAAATCACGCAGTGATTTTTCCAAAGCTGGCCTGACATGCTCCGGCCGATGGTAGGTATTCCACAGCTTGGAAGTGACCCACAATTCTTCCCGTTTCACATCACCGCTGTTCAAAACCGTCGACAAACCGTCGCCAGTTTGAATTTCGTTTCCGTAATCAGCGGCGCTATCGAAATGCCGATAGCCGCACTCAACAGCCGACTGAACAATGCCAGCCGTCTTATCCTGATCAATTTTCCAGAGCCCAAGCCCAACCGCGGGTACATCTCGGCCGCTTGCCAGTTTGACGGTATTCCCTGCTAACGCTGCGATGATATTATCTCCCACCATGCGGAGTTGGATTACGAATCAGAAGTGTTAATGTAACGCTTCAAAGCCCCACTCGGGAATGAGGAGGGCAATCGCCAGCCAGGAGAAATTCATGAGTGAGAAACCGGTAAGATTTGGACTCGTTGGATTCGGTGCCTGGGGCGGACATCACGCCAATGCCATCACGGCCACCCAAGACGCTGAATTGGTCGCGATCGCGGCACGTAGTCCGGCATCCGTCGAGAGGGCGCGAGAAGCCTACCCTGATGCGACTGTCTATGCGGACTATCGCGAACTTATCGCACGAGACGATTTGGACATCGTTGATGTCGTCGTCCCCAGTTACCTGCACCACGAAGTAGCGATGGCGGTACTGACGGGCGGCAAACATCTGCTGCTTGAGAAACCAATGGGGATCTCATTGGACCAATGCGATGAGATGATCCAAACCGCCAAACAGCACGACCGGCTACTAGCAGTAGGTCACGAATTGCGACTTTCATCAATGTGGGGCAAAGCCAAACAGATGATCGAAGACGGATTCATCGGCAAACCGCAGTACGCATTGGTCGAATTGTCGCGCAATCCATACCGCATGGGTGCGGACGGCTGGCGTTATGACATTGACCGGGTCGGCAGCTGGGTACTTGAGGAGCCGATTCACTTCTTTGATCTCGCGAGGTGGTACTTGGAATCGTCAGGGCAGCCGGAGCGGATTTACGCGACCGCCAATTCACGTCAAATCGAACGGCCCGAGCTGCAGGACAACTTCAGTGCAATCATGCACTTCTCCGGCGGCAGTTATGCTGTCGTCTCGCAGACGCTTGCCGCTTTCGAACATCACCAAACAGCCAAGATCACTGGCACAAAGGGGGCATTGTGGGCATCCTGGAGCGGGGCAATGGATCGAACCCGTCACCCCACCTTCCAACTACGTGCCTTCGACGGCAACGAAGTCATTACGGTTCCAATCGAAAAGCCAACGGGTGAATTATTCGAACTGGAAGATCAAATCGCCCGCATGGTCGACGCAGTTCGCAATGGAACGCCACTCCATTGCACCGGCCAGGACGGACGCTGGTCGGTCGCGATGTGTCTTGCTGCTGAAGAATCAATTCGAACCGGCGAAACGGTCCCTGTGAGCAGCTAGCGGGCGACTTTTCACCGAGCCTCGCCAATCAAGCCGCTAACCAGGTGCGAAGTGTTTCGACATCTTTTTTGATCGCCGACAGATGCTGCGGCACCATGTCTGGGCGGCGGTGATCCAAGTACTCTTCGTGCAATGAGATCGGCCCTGCAAAATCGGTTCGCTGAATGATCTTAAGAAATCTTGGATCGATCCGTCCCTCACCCAACGGCACATTGACGGGGCGGGCCTCGCCCTGCTTCCAGATAAAATCTTTGACGTACAACGTCTCGATCATTGGCCGGATCATGTTAAGCGTGACCTGCCAAGCCATCCCCCCTTCGGCCGTCGCATGACGAATGTCGTAAGCCAAACCAATATCCTCGTTTGCGATTCCTTTCATGGCCAAACGAAGATCCCACAACGCCGCCCCCATGTAATTACGTCCCGCATGGTTCTGGTACAGACCTTGGATTCCAAAATCATGATTCATTGCCGCCAAATCACGGATCTGTGGACGCCATTGATCCAACTGCGTTAGCACGCTTTGATTTAAGTCATACTTGAAATATTTCATCCGATAACGTTTGATCCCGAGCGTGGCAGCTGTCCGCAAAACCCGTTCCGTTAAGGGATTTTGCGGGTCGTTGACATCGGTTGTCATCACCGTGATTTCAAGGTTCCTTTTCTGCAATGCCTCGACTAACAGTGGCAACTTTTCTTCGACCTCTTGTGGTTCCACGTGTCCACCCTGACGAATAGGTGCTTCGATTCCATCGACACCAATTTCCGCCATGCGATCAGCCAACTCATCAAAACTCAATGAGTTAAATGGCTTTGTGAATACACAGATTTTGTTTTGAGCTGGCTGTGAATCGTCGCCAACGGCGATCGAACCACAGGCCGCAACACCCGCTGCCGCCGTCATCAAGAATTCGCGTCGTCCCGTGGACAGAGAGTTTCGCAACATCATTTGGTTCCCAACGTTAAGTAAGCGAATAAATCACGTAGCTGGTCATCCGTCAGCTCTTTCAAAACATCCGCGGGCATCAGCGATGTGGGGATGGCTTTCAAAATTTCAATCTCATCACGGCCGACCGTCGTGGTTTGATTATCAGCATTTCGGAGGGTGACCGCATTGGAGTCTTGCGAGGCGATCATTCCATTCAAGGCTCGCCCATCCTTCGTGAGCATCAAATACGACTGGAACCCTTCGCGAATTTCCAAACTAGGGTCAACGATTGCATTCAACCAGAACGTCAAATTACCACGATCATAACCATCCAGCGGCGGTCCGACCTTCTTTCCAGATCCAAATAGCTGATGACAATTTCCGCAACGAGTCTTGAATTGCTCCTTCCCGGCGTCAGCGTTACCCTCCCCGGTCAACAACAGCGTCTTCAAGCGATCGACTTCCGCCACGAACAGCGGCCCCGAACGATCGATGGCTTTCCCGAAAGCCTGTTCAACAGCCGCCACAATTTCTGGTTGAGGATAAACACGCAACTGCTGAATCACATCGGTTGGTATCTGGTCACGCCGCACACGCCAAGCATTCAATTCATCCAACAACAGCCTTGCCCACGCAGGACGGGTCGCCAACGTCCGAGCGGCGGTTGACCGAAGACCATGTTCGCCTGAAATCTGACTCCCAAACGCTCCCAACAATGATCGTGCGATGGACAGATCGTCATACTTTGCCAACGATTGAATTGCGACACGCTGAAGAGCCGGCTCACCCGTCCCGCGACCGGTCGCCAATTGCACGAGCGATGGCACAGCCTTGGGGTACGCGATTTCACCAAACACGTTGGCAACTTCCATCCGCACCCCCAGATCAACCGAACGATCACGAAGTGCCGAAATCGATTGATCCACCGCAGTCGCTTTGCCCTGTCGCAAACCTAACACCAAACCATGGTTCCCCAGCGATGCCTGGTATTGGTCGAGCGCTTTGGCCAAAGACCCGGGCAACTCGGGAAGGGGTCGACCCTGAAAAGCACGATTCATTCCCAACATCAATTGGCCGCGAGCGTCTGCCGATGGCGCCATTTCCATCAAGCGAGCACAGTACTGCAATTCCAGCGGTGATGCGGAAGCAGCGTAACGCTGCATCAATCGACTGGTGATGTGAGTTTGAAAAATCTTCGCTGACCACACTGCAGGATCACTCAACATACGCTCGATCTGCGACCACTCACTGACGTGCGACTCAAGCGCCCACCAGATCATGAGCGGTTGATGCAAATCCTGTAAATCTTCATCTCGACGCAACAACGCCTTGATCACTGGGATGGCGTCCTCAGCAGCAATCCGCTTCGCCGTCGAGGCCAATTGGCTGCGTACTTGAGCATCTTCGTCCACTGCGGCTAACTCCGCAAACTTCGGATGACTTTGATGCTGATCGCCCAACAAACGTACAACCCAACGTCGAATATGCGGGTCCTGATGACCGAGCCAATCGTCGATGCGTCGCGGTGTCAGCTGCCCCATTAAGTTGACGGCCCAAACAGCTTCCAACGAACCTGCGGCAGCCATGTGATCCAAACGGGTCAGCACCGCATCATCCGCTCGCCAACCGAGTTCCAGCACACCGCGCTGCCGCACCCATTTATTAGCGTGTTGAAGCTTGCCTAGCAGCTGATCGCTAGAAAGCTCATGCAGATCGCCTTCCGAATAAATCGGGTTCACCCCCTCGGGGACGATCCGATAGACGCGTCCACTCTCCTTGTGCCAGTCGTCTGTGGGACTGACGTGACTGAGTCGCGTGTCGTACCAGTCCGCCAAGTAAGCTGCCCCATCCGGTCCAACGCCCGCGTACACGGGACGGAACCAACGATCGGAACTGTCGATCAGATTCGGAGCATCGACAGTCCGATAAGTCGATCCATCACGCATGCGGCGACTATTCCAAACCAGATTGTGCAGCGAGTTGGGCGCGATAATCGACCCTTCAAGTTCCGACGGAAACAGTCCACCTTCATAGATACAAAATGCCTGCGGAAACCGGCGTCCATCACCCTCAAAACGCATCGCGGAAAAAAAACCGAACGCGTAAGGATTCGTGAGCGGACCGTGCTTTCCCCAATTTTTCGCCGAATAGCTGCCTTGCGGGAAATACCAGCCACGGGTGTTGCCACCATTGGTTCCGGTAAAAACACGACCTTTGGAATCAATGTCCAGGCTGAAGGTATTTCCCCCGCCTTCCGCATAGATTTCGAAAACTCGGGACTTGGGATGATAACGCCAAACGCACTGTCCCTGAAAACGCACGCCTTTGGTCACCTCCGAACTCACGTCACCAACCGTGGTGCTGCCGTTACTGCCATACAACCACCCGTCAGGCCCCCACAACAAACTGTTGGCGACGGAGTGTGTATCTTGCAGGCCAAATCCAGTGAGATGAACCTCGGGATCACCGTCCGGAACATCGTCCCGATCGGCGTCTGGGTATCTCAACAAATAGGGCGGATTGAGGACCCAAATTCCGCCACCACCAACTTGGACCGCCGTGGCAATGTTTAAACCATCGATCACGTCTTTACTGTGGTCGAACTTCCCGTCACCGTTGGTGTCTTCCAGAACGGTAATCCGGTCAACCCCCGGCATGCCGTGCGGTGGCGGATCAGGCACTTTATCAAACACTGCTCGCAGATGCTGATCAAACCGAATAACCTTTAGCCCCGCCGGGTATTGGTACTGTCGGTACTGAACAACCCACAAACGACCGCGTGAATCCCATGATAAAAACAACGGCTGAGTAATTGTCGGTTCTTTCGCAACCAACTGCACATCAAAACCAGGCCGTACAGCAAACTCCTTCACAGCGATTTCGGCTGGGGTGGGCGGTGACTGATCAGCCATCACCCCACGCCCACCAAATGTCCGCATGATTTCGGCGACCTGTTCGTTGCCGGCCCGATTTAGATCGAGCTCTGGTTCTTGCCCAGCACTTGGGGCGTCTGCACTTGGGGCGTCTGCCTTGTTTCTCACCGGTTGGTCCTTCGCAGGCTCTTGTGCACACAATTGAGCGAAGCCGAAGGATACCAATCCCAGAATCAGCCAAGATGTCTGTCGCATGGTGAAAGGACCCAACCCTGTCCAAGAGGAAAAAAGCAATTGCAACCGGAGCTTCAACGTGACGTGGAAGACAAATCTCGGACTCGCGTGATCATGCCAAGATGTCACGCAACACGTTTCCGTGCACGTCCGTCAAACGAAAATCGCGACCCGCATAACGATAGGTAAGTTTGTGGTGGTTCATACCGAGCAAGTGCAGGACCGTCGCCCACAGGTCATACACCTCGCACCGATCTTCCACAGCATGATAACCCAATTCATCGGTCGCTCCGTAAACAGTTCCACCTTTCACACCGCCGCCACTTAGCCAAACACTAAAACCAAATGGATTGTGGTCTCGTCCGTTACTGCCTTGTGAAAACGGCGTTCTGCCAAACTCTCCAGCCCAAACTAACAAGGTATCGTCCAACAATCCAACTCGGCGAAGATCCTTGATCAGCGCCCCAATCGGTTGATCGACCTGCAGCGCCATTTGGCCGTGTCCTTTTTCCAGAGCGCTGTGCTGGTCCCACGGATTAGCCGCACCACCCGCACCGATGCCGCGTGTCAGGCAACTCAACTCGATGAACCTCACGCCGCGTTGAACCAATCGTCGTGCTAACAAGCACTGCCGAGCATAGGCTGCCATCGCCGCATCAGGCGAATCAACCCCATACAGATCCCGAGTTTCCTGGGATTCATCGGAAATGTCACACAATTCGGGAACAGCAGTCTGCATCTGAAACGCAGTCTCGTAATTTTTGATAGCGGCTTCAATCTGTGGATCCTCCGATGAAGCTTCCAAAAACCTGCGATCCAATTGACGGACGAAATCCAGTCGCCGACGTTGGGTTTCCAGCGCATCGCTCCCGCGAATGTTGCGAATCGCTTCCTGTTGATCTGCTTTCAAAATCGAGCCCTGGTGTTGCGCTGGCAAAAAACCATTGCTAAACAAAGCAACGCCGCCGTGTGGCGGAACCGCATTCCCACTTTGCAGGACCACATAAGCTGGCAGATTTTCACTTTCGCTGCCCAAGCCATAGCTACACCAGGCGCCTGCACTCGGATGCCCCATAAAGGGGAATCCGCTATGCATGAAAAAATTACCTTGTGCATGTTCGTTGACAGGCGAAGTCATTGACCGAACGACTGACAACTCATCCGCAACACCGCCCACGCTGGGAAACAAACTGCTAATCGGAATCCCCGAATCGCCCCATGGTTGAAACTCAAATGGACTGGCCATCACGCTGCCGTTGTTGTTGAACTGCGTTCGTTCAACGCTGACCGGCATCGACTTTCCGTGCAGATCCTTCAATCTCGGCTTGGGATCAAACGAATCAACGTGTGACACACCACCTGACATGTACAGAAAAATCACATGTTTCGCCTTGGCCGGATGATGAGTCACAGGCAACTCACCACGTGCCTCGGATTGCATCAAACTGGCGAGAGCAAGGCTACCGAAGCCGGCCGAACTTTCCCTGAGCATCTGACGCCTCGACCAAGGCGTTTCTAGCTTTCGACTATCGGACATAAATAAATTCTTTCATCATCAAAGAGGCATGGACGACATCAATCCATGCGACCAGTTCAGGGGATCGACTCGAGACCGCACCCAGCGAGCGAAATTCTGTTTCCAAGACTTCAATGCGTGCTTCAATTTCCTGCAACTCGGCTCGCTGATTTTCGGACATTGCCGCCAGCAATTGATTTCGGGTGACCGCACCGGAACCGTTGGCAAAGCTGGCTGCGATTTCTCCGTCACTCAGTGCTCTGTCATACAACCTCGCTTCGTCAATCCTGCCAGCGAGCAAACGATTCCCGCCTGCAGGCAAATGCCGCACACCGAAACTCACAATCGCATTCCCATTTCGAAATTGATTTGGGCCGTTACTTGGGTAGGGTTTTCCATAGGGTTCGCCCTCGCGATAACCAACGACCCGTCCATCTTTGTGATACACGATGGCCACATGCACGAACCGCTCCTTTGCGGACTTTTCCACCGCTCCGGCAAACGCCTGCGTGCGGCGAAAACGGTCACTACCGGCTATCCAATGCCCAGCTACCTGTTCACCAAAAACGATCGAATCAAACGTGGTTCCGTCTTTGGTTTGAACGGTAATAACCCCTCCACCCTGCTGCTGTAGGTTGTCTAAACGAACCCAAACTTCCAGCGTCTTCTCCGTCAGCGTTTTCGGCAGTAATCCTGTCGTGACATAGCCGCCTGACCGAACAACCAGCGCACCATCTTCGATTCGCGCGGCCCCCCGTCCACTACCGTGCAAAGATCCAATTGAATCACTCAAGTCCTCGTCAAACGACCACCGCGCCAATGGACTAGGGGGTTGAATAGCAACTTGAACTCGCGCCGATGGATCTTCGCTCAGACGCCGACGGATTGGCTCAAGAAGTCCTTGCGCCAAGTTTTTTTGCTGCCGCAGTTTTTGCTTTAGATCTGAACTCCGCTTCGCTTCACTAGTCATCTGCATGCGAGTCGCCTGGAGATGTTTCAGATAAAGATTCTTGTCTGCTTCACTCGGCAACCTGGAAAATAAACGCACGAACAACCGGTCAATTCGCTTGCCATCAGAATCCAAGGATGCGTCACTCAATATTCCTTTCGCCAGATCGGACACGACTTGACCAACTTGGGCCGCGTTCATCATCGTCAGAGACTGAGCCGGTATGTTGGTGTCGTCTCGTCGCCCAGTCGTACTAAAGGGCTCCGGAAAATCAAACGCCCGCAAGAATGGATCCAGAGAATTTCGAATCACGCGAACATAGACGCTCCGTCGATTCGCATTCCCATCGACTGGCGGTCCAAACATCGGCGATTCACCCATTCGCCCCGCAACCATCAATAGCGAATCACGAATAACCTCTGCCTCCATGCGTCGAACATTGGCGTGCGACAGCAATCGATTCGCCGGATCCAACCGATTTGCGTCATCCGATGGACGCGAGGACTGCTGCCATGCCTTGGAAGTAACCATCAGCCGGATCATCTTCTTCAAGGACCATTTCTTTTTAACCAATCGAACCGCCAACCAATCAAGTAGTTCAGGATGCGAGGGATTGGCTCCGAGTTGCCCAAAATTGTCCGTTGTTTCGACCAAACCCTGACCAAACAGGTGATGCCACAATCGATTGACGATCACGCGCCGCGTTAGCGGATTTGTTTCGTCCAGCAAATCTTCAGCCAGTTCACGCCGACCACTCTGTGATGTCTCATAAGGTGTCGCGTCAAACGCCTCCAGGTATCGCCGCGGGACCAAATCTCCGGGTTGCTTATGATTCCCACGAATGAACAGTGGCTGCTCTCGACCGACGGTTTCGTCTAGACCGGGCACCCGCACCGGGATGGGAATTTCTGATTCGAGTTTGCGGTACTGCTCCAATAGCCCTGACAGCTCGGGCAATTGAGCCATTTGATTTGGCAACCATCCCAGCCGAATACATCGATCGAGCAAAACAGCCTGATCGTCACTCAGAGTCCCAGCCTCCCATGCCACAATCGAATCCTCGATTGCTTGAACGTAAACCCGCACTAAACCGGCATAGGAATTCGGTTTCGTATCGATCGCCAAAACGGCTCTTAAAGCTTCATCGTGACTCACCGGTGCCGCCTTGTCCGTTGTTACAACGACGTCACTGACACCAAACCACGAACGGGCTTTGCCCTTCACCAGCAAAGGTGCGTCCTGCGCGGTGACCAATTCCACGTGCATGGAATCACCGGACCAATACGACAGATCAAACTTTTGCCACTTCCACTCTGGAGTCAACGCCCGAACCGGAAACACCGTGCCGTTGCGAGGGTAATCCTGCACGACGTATCGCAACGCAGCATCGCCACTGCCGCAAGCCCGGACCCAAAGTTGTTGCCCAGGCTCAATCACGTGATCTGGCGAGGTCAGCCGCGCTGGATGTTTCGTTGAAATTTGATGAGAGAATATCCCGGCGGGATAGATTCCCTGCAACACATCATCGCCTTCAACAGCAATCGCGAACTCGCCCGCGGTAGAAGCAGCAGGGTTATCCAAGCCAACACCGTGCCGATACCACTGTTGCACATCAGAGTCGCGAGAGAATTCCCAGCGGGCGTCAGCATTCTTCATCGCGCTGGTTGACTGGTACTGTTCCATCTTGCCGGCCCAATCACGAAAAACAGCGTCTCCTTTCGCATCTTTAGCTTTGACCAGTTGAGCAACGAGCGGATCCGTCAGTTCAGCGGATTCGAACTTTGATTCTTGTAGGTGAGAGGCCAACCGCTTTAGTCCACTCGATCGCCAATTCTGAATCATGGCGGCTTTGATCTGCGGCTTCAAATCTGACAAAGCTTGACGATTCAGATTCTGCCTCTTGGGCGAATCAATCACCTGACGAGCTGGACGACAGGAACTAAGAATCCCAAACAGGGCGTAATAATCAGCTTGGCTGATTGCGTCAAATTTGTGATCGTGGCAACGAGCGCAAGAGACGGTCAGCCCCAAAAACGCTTTTGAGAATGCGTTGATTTGATCATCCACAAACCGAACTTTCTCGTCCAACACATCGGTGGGTGCGAACCCATGGAATACCATTCGCCAATGAGCGGTCCCGATCACCGACTCATTGATACCCATCTCCTGATTGATGCGGGGTGACTCCAGCAAGTCTCCCGCAACATGCTCCCGAACCAACTGATCATAGGGAACATCACCGTTCCAGGCACGGATCAGATAATCACGGTAACGCCACGCGTTATCAATGCGGGGATCACCCTCGCTGCCATGTGATTCTGCATAGCGGATCCAATCCATCCAGTGTCGTGCCCAGCGTTCACCAAAATGTGGATTCGCAAGGAGTTCATCTATCAGGTCTTCGATTGCTCGTTGCTTATCGATCTCGAATTTCGCTGACCAGCGAGCGAACTGCTGTGGATTTGGTGGCAATCCGATCAGTGAAACAAACAGCCGTCGAATCAAAACATTGCTTTCGGCAGGCAGAGCGTGCTGCAGGCCCGCGTCAAATAACTTTGCATCGATAAATCGGTCGATGGGATGAACGGCATCACCAGACGGTGTGGGCAGATTTTGAATCGCCCGAAAGCTCCACCACTGCTTTCGACGTTCCCGCGTCGCCTCCCAAGAGGTGAGGGCGGCAAGCTCAATTTTGGAAGGGGGTTCATCGCGTGGATCGGGAGCTCCCATTTCAATCCACTTCTCAAAATCCCGAATCACGCTGTCGCTGAGTCGTGCGCCGCCGTCCGGCATCTCGACTCCTTCGATATCGTGCTTCAACACCGCGATCAGTCGACTCTCTTGCGGATTGCCCGGAACCAGAACCTCTCCGCTCCCACCCTCAAGCAAACCGGCACGATGATCAATCGCCAATCCCGCATCAGCGTTCTCAGTGGAGTTGTGGCATTCATAACACTGCTGGACCAGAACAGGACGAATCCGAGATTCGAAGAATTCGATCTGTTCGGCCGGAATCAACGGTCGTTGCGCTGACAAGGCAGAAACGTAAAACAACAAGATGACAGCAACAAAGCTGCGAATACAAATAAAACTCACGCTGACTCCAGAAACCAAACCGGACGATCGATCGTCACTAGTGTAACGAAAACAAACGCACGACGGCTGCTGGCAGCTCAACACAGAAGGTGCCGCGGTCAATCGGCTGGAACGTCAATCGCGGCCGACATGAATCCCTTCCTCGGTCACCCCTAAAACGACGGCACCGCCAGGCAATGCATGGCCTCCACGAACAATGAATTCACCAACCAACGCGGTTCGTCCCTTCGACGTGCCATAGACGGCCTGAACCTGCGAAACGCTCGCCTCCTGAACTTCCTGAGGTTGATCAGGCTCAGGGGCCAACAGCTCTAGCTGAAGCATGTCTGACAAATCGAGGCTCGATAACTCGCGAACCTTGCAAAGAACCGCTGGGTCATGTTCGTTCATGCAAAGCGGCGCAGTGAGCAAACGCATCTCGCAGGATGACAGGGGCTTTCCAGAGACTGGCCTTAGCTGAGCAGAGGTCTCGGTCACCCCAGGTGCCATTAAGTCTGGTTCTTCGGGTTGCATCAACAACGCCGCAATCAAACCGATCACCAACGCCACAACCAAAAGCTGCTTCTTACGAAGGCCGTCTGTGGTTGAATTGGAAGCAGGTCGTGACTTCATTTCTGACTCAGAGGGCATTACCAGACTCCTTCAACAAGCTCCAAGCCGCCGTTCCAGATGCGGCATAGGGAATTCGCAAAACCAGGGTGGCCCGACACGACTGGCCGTCCTCCATCCCTTTCATACCATCCTCTAGATCCGCTAGCCCGGAGTCACGATCAAGCTTCAACTCACTGCAGTCCATTGGCTGAGGAAGCCTGGGCAAGCGGTGGAGAAAACGACACAAAGCTGGGAAAGACCCTTGCACGACGCAGGAGACATTCAAAACAGCAACTCGCTGCCCAGCCTGGCGTTCCCCCTGCTGAATCGAAAACAGATGCAACTGCACCTCCTCGCCCAGCGATAACAGAGCACCCTCGACCGACTTGAAATCGACCGCATCTGGCAACCAGCCGGCAATCGCCCTTGAGCGCAACTCCAAACGTTCCTGATCCTCGAAGCCAGTCTTCGATAGCTCTCGCCATTGGTCCTGGTTTTCGAGTAGAGCAATGGCCTCGCCCAAGTCAATCTCGTCGCTTCCGCAGCGTACCGCAGCAACAGAAGCGTGGCCTAAAAACCAAACCCAGGCGATCGCCAAAACCAGCCCAATCGACGTGGAGGCGCCCAGGGCATGACACCGCGGGACGGTACCCGCCAAAGTAGCAAACAGACCACGGAAATGTAATTTCCTAAGTTTATCTTTCATGGCAGCACCCTCGTTGACCGGGGCACGCCACTTACTTGAACATGCTGCAAACCATTCAGTCCGAACCGGGAAAAATCACCCGTCGCTGCCGTCTGCTGCTCAATGGCGAAACTCTCGATTCGATCCAAATGCTCAAGCCGATTCAACCAACTTCGCCGGGACGCCAAATCGGCGGATCTCAAATCCACCGAAAGCAAAGGCTTCGATTTCGCAAGCGGACCAGTCTCCACGGGTAACCGCAGTTCCAACGCGTCAATCAAGATCGTTTGATCGGCTGATTGCAACGTCCCCGCAATGCCGGCCAGGGTTTGCAGTGCACTGTCGTCTGGCTTGGCGGAATGAACCAAGTCACACCATTGACTGCATTGCCGATTCTGGGATTGCAATGCGATCACATCCGCCCGCAACTGCCGGATCGGCAACGCAGCCCAACCGATTTTCAAATTTTGTTCAGACCGGATACAGGCACTCCGAATTGACTTGGTGAGAACAACCGAAAAGACAGCGACCAGAATGACCACGACGGTAACCCAACTGCGACTGACCTGCTGCGCACGAGTACGTCGACGGTAGGAATTCGGTAGCAAATCAAGTGAAACCAAAGCATTAGATTTTCGACGACTCATTTCGACTTTGCCCCCAATCGCCAAGACCCATCGAAATCGACAGCAGAAAATGCTAGTGATAAGGCAACCGCTACACCAACATCCGATTTCTGTACCGCATTCAGTCGCGAACTAACTTGGCCCAACTGAACGCCGCCGCTCTGCTGTTCGATCGATCTTTTATTGACATCATGAGCAACACCCGCGGATCGCGCACAGCGAGGTCGAGACCGACCGGCATACCGCCAATTCGCAACAGGACGCCTCAACAAGTTGGCTAGCAGCGAATCGACTCCAGGAACCTCAGCAACTCGCCCGCAAAGCAGCAACGGTGCATCAGGATCAACCGCCCCACCAAGGCGATCTGCATAACGAAATGTCGCGTTGATTTCCGAAGCGATCTGCTGGAGCCAGGGCTCCAACTCATCGAGATAGGGCCGACGATCCACGGCCAAGTCACAAGCAGGTAAATAGCGACTAAGCCCGCAAGCCGATTGTTCTTCGACAGAAACCAGACCTCCCGAAAACTCCAAAATTGCGACCGCCGCTGGTTGCACAGAGGTCAGCTCGGTCGCCGCGTGAATCAAAGCTACACCGTGCGGCAAGATCGCTTCCACTTGATAACCAACCGACGAAACAACTTCCGCAATGCGGCTTGCAGCATCGTCGGCGGTAGCGGCAACCATCCTCGCCTCACCTCCAGGAACAACCGGCCAATGTCGCACCTGAGCAGGGCATTGAAACAAAGAACCCGAGAACATTGCATCGCATTGCTGCTGTGTTGCATCGAGTTCAGAGACATCACTCATTTGGTAGTGAACCCATGGCAACGGCAATGAAATCACACAATGATTGCGGTCACCATCCAGGCAACGCGGCAACCGGTCAGCAAGTCGTTCAGCAATCAGATCGACCCAATTTGGTGGCGGTGAATTGCCTTGTTCAATCGGCAGCTCAAACCCCCAACTCGATCGCCACGCCAGCGAGACCGCGCGACGCGTTTTGCTCGACCGCTCAGAGCGGATCCCCAACGCTGCAATCTCCAGATGATCGATGCCAATATCGATCCCCACGTAACTCCGATGGCGATTAGCAAACGGCCACCAGCCAGAGGCGGTGATCACAGACGATTGTGCGGCAGGTGCCAGCATGAACGGCAATCACTTTTTGCAGGAAACGGATATTACTAGGTGGATCTACGTCATCCGCCCTAGATTGTCAAAACGTTTCTGCAGCGTAGGAGGATGAAGTCGATTGAATCGAAAATTCATGCCCCGAGTGATTAGCGGATGGTTGAAACATCCAGCAGCGGCAACATGACAGACATCACGATCCCAGCGACGACGATCCCCATCACGATGATAATGGCAGGCTCAAGCATGACCACGAGCCGCTTGATGCGCCGCTCCGCTTCCTCTTCGTAAAACGCACCGATATCCTCCAGCACCTCTGCAACCCTCCCGGTTCTCTCCGATGTAGCCATCAACTGGGTCGTCTCCGGTGGAACAAAGTCGGCATCTGACATGGCGGCACTAGCCGTCAATCCGTCAATCAGATTGCCTTCGATGCGTTGCAGCAAAGCCCGCCAGTAGATGTCATAGGTGGTCCGCTGGGACAGTTTCACCGCCTGCATTAACGGCACACCACCTTGCACCATAGAGGCAATCGTCCGCAAGACTCTACCAGTCTGCAG
>JAQWPZ010000282.1 GCA_029245125.1 Rubripirellula sp.
CATCGGCGAAAGTCGAAGCACTGAGTCGCCCTTCTCATTCCGCAAGACTAACAATCCCGTTGCTTCGATCTGAAAACTCGTCACCGTTTCGATCGCTTTCACGAATGTTGATTCCTGGTCCATTAACGCGGGTGGGCCAGCTCGTCGAGTCGTCGCGAGGGGACCGACAGAGATTTTGTTCCCGTCAACCGTCGCGGTGCCTCGAAAACGGTTCACCGATGTGCTACCCGAAACGCCACCATCTTTGCTGAAGGCGATGGTTGTTTGAGCTCGGTCAACGACACCACCGCCATTGATGTCCTCTACCAACCAAGGTTGCGAGAACAGGTTGTTGGTATCGGTGGCGGGACGCTTACTCGCCTCTTTGGCAAACTCTTCTTCCACGACAATTGACTCACAGATAGCGGCGATGGTTTTTTGGTTAGCTTTTTCAGCATCAGCTTGGACGACAAATAAGATTCCACAATACCTCTTTCCGGATCGGAACAGACGCGAGGTAAAAACAACCTCGTCCCCCGATTCCTTTGCCTGTCCAGTCCCAGACAAGATCAACGCCCCCTGCTTTGACTTGCTGGTTTCACCGTACTGGATTTCAGTCAAGTAAACGCCCAGACCTGCTTTGATCTTTTGAATGCCGGCGTCTTCATCTTGAATGTCGTCCAATGGTCGAATCATCGACCAAACGCTTCCATCTTGACTAGTTGCAGTGACGGACATTTGTTCGACCACCTGTTTCCATTTTGCTGGATAACTGACGCCGAGAATCGCATTGTTTTGATCACGCAAGACAATGTCGTGTGCCTGAACGCTATGAATCAGGATCACCGATGCGAAAAAGAAGCCAAACAGTTTCATGAAATTTACTTTTCAATCAATCGAATAAGAAAAAAGGTACACGCCCCTGTTGGTCACAGGCAGCTCAGAGATCAAGCGGTTTCATTATGGGGTTCGTCGAGGCATCCAAACTCTCATCCAGCCAGGCCCGCGATTTGCATAAAGATAATAGGGGATGAACTTCATCTTCCCCGATGTAAGAGTGACGGCACCATCCAGCAGATCGGGATCTTTTTTGATTTCGAATTTGGCGGAATCACTCAGTTCAAGTTGATTCGCCGAGAAATCATTGTCACAGAACTCCGCACAGTAGACGACCGGCCCTCGTTCTAGAGCGACTAGTCCTTTGTCTGCAATCGCATTCGGGTGTGCGATGACCCGACGAACCGGCATCGGCAAATCGATTTGGATTGCATCGCCAGTTGTCCACCTGCGAGTTAAGGTGACGTAGCCCTGTTCAATCTTAACGGGGATGGATTCACCGTTTACCGTCAGGGCAATTTCGCGGTCAGGTTGGCCGATCGGTAAATGTTGATAGAGGTTACCGGGTATCGGCTGATCTCGGGCCCAGCCAGGAATTCGCAGCTTGATCTGAAATTCAGATGGTAACGAAGGGTTGACCTCGATATCGATCTTACCGTCCCAGGGATAATCTGTTTTCTGGATCAGGCTGACCTTACCTGCATCCAAGGTGACTTCGGCCGTACTTTCCATGAACTGATTGATCTGGATCGTGTCGGAATCGTGCGAATAGGTATATCCACCGATGGATGAGATCAGGCGGACCAAATTCGACGGGCAACATGCACAATCATGGCCGGGCCACTCCCAGCGTTCACGTCCTCCCGTCGTTAACGGATTGGTGTAGTAGTGCCGATTGCCCTTCACGGATAGCGAGCTGAGCGTGTTATTTAAAAAAGTTCGCTCGATCAGGTCAGCGTATTTGACTTCGCCCGTCAATTGATGCATCCGATGGTTCCACATGGCAAAACCGATCCCCGAGCATGTCTCGGCATAGCATCCATTTCCCAATTGGTAGTCGCCGGCAAATCCCTCAGGGCCACCCGGCTGACCAATTCCACCTGTCAGGTACATCTTGCGGTTGACGATGTTATCCCACAAACGAAACAAAGCGTTCGCATAGGCTTCGTTACCATCAAGCCGGGCGATGTCTGTCGCCGCTGCAAACAGATAAGTCGCTCGAACGGAGTGTCCGACCCCTTTTGTTTGCTGGACAAACGGTACGTGATCCTGACTGTAGGTTCCATAAAGCCGGCGATTCGTGTCGTTGCCACGCTGGTCGATAAAGAATTTCGCAGTCTGTTTGTAGCGTTGCTCGCCTGTCGCGTCGTAGAGCTTCAGTAAAGCCAGCTCGATTTCTTGGTGACCGGGCGCCGTTTCGATCTTGCCGGGGCGAAACGTATCGCAGATCAAGTCGGCAAACCGAACTGCGACATTGAACAACTCGTCTTTGCCAGTCGCTTCACGGTACGCCACTGCGGCCTCGATCAAATGCCCGGCACAGTAAAGTTCGTGTTGGCCACCGATGTTTTTCCAGCGACGCTCTGGCTGCTTTTTGGGGAGCGAATAGAAGGTGAAAAGGTAGCCATCGTCCCACTGGGCGGCTGCGATCCAATCAATCACCTTGTCGGTATAAGCCTCTAGTTCAGCATCCGAGTGATTCTGCAGCGAGTTCGCGGTTCCTTCAATTATCTTGTAGACATCTGAATCATTGAAGTAGGTGCCGGTAAAGGGACCGTCTAGTAGCCCGCCCGCCTTTCGAAAGTTGTCGAGTCGCTTTGATGGTTGCCCATTACCGGTGACCGAAGTTTCGCATCTACCCCAAACGTGTGGGAGGCTGACCATGCGGTTCACTTCCATCCGTTCACGCCACAACCCGCCCGTCACACGCACTTGGTTGAAGGGGACAGGATCAACAAACTGGTCCGGTTGGATGCGAGGTGGACTGTTCGGTGAAGCGTATTGAATCGAAATGTCATCAACCGATACGCTTCCTCTTCCAACGACATCAATGCTCAGTTTTCTGATGCTGTCTAAACGGATTGCTGGATTGTTTTTGGCAAATTCGTGCAGGTCGATGTTCTTGCTAATCCATTTTGAGGAATTGAACTCGTCGCTTCCCAGATACACCACCGCCCGGTTGGGTGTCCAATCGTTATCTTCGAGAGCAACGTAGACCTCGGAAATCTCATTGTCAAAATCTCCCTTCAGGGATAACTGCAAGGTCCGGAAACCAAAGGCAGGGCGATCCCAATCCTGATTCCCATCAAATGTCATGGTGGCTTCCACGCGATCTCGGTAAGCATTCAACTGCAGCGCGTTTTGACCGGAGTGGGGAAAGTCACTGGATCGCGAAATGTTTCCCTCTGACGCCAATTTCCATTGATCGTGACGGGACTCGGGGCGAGCGGTTTCTTCGAAATTCGCGATGATCCGATCATAGGTCTGAAAACTCCAGGTCGCTCCTTGGTGCGTTTGACTGTCGGAGATTTCGTCGATTCTCCAGTAATAGATTTGGTCGTCGTCGAGCGAATCCAACTTGAACGCGTTGGTGCTGCCAGCAATTCGGCCGCGATAGATACCCTTGGATTGTCGCGTCGCTGTGGCAACCGCCGTTTTCGATGTGCCGAGATACACATCGTGAAAATTTGCTGAATGACCTGGGATCCAATTTAAAGATAGATTGCGAGGTAAACCGGACGTTTCATCGAGCGGGGAGATGACGCGAGCGATTTCGACAGGGGGAAGTTGCTCCAGAGTGAAGTTGTCGAAGCCGACCTGCCCTTGTGTCGCGCTGTAGGTAGCTTGGAATAAGCCAACCTGCAGCGGTACACCACTGAGGTCATCTCGCATAAATGGTGAATCGGGAAGGTCGGTCCACGTTACTCCGTCAGGGCTGTGGCTCAGGAAAAACTGATTGCCAACCCGTTCTAGTCGGAGATGCTTGTCAGCGTTTTTGCCTTGCCCATTGTTCGCGGGCTCACGCCTTCGATTGTCGTCAGCCATTCGTGCGTAAATGCCGCCGTAGATTGGGAAGTAATCGATACTGACCCAATCTTCACCTTTACCAGCGGCTTCTGGTGTTGCCGCTCGAGCCATGATGCCACCATTGTTGAACGACAGATTTTGATAGTCGGTGATTTCTACAGTTGCACGGAAATCACCTGTCACCTTCTTGAAGAGAAAAGGCCCCAGTGGTTGCCAGGGTTCCTGGTATCGTCCGTTGGTCGATTGCAACCAAAGTTTTCCATCCGCGGAGGCGACTCGATCTGCCGTCGCGTTTCGTTTTGAAACAGCTGGATCTTTGGTTCCGATCAGTCCATCCCAAGCGGTTCGCGTCAGGCCTGGTCCGAGGAAATCGTTTACCGCATTGAAATTGTCATGAAAGCGTTTGACGGCCGATTGATTCCACATCCCTGTTCGATCGCTGGCGGCGTTTGTTGCCTCACTTGATTTTTGCTGCTGCTTTGGTTTGCTCCGTTTGTTTTGGAATGGCCATGGCTGAACGCCAACGCGGTTTGCCCAGGCTTGCCACTGTGCAACCATTTTTTCAAGTCGTGCTGGTTCTTGTGCCGCCAAGTCATTTAGCTCTGTGCGGTCTTGTTCCATGTCATAAAGTTCCCACTTTGTCGGCTGGTCGCGCCGATAGGCAGAAACAATTTTCCAGCGACCATCGCGAAGTGCGAGGTTGCCATGATGTTCAAATCCGATTGGTGCTTGACGGTCGATTGAGCTGCCGGACATGGAAGGTATCAAGCTGACACCTTCCATGGGTTGAATTGCCTGACCGTCATTTTGTTTGGGATAATCCGCATCAGCGGCGTCCACCAAAGTCGGCATTAAATCGATCAAGTGAGCCGGGGCGTTGACGATTCCGCCTTGATGTTCGCGAGGGATTCCCGCTGGCCAATGAACAATGAATGGTGTGCTGATGCCACCTTCATAGCCATCATGCTTATAGCCACGGAAGGGAGTGTTGGATGTGTTCGCCCAACCGGTACCGTAGGCTACGAACGTGTCTTCCCCACCCGGCATCGTGCTGGGTCCTGTGCGTACCCAACGGCCGTCACGTGTTTGCATCGGCGGCCAAATTTTGTTCTGTAAATCGTCTGGCCCGAAAGGTTGAAAGTCAAACCGATCTCGCTTGTCTGCGTTGTCGGCTCGGCCATACCCCTCCGCGCAACCACCGTTGTCTTGCAGGTAGATGACGATGGTGTTGTCGAGTGCCTTTGCCTGTTCGAGTTGATCGACAATCCGCCCAATACCCTGATCCATACGATCTACCATCGCGGCATAGACCTGCATGCAACGGATGTCCCAATCCTGGTGCGGAAAATTCTCCCAAGTTTCGCCCTTTGACATTGCCCACTGATCGCGGATTACACCCTTGGCTATCGCCTTCTCGTAGCGAGCATTCCGAATGGATTCGTAGCCGCTGTTGTAGACACCTTCGTATTTCGCGATGTCCGCCTG
Organism: Rubripirellula sp.; assembly: GCA_029245125.1. GTDB lineage: Bacteria > Planctomycetota > Planctomycetia > Pirellulales > Pirellulaceae > Rubripirellula. Next base: position 5,329 of record JAQWPZ010000282.1, read on the forward strand.
CGGCGCGTGCATCGGCCAATGGGCACTGGTATAGGCAACATACAGAAAGAAGGGCTCGTCGGGATGATCGCGTAAGTGGTCTGCGACATAGCGTGTTGCATTATCACTAATCGCATCGGTGTAATAGAATTCTTCGGGCTGGTATTCAGTATCGTTCACCGGCGTGATGTAGGTGTTTCCTCGGCAAAGCGTTGCAGGGTCAAAGAAGCTGCCGGCACCGGTGATCGTTCCATAAAAGCGTTCGAAACCGCGCTGAAGAGGCCAATTTGAATTGTCTGCCTTGGGGCCGACATGTCGGGTCACGTGCCACTTACCGGACATGTAGTTGCGATAGCCGCTCGGACGCAGAGCTTCGGCAATGGTGACGCACTTCCGATTCAGGTCGCCTCGGTAAGCGTCGTAGCCTCGGTCGCCCGTCATCAAACCGATTCCAGCCTGATGGGAATACAGGCCGGTCAGCAACGACGCACGAGTCGGACAGCAACGCGAAGTGTTATAAAATTGTGTGTAACGTAAGCCTCCAGTCGCCAGAGAATCGAGGACTGGAGTCTTTATCTCACTTCCGTAGCAACCGATGTCGGTGTAGCCCATGTCGTCGGCCATGATCAGCACAATGTTGGGACGGTCTGCTCTGGCGCGGTCTGGGTCAAGGCGGTCTGGGTTAAGGCGGTCTGGGTTAAGGCGGTCTGAGGCGAACAGTGGATGAGAATTTGCCACAAGCAATGCAACGCACACAATCGCGGCGTTGAGACGATTGCATCGACGTACTATCCAGCAAAATTCAGAAAACAAATTCATCGCTTGGCGTCCTCTCAATTCTCATTGTTCCAACTGATCTGAAAATTCTACCGCTGCCGTGCGTAAACCTTTTGGACTAGTCGGTGGTGTTCCACCGACGTTCCATTTTTTGGGTGACATGGAAACTACCCGCTGGGTAGCAGCCAGGAAAATTTATTTGCAGGGTTTCTTTGCAGCAATGTCAACCGTCCGACACTCATTCGCAATTTATAAAGGGAACAGTCTCTTGAATGCTTCCGAGTTGATTTTCAGCATCGCCTCGATCGAAGCATTCTTAACGGTCGATGGTCACGAAATCGAAAGAAGTTCCAAAACCATCATTGATTCATTGGCGACCCTTTTCATCAGCGCAATAGCGTAACGGATAACCGTGATCAACTGTTTGGATGATACCGGTTTTTGATGACGGGATTTAAACCACGCCACCGTTGTCTTGTTGCAGAGGTCAGCCCGTTGCGAGCCGCGAACATGGTTTGATGTTCATCTCGCACCCCCTTTGGTGGTATGCCGCGCTGGCTTTGCCATTCGCTGGCAGCGAGCAAATCCGGTTGTCACGCGAAACGCGACCAGGCCAAAGTCATCAATCCAGCGAATTGGACGAATTGGCGACGCGAGCCCGCCTTCAATGCAAGCAAACAGGATGTTTTTGGTCCGCTGAATTCGAACGCGGAAAATTTGACGATTCGATGGCAGACGCTACGATATCTGGAACTGACGGACTCATTCCTTGAGAGGGGGCAATCTCATGGGAAGACAGGCTCGAGGCAAGATCATGGACCCGCGTAAGGTTCAGATTTTCCATTGCATTAAGCGTTGCGCACGTGCTGCATTTCTTTGCGGCGTCGATTCCTACACGGGCGTCTGCTACGACCACCGGCGGGAATGGATTCGAGAACGCCTGTTGTTTCTCGATTCGATTTTCGGAATTGATTGCTTGACTTACACGATCAGTAGCAAAGAGTTGCACTTAGTCTTGCGCAGCAGGCCTGATCTTGTCTCAAGGTGGAATGATGACGAAGTCCTGCGGCGTACGACGCGATTGTTTCCGTCGCTGCCGGTCAATGAATCGCAGACTTTCGGGCCCAGCGGGGCAGAACCTCATTCAATCAAGCACGATTCGAAATTTCTCGCCGAACGTCGCCAACGCTTAAGCGACCTGAGTTGGTGGATACGATGCACGGCACAGCACATCGCCTGCATGAGCAATCGTGAAGACAAGGTGACCGGGTACTTTTTTGAGAGCCGTTCAAAAACTCGACTCTTGAACGACAAGGCCTCCTTGCAAGATTGCCCGCCGGAATTGGATTTGCGGCCGATTCATGTTGCGTTGACCGAGAATCTAGAGATCGGTAGCGGCTCTCGGATCGAAGATCACGTTGAGAGTACGCCAGCACCCCGGGGGAATCGGGCAACGTCGAGTTCCATGAGTGATGTTCAGCGAAGAGGCCAGCGAATTATAAAGATCGGAAAATCGAACTGGCGATGACTGACACTCTGATGGTGGTTTTGGCAAAAGCGAACGACTTGGTGAACCGTTTCTTCTGGCAACTCCGTGCCGAGCGGAGTGGGCGTGGGAAATCGTATTCGCTTCGCCAAAGCGTCCGCGTTTCACTGGGACCACGACACGCTCTGTATCTGCGCGCCGACTGGTTATTACGGCACATCAATCGTTAACGGCCAACCCGGAACCGATTCGTTGCTTGGTTTGCGGTCTTGGTCCATCGTATGCAGTTGCAACGTGATTTTGCGGTTGATTTGGTCAAACACCAACATGCCGTAACCGTTGTACCCGGGAGCTGTTCCTGCCACTGTCATTTTGTTCCCGAATCGATCGTGATGGTTCCCCGATCCTGCGATGCCAGCGATCTCACGACCTTGAGCGGGGACACTTGGTCCCCAGCTCCGATTCTGCTTGGAAGCGAAAGCGGGCAGCGAAAAACCCCATGGCCCATCACCCCACTGGTCAATTCCATGCTGATGCAATGTTCCGAAGTGAATATCACCGCTTACCATGACAGCTCTTGAAATCGCAATTGAACGCAGTGCGCGATTTCTTGCGGATTGCGGCCATCCGTTCGCGTCCATATCGCCGTAAGTCACATCGTAATTGCCGATATTCACCATCGGCGATTGCGACAGAACGGCTGCTAGTTTTTTTTCCTTCGCGACCCGTTCGGCCCAGTCTGCGACGAAAGTTTCTTGCACCGCACCCAGCAACTGCAGGCCGGGCCGATCGAGTTGGCGGACATCAAAGGCTGGATCCATAATCACTTCAGGCGTTCGGTTTGGCTTGCTCTTGCGAGGATCTGGAATCGCGTTGGTTAGGACATCTGATGGCGGCGATTTAAATTTTCGGTCCTCTAAAATCGCAAAGCTGACTCCTCCATAATCGAGTGACGTGAAGTAGGCGTTGATGTTGTCACCCCACGGACCAACATTCGCGGGATCAGGCAGATGCCATGTCTGTGTTCGCTCGACGGCGTTGACCCACATGGGATGCATCGGATAACCACCGGTGGTGCGACTGCCGGTCATCCGTCGACCACCATCGCCCCAAAGGTCACTCGCATAAACGTCATGGTCGTCGGTTATCATGATCGACGGGCGGTCCTTCAATAGATCTCGAAAGATCAAACCGAAGCGACGCCATTTTGCGAGGTAATTCCGCATCGCTTCTGGTACTTCGGCTTCGGTATGCGCTTCGACGATCCCTCCTCCGGCGTTGCTCTCGTAGATCTGGTCGCCAGCAAAAAAGACGAGGTCAGGATTCTGTGCGATCATCTGCGACACCGCTTCGGCGTACGGAAAATACTTGTCATTCACGCAGGCGATGGCCATCAGCTTGAGTGTTCCGCCCGCTTTTGGTTCGGATCGTATGGTCCCATTCCATTCGCTGTCCCCGCAAGTGAATCGATAATTCGTTTCGACGGTTGAGTCCCAATTTGTGATTCGATACTCGGCCGTTGCCGTCAGTGAGTTAACAGGGACTTCCGCGACGGATTGCCAGCCTGTCGGCGTTTCGAAGGAGAGCGTGACCGATGACGTGGTGGGACGTGTGGGGTCCGCATCGGTATGCACAGACATTTTCAGCGTCGTGCCGCTTAAGCAGTATTGCGACCATAGCAGGCTGACTTGATTCGGCGTTTCTTGCTCGATTCGTCGAACTGTTGCAAAGTAGGCGCCGTGTTGCTTTCCGTCTGGTGCCGTTAACGTCGTCACAAGTTCAGTGGGGCCGGCAGGTAGCGTCACCTGGAAATCAGCTGTAACTGTTTCGCTCGGATTTTCTAAATCGATGGTGAATGATTGCCCGCCGATCTGAATCGAGGCAGCTTTGGATTCGATGCTTTGGTTCAAGTATGCGGGCCAACGCGATAGCGAGATGTGATACTTGCCAGGTTTCGCGACATCCAACCACCACGGGCCGTTTGCGATCATGCGATTGACGACATGTGCACGCGCCCATGGCGGCCCCCCTTGCGGCATCACCCATTCCTGGCTTGTTAAAACAGTTGGGTTTTCAACGTCCGAACCGACTGCAATCCGCGTCGGGTTCATCCCCTTCTTAACAGAATCAAACCACTCAATATGTGATTTGGTGAGTTGAGCGACGATTTTGGGATGCGCCGCGGACACGTCATTGCGTTGGGACGGGTCGGCAAGGATGTCATATAGTTCACGGCCCTCGACTAATCTCCAGCGTTTTGTCATCGCGGTGCCGATTTCCCATGGATCTCCTGGCTTTTTGTAACCATTTCCACCATGCATCTGGGTGTGCAGAGTTCTTGGTGCCCAATCCACATCGACCTCTTTGACCAAAGGAACCAGCGATTTTCCATCGAGCGTTGGCCAAGAGTTGGGTCGCTGAAGATCAGCCAACTCGATTAGCGTGGGAGTGATGTCGATGTGAGCTGCGAGCGTATCAATATCCCTTGGTTGGCCCAGCTTGCCCTTGGGCCAGCGGATAAACAGTGGAACGCGATGTCCACCGTCATAGGCTGAACTCTTTCCGCCACGCATGTTTGCGTTTTCAGCCGGATCGATTGGCCAGCCATTGATCCGTGTGCCCCTGTCGAAAACGGCGCCGGCGGAGGTCCCATTGTCGGTCATGAAAATTAGAACGGTGTCATCAGCCAAACTCTCGTCTGTTAAGAATTCAAGGAGCCGCCCGAGGTTCCAATCGAAATTGGCAACCATTCCCTTGAAGCTGGCTTGCGTGTTGCTCATTCCCATTTCTAAAAATGGCTGCTTCCATTTTTTGTCCACTCGATAGGGTCCATGCGGAGCATTCGTCGGCAGATAAACAAAGAATGGCTTGCTCCCTCCAGAATCGGTTGTGACTGAGGTCATGAAGTCCATTGCTTCATCAAACCAAATGTCGGTGCAATAGCCATCGAATTTCTTCCAACGCTCACCGACCAGGTAGGTGTCATCAAAATAATCATTTGTCCAATAATCGGAGATTTGTGTTACCCCACCGCAACGGTGCCAGACACTCCGTTCGAACCCTTTATCCATCGGCCGAGAGGGTGCACAATCACCTAGATGCCACTTTCCAAAAACCCCTGTTGCGTAACCGTTGCGGGTGAACAAATCACCGAGCGTTTTCTCTCGCTGATGCAACGACGTGCGACCCGAGGATGTCCGGTAGGCACCGGTTCGGGCGGGATAGCGGCCCGTCATCAACGCCGCCCGCGTCGGTGTGCAAAATGGAGCGACGTGAAAGTCGGTGAAGCGAACCGATTCAGCGTGTAAGCGATCGAGATTCGGGGTCCGTTGAGTTGGATTGCCGTGACAAGACATGTCGCCATATCCCTGATCATCTGTCATGACAATGATCACGTTTGGATTCTTCGCAGCGGCGGTTGGCATGCCAAGGGATATTGCAACCTGTGACACAACAACGACGGTCAAAAACGTCTTGATGATACGATGCACCCAATTCTCTCCTGATGAACAGTCTTCGTCCCAGCACGCCGTGAAATTCGATCCGGATAGGCGGGGGAGTTGAGGTCATTGTAGTAGCTCAGACGCGTGCAAATGGGCTTCTTTTCTCTCGATGTTTGTCAGTCAATACCTTCGCTGCGGGCGGTCCGGCTTTTCCTCGGGGTGGCTGGCGTCTCGCTCCTTAGCTTTGGCTGTTTTCCGTGACTGATTCCAAATTTGTTGCTAACAAACACCATTCGCGATACCAAATTTGAGCCACTTCCCCTGAATCGTTTCGGTTTGTCATTTCTGCAGGTCGAGGCCGCGGGTAAAGACTCGATATCGGGGTGATTTGCTTGTTTTGTTGGTTCTTCAGCATGCGTGTGAAAGGTTGGTTGGGCTGAATCTCTGATTCCCGGAGGGGCTTTCCGCGGAATTGCCCTTCGATAGTGGCTGGAGGACTACGATCCAACCCAAAATCATGAAGCAACGTGCGGGGAAAGAAACTCAGTTAAACTCAGCGGTACTGCAGTGGTGTTTTGGAAAGCACCCGCATTGCACCCATCCGGAGTTTCCTTCCACTTCCCCCAACCCTGTTAAGCTCGATCATGAAAATTCAACACGTTACGCTGTTGGTCGTGACCATCCTGTTTACGATTGCTTCAGCGAGTGCGCAGGAAAAGCCTGCGTCTTTCAAAGCAACACATGCGAATGTTGCCTATGGGCCACATTCAGCCAACGTGTTGGATATTTGGATTGCTGAAGGTGAAGGTCCGCGACCGCTATTGGTTTACATTCATGGTGGCGGCTGGATCGGTGGAAACAAGAAACGTAGCCCTGCAAATGTGCAGCCTTTTTTAGATCAAGGGATCTCTTATGCATCCGTTGAATATCGATTGACAGGGGTGGCGTCGTTGCCCGCACCGGTCCATGACGCAGCTCGCGCGATCCAATTTCTTCGTTCGAAAGCGAAAGACTGGAATCTCAATTCGGATCGCATCGCGCTGACTGGTGGCAGCGCCGGAGCCTGCACGTCGATGTGGATCCTCTGCCATGACGATCTCGCGGATCCACAGTCAACAGATCCCATTTTGCGAGAATCCAGCCGGGTAACGGCCGCTGCGGTCGCTGGTGGACAGACATCGATTGATCCAAAAGTGATTGAACCTTGGCTGGGTGAAAACGTGCTTAAACACAACATGATCAATCGGGCGGTTGGAGAGGCGACGATCGCAGATGCTTTGATGAATTACGAGAAGCACCGCGATTTGTACGTCGAGTTCTCACCATTCAATCATGTCAGCAAAGACGATCCGCCCTTGTTGATGTCGTATGGAAGCAACATGAAACTGCCCTCCGAAAACGCGGGTCACGGGATACATCATCCCGTTTACGGCATTAAGATGAAAGAAAAGGCGGACGGCGTCGGTCAGGAATGCCATCTTTTGATCAAGGGTGTTTCTGAATCGAAGCAGTACACGAGTGCCAATCAATTTCTGATCGACAAATTGTTGCATTGATCACCGTGCCGGACCGAGATGTTACCGCTCGGAATCGTACCGGTGGAAGAAAGTTGTGACCCAAAACAGCTGCCGTAGATTGGCTGGCAGCGAGTTCGCGGTATTAGTGGCTGCGAGTTTGTTTACTTAGCTGTACGGAAACAGGGCGTTGTCAAGTTTTGCCAGTTGCTTCTTGATGGAATTAACCGCATCCAAGGTGACCTGCTCACCAACTTTGGCCATCTCGTCAGCGCGGGAGAATTCTGCGAGATCGAACGCTGTCACATCGGGCTCGATGACGAAATCCGCAGGCTGGACTCCGACTGAGTTCATGTTGAAACTTTGCACGAGGTAACCCCTCATGATGACTTGCAGTAACGAGGGGTTTTTGTGTTTGGCGAGTTCCTGATCCGCGCGAATACCGACGAACTCTCTCTCTAGCTGCGCCGTCACGCTGGATGCGATCACGAAATTGCAGCCTTTGCTGACTAAGACATCAGCGGGAATATTATTGACCAAACCACCGTCCACTAACGCCTCGCCGTCGCGAATGATCGGCGTTGACAGACCCGGTAGATTGATGCTTTCCAAAATGCCATGGGTTGCATCTCCCATTTGCCGGACCACTGGTCCTCCGCTGACAAGATCGACGGTGACTGTCAGCATCGGAATCGGAAGCTGTTCCAAGTGACTGTCCGCCAAATATTTTCGCAGCATCGGATCAAATTGTCCGCGGCGGTATTTGTAAACGAGGTACCAATAGCCACCGGCGGGCAGCATGCGAAAGGGCCAGGGCAACGTCAGGTCACTTTTGAAACATTGGACCGTGTGGTCAGCATCCATACCGGAGGCATACAAAGTTCCCGCCATTGCACCCGCACTGGTGCCTGCGATCATATCAACGTAGATGCCATTTTCTTCCAGGACATTCAGGACACCCAAGTGCGCCATCCCGCGAGCAGCTCCGCCGCCCAGAGCAATTCCAATCTGAATGCCACGGAGGTGGTGGATGATCCGCTCAAAGCCGCCCTTCAGTTGCCTTCCGTAATTCTGCTTCGGTTCGTTGAAAGAAATCTTGAAGTCACGTTCGACTAGCTTGCTCAAATCTGGGTTAAGCGGAGACACAGTTGTCTCGGTGTCAAGTAACCAGACTAAGCAGATTTTGTCACGCCATCCGGGGACTTCGTGCTGCAGGAGTGTCAGCTTTTGCCTCGCCGCGTCCGCATCCTTCGGTTCGATACACCACAAAATTGTGTCTGCAAAGGAGACTAGCTGCACGAGGTGAGATAGTTCGTGATTGGTGTCTAGATCAATGAAGATTCGTCCATGGTCCGACCATTCTTTTAGCTGAGCGCGACGTTGATCGCTGTCGAGCATGTTGCCGTTTTCAAACAGCAGCCGGTAAGGAATTCCATCAATCGCTTGCCAGTTCGGGTCGTCCCCAGCGACACAAGGTGGGGCTTCGATCTCCATCAATCGTTTCACCAGTCGTGGCGTCAAAGGACGACTGGCGGGGGTTTGATGAATCACGCCGACGACCGACGGTTGTTCTTTGGACCGATCGACCATCACGATTTGGCGGACGACGTTTGCCGCCAAGCGGAACAGGCTCATTTGCAGGTCAGGATGCTTTGACATCAAGTCAAGCAGTTGGTTCATTCCCAGCTGAATGCCAGTGCTGGGCTCCGTTGCGACAAGGCTCGTGTTCGCCTGTTCGGGCTGGGCAATCGAAAATAAACCGAATACCGCGCCGCGAAGGAGGGGACGTTCAAGTACCTGCTTGCCAAATAGATCGAGAGCGGTCGCCCGTAGTCGCCCACTGATCACAAACAAAACTTTTGTTAGTTCTTCTTCTGCACGATGGACATACTCACCATCCTGAATTTGAACATATTGGCCGATTTCAGCGATCTCTTTGATCGCGGCCTCGCTTACACCCTTGCTCCACGACAGCCTCTTTAAATGGGTGACTTTGTAGTCGCTATCGGCTTGATCGTTTGTTTCAGTCATGTTCAATCGCCAAGTTCATTTCGGGGGATCCCCATGTACTTTCGCTCATCGGCATACGGTTCGTTCCGAGACATGACGAAAGTCGTTGTCGGGCTTTTTTCGACGGATTCAGCGAGCAGGTAAACACAGTTTCGATACAGCCCCTAATTGGGTGGCCTAACCGAAACAGCATGAAACCCACGAGAGTTGCGATTGTTACATTCTGCACGATCCGCAAACGCTTTGAACGGACTTCGCTTGGGTGCAAATGCCCCGTTCTGCTTGCTGCGTTCACAATTCCACGTTGAAAACCAGATTGCTCGCCAGGGGGATAGCGGGAGTGTCATCGATCACAAATTGATTTGAATTGTGTTGAACTCAATATTGGGGACCTTGTTGGAATCCAATGCCTGTTTGGGGATTTTGATCTGTTTGTGGTCTGGGCAATCGTTGGACATGCCAAATGGCTACCAGTCTTGCGTACTATATCTTGTCCTGAAATCAATCAGGCCGTGTTCAGGTGGTGCCGTGAACGCATGACCGAGCAAAGTGGTGGCTCATTTCGCCAAAATGTCGCTTAGTATTTGCAGCCTTCATGCGGTAGCTTTTGCGGGTTCATTAGTTATTCGAGCCTGCGAGCTCTTCTTTCCCCCTGGAATGCCCCCATTCTTTGATATGGCGTTATGAGGGATACGGATTGTTTGCTTCCTCCGTTTTCCTGCCATCGTTTTTGATCGCTATGGATTGTCGTTTGCGGCGGCACGCGTAGTAGCGATTGATGTGGATTGCCTGACCCTCCATCTGCTTTCTGGTGTCGTTTGGAATAGGTGGCGATTCGGCTTGATGCCAATGCCAGAGGTCGTGACCGGTCTGCCAGCCAAGGACAATAACAATCTCATGTTCGGAAATATTCAACGGGGTTGTTTGTAGCCATTCCCCCGGTTTCACTGCCGTTTTGCTTCTTTCTCGTCACCGCCTGGCATTCCATTAAGATGGTGCATCTCTCAAGGAGACCCCAGTGATGGCAGCCGGCAAAACTTTGATTCTTTTGATCGCGATTTCCGCGGTGGGATTTTGCTATGCGGACGAGAATGTTGGGCGGCAAGTTGAATATGGCAACGACATTGCCCCGTTGCTTTCGCGTCGCTGTTATGAGTGTCACGGTCCCGATAGCGAGGAGCGGCAAGCGGAGTTGCGGCTCGATTTGCAAGCCAGTGCGACCTCTCCGGCGGCGTCTGGGGCCGCTGCCATCATCGCGAGTGAATCGGCAAACAGTGAATTGATCAATCGGGTGAGATCAAACGGCAGTGATCGTATGCCGCCTGCTGAGAGCGGACCTCCCCTGTCCGCTGGCGAAATCGAACAATTGACAAGGTGGATTGATGAAGGTGCAAAGTGGACGCGCCATTGGTCTTTCAACAAACTCGTGCGTCCCCAACCACCCCGAGTCCGCCAACAAGACTGGATCGAGAATCCGCTCGATCGGTTTGTGCTTGCGAAACTCGAAAAACAGAACCTCAGCCCGGTCGCCCGATCTGATTCTCGCAAGTTGATTCGACGGGTTTACTACGATCTGCTTGGTTTGCCTCCGACACCGGACGAGGTCACCCAGTTTTTGAACGACGTTCGACCGGGTGCTTGGGATCGCTTGGTCGACCGCCTGCTGGCCTCGCCGATGTACGGACAACGTTGGGGACGGCACTGGTTGGACGTCGCGAGGTATGGGGATTCAAACGGTGGAGACGAAAATCATCTCTACCCTCTTGCGTGGCGTTACCGCGACTATGTCATTAGCAGTTTCAACGCCGACCTACCCTTCGATCAATTCGTACACGAGCAATTGGCAGGCGACGTCATCGCTACTCCGATCAATAACAGCCTCCGCAGAAACGCACGGATTACTGCGACGGGCTTCTTAGCGCTTGGAACCAAAATCCTCGCCGAGCAAGATGAAATCAAGAAACAGGCTGATATTGTTGACGAGCAAGTTGATACGGTCGGCAAAGCTTTCCTGGCTTTCTCGCTCGGTTGTGCCCGCTGCCATGACCACAAGTTTGACCCGATTTCGACGCGAGACTATTACGCCTTAGCAGGTATTTTCCACAGTACCAAGCTTGAAGACCAAGTGATTCTCACTCAAGCAGATCGAGAATCCATTTTTGCATATGAACAAAAAATCTCAAGCGTCACTGAACAGCGGAATCGCTTACAAACAGAAATTGAAAGTCAGTTTGAAACAGCAGCCGTCGAATTTCAGCAATGGGAAGCGGAGGATTTCTGCACTGGGAATGTTGCAAGCCTGAGTGATGGGTATGGCCAAGGAATTGGGATCATTTCTGATCAGGGCCCGCAATCGAATTTTGTGGAATACGAAGTTGAGATTGCGGCGGATGGTCCCTACCGTTTGCAATTGCGGTACGCGGCTCAAGATTCCAGGCCGGCTAACATCATACTGAACGGAACGGTTGTCAAGGAAAATGCGATCGCGAACACCACCGGTGGCTGGATGCCTGAACATCAACAATGGTTTTCCGAGGGAACTGTTGTTCTGAATTCGGGCAAAAACAAGTTGCGGATCGAATCTGAACCGCTGATGTCACACATCGATAAGATTCGGTTGATCCAGGTTACTGAGACTACGTTGGTCATTGCACAACTTGATCAGCTCGATCAACTCAACAAACAGCTGGTTGAGTTGCAGCGGAATCGGCCCGAACCGAGCCAGGTAATGTCGGCAACCGAGGGTGTCTCGCAGGATATTCAGATTCACATCCGGGGCAGTCACCTGCAATTGGGGCAGCAGGTGGCTCGCGGTTTCCCGAGTGAGATTTCTTCGACAAGCGATTTGAAAGATGCTGCAGGGATTCTGCCATATTCGATCCCGCCAACGGAGAGTGGTCGACTGCAGCTTGCAGCCTGGATGACTGACCTTGATTCTGGTGCCGGAGGGCAAACCGCTCGTGTGATTGTGAATCGCTTGTGGCATTGGCATTTTGGGGTGGGAATTGTCCGCAGCACCAATGATTTCGGCTTGCAAGGTTCGCGGCCCTCCCACCCTGAATTACTCGACTGGATGGCATCAGAGCTGATTCGACACGATTGGTCCCTGAAGGCTTTGCACCGTCTGATCGTTACCTCCGCGACCTATCAACAAGGGCAGTCGGAGAATCCACAACACAGCTTCCAGGGAGTGGCACGGCGACGAATTGAAGCAGAAGCGATTCGCGACAGCTTGCTATTGCACGGCGGCAGCTTGGAATTCGATCTCGTTGGAGCACCGTTAACGGTGAAAGCCCAAGATCCCTCTCCTGCTGATTTGCAGTCGAACGAAGCCGCTTACCGTGGCTTTCGCAGAAGGTCGGTTCACTTACCAATCATTCGGTGCAACACCAACCGGTTTTTGGTGCTTTATGATTTTCCGAATTCAACCACGCCGGTCGGCCGTCGCAACAACACCACTGTACCAACCCAAGCATTACTTCTGATGAATGATCCAATGGTCATGCAACAAGCACGGAACCTCGCGGGTACGATGATCAGCGAATTTAGGGATGACCAGAGTCGAATCACTGCTATCTATCAGCGCCTTTTTCAACGGCCGGCGACAGCGGGTGAATGCGAAGCTCTTGAAGAATTTCGAAACGATTTCAGCACACTTAGCGGCTCAGACGCGATATCGGAGCAATCCGTATGGGCTGCCATGATCCATTCGCTTTTTCTTTCCAGTGAGTTCATTCATGTTGATTGATCGAACCACCAATCGCCGGAATCTGTTGAATCGAATTTGTCTCGGGTTTGGCGGAATCGCGCTGACGAGCATGCTCGACAGAAACGAGAATGTTCGTGCTGGAAATCCGGCCGTGGCTGGCGCAAGAATTCCTGCATCGGCAAAGCGAGTGATTTTTCTATTTATGCATGGCGGTCCTTCTCACATTGATCTGTTTGATCCAAAGCCTCGACTGGATCGTGATGACGGAAAAGAACTTCCGTTTGATGGATCACGCGTGACCTTCGCAGATCGCGGTAAATTGATGCGAAGTCCTTGGAAATTCCGTCCTTGCGGAGAGTCGGGAATTCCGATGAGTGAGTTGTGGCAACATCTGCCGCAAGTTGCCGATGAGATGTGCATGATTCACTCGGTGTGCGAGACGAACGTAGCGCATGGTGGTGCCTGCATGAAGCTTCACACGGGTGACGAATCGCAACTACGGCCAAGCATGGGGTCATGGGTCAGCTACGGACTGGGGTCGGCCAACGATAACCTGCCAACATTTCTGACCATCTGTCCAACATCGCTGCATGGAGGGGTAAATAACTTCGGTAGTGCTTTCTTGCCGGCACGTTACGCGGGAGTGCCACTCGGGACACCGGGATACCCGAATGCTGCCGCCAAGGATGCGAGATTTGAGTTCTTGGAGAACGCAAATCTGAATCGAACTCAACAGCGACTTCAACTCCAACTATTGCGGAAACTTCATGATGTGCGGAAAGCTGACGGAATCAATCCCACCGAATTAGACGCCAGACTGCAATCATTTGAATTGGCGTTTCGTATGCAATCAGCGGCACCAGAGGCGATGGATATACGGCAAGAGTCGGCAGCAACGCGGGAGCTCTATGGGTTGGATGATCCAGACACTGCCAACTTTGGTAGGGAATGTCTGCTTGCCCGACGTTTCGCCGAACGGGATGTTCGCTTCATCCAAGTGAGTCATGCGAATTCCTTGCCCTTTAACAACGAGCAATGGGACCAGCACACCCATTTAAAGCGAGGGCACGAAATCAATGTCAGGCAAATCGATAAGCCGATCACGGGATTACTGATTGATCTGAAGCAGCGAGGTCTGCTCGATGATACGCTTGTTATTTGGGGCGGCGAATTCGGACGTACGCCCACGGTCCAGATTGGTAATGCAGAACCAGGGCGGGATCATCACCCGGAGGGTTTTACGATGTGGATGGCGGGCGGCGGGGTGAAGTCTGGGATTCGGTACGGAAGAACAGATGACTATGGTTACTATGCGATTGAGGATCGATTCACCATTCACGATTTGCACGCAACCTTGCTGCACTTATTAGGCCTCGATCACGAGCGGCTGACCTTTCGTCACACTGGACGTGATTATCGTCTGACAGATGTTTATGGAAATGTGGCGCGAGCGATACTTGCATGAGCAAACGTTTAGTCTCAGCCTTTGTGGTTCAAGCTGACACTGCGTGAATGGGGTTTAACATTCGCATCATTGCGGTTGCCTGGAATTCCTCAGAAGCGAATCATTGTTGCTTGGCTGCCAGCGAGGAAATCGACCTTGAACTCATTGAAGTAACCGTTGCTACATGATCCTGGATTTTGGTGCCGTGAATTCTTAGGTCAGTCGCAGTGTTGCGGGGGTTTGGTCAGGTGGCGATTCGACGTTGGCAGCCTCCCGTGACGCGGTGATATCAGTGACATCGAATGGCGAGAACGCGAGGGTTACGAATCGGCCTAACGAGGTCCAGCAAGACGCATCGTTTAGTCTCCGAGCCGATCATTGTCTAATCGCATTTGCCGATGGGCAGCTTGCAGCGCGGGTGCTTTACGGCGAATCAACCATGCAGATCCCCGTCGGGAATGTTGTTCCTGAACAACTCGCACTCCATTACCAAACGCTGCCTATTTAGTCGGGAAAAGGGAAGTTGGGCCGAGGCTTGAAGGAGAAAGTGGCCATGGCGATCGGGCGCGACGGCAAGTTGTAAATATCGAATAATTTAGGGGCCGCCAGGTCCGAGGATTGACCGCAGATTGGCTGCGACGTGGGGGATGACGTGGGGGCAGTTTGTTGTCGATACAGGGTGATACTGTTTGCGGAGCATTTTGTCCGCGAGTGCGGCTACCGAAGCAAGAGGAATGGGCCGCGAGATGATTCGATCTCTCATCCTGCCAGCAAGCTGCTTGGGCGTTGGTAGTGCTCAGCAAGGGATGCGAGATTGACTGCAAATTCTTTCAGGCCGCGATCTTCAGGAACTACGCGGGAAAGAATGATCAATCGATGATTCAGGCGTGGGAGTATCGTTGTTGAAAAAGCGGGAGCTATGAGGTTAAAGTTGTATACCTAGCCGATTGGCGGGTGATACACTCGCCAGATAGGTTTGAATAGTTCATGTGAACCCTTGTTTTGGCATTCAGGAACGCTTCCTATCGCTAAATGGTGTTATCGACGTAAATGATGAATCTCAACCCCTATCAGGCATTTCCGGAATCGACCTTAGCTGATGCGAAGGCTACAGCGGACGGCAAACGCTCGCGTTCTGAATCTGTCGTCGATTTGCGGACAAAGCGTAATCGGTGGAATTTGAGATGCTACCTCCTGTCAGGAATGTTCGTCGCCATGGCTGCGGCTGTCTGGGGCGTTTCCCAAATCCTGCTTAAGAACGGAGAATTTGGGTTGGAAATTAGCAAGTGGATCTCTCTGATCCTGTTAGCCGATGGGGTTTGTTGTTTTATTTTTGGTCCCATCGCTTGGTTCTGGACGGGGCAGCACAAACGCTCCACAATCGAGGCTGATGATCTTGATTAGGTAACACACCTTTGCGATCTGGCCTCGATCATTTGACCGTGTTTCGTTTCTTCATGCCATTCTTCCGTGCAACGATTTTCGCAGTTTGGAAATTGCGATGTGCGAAGTCTGTTGTCACTGTCCTCCGAGATTCCATGAATCGTCAATTCAGCTTTCTCTTGTTTCTGGTGGTTGCACTCCCCTGTTGGGCGGATGTGCGTCTACCAAAGATCCTCGGATCTCACATGGTGCTACAACGAGATTCGGAGGTAACGCTTTGGGGCTGGGCTGATCCAGGGGAGACCGTTACCGTCAGTTGTGATTGGGTCGACGGCATCAATTCGGTCAAGGCAGACGAGCAAGGAGCGTGGCAGCTTGCCGTCCGAACTGGCAAGGCGGGCGGGCCACATTCGATCACGGTTTCTGCGAACAATCGAATTCAACTTGACGATATCTTATTTGGTGAGGTCTGGATCGGGTCTGGGCAATCAAATATGGAAATGCCCCTCATTAAGATTTCCGGTGCCTACACCGGAATCAAAAACTACGAACAAGAAATCGCCAGCGCGGTTCATCCGGAAATTCGGTTGTTCCAGGCGGGTAACTTCAGCAGCATTCAACCGCTGGAGGATGTCGAAGCTGGCATTTCGATGTATGGAATTCCTCCGGCTAAGTGTCAGTGGTCAGCTTGCACTCCCAAGACCGTACCAACGTTTGCCGCAACCGCTTATTTTTTCGCGAGGGAGCTTCATCAAGAGTTGCAGGTTCCAATCGGAATCATCGATTCATCTTGGGGAGGAACCTCAGCGGAAGCGTGGACGCCGGCAGCAGGCTTGCAAAAACTCGGCTATACACGCGAACTTAAACAAGCCAATACGTTGCCTCAAAAGCCGGACCAGAAAATACCGACACGACTTTATAACGGGATGATCCATCCGCTTCGAAAGTTTCGTATTCGCGGTGTCGTGTGGTACCAAGGGGAAGGTAATACGCAGCGGGCCGGAAGCTATTGTGACTTGTTTTCAATGATGATTACGCAGTGGAGAGCGGCGTTTGGTTATTCGTTTCCTTTCCACTACGTACAAATCTCGCCATTCAATTATCGCGGCGTCAATTCTGCGTTTCTCCGCGAGGCCCAGCTCGATACGCTGTCACTCGACAAGACAGGCATGGCTGTCACCATGGACATTGCAAACCTAACCGACATCCATCCCAAAAATAAACAAGAGGTCGGTCGGCGACTCGCCCTATTGGCGCTGTCGCAGGACTACGGAAAAGACCTCATCGCTTCCGGTCCACAGTATGAATCGAGTGTTGTGCAGGGGGGAGCGATTCGATTAAAAATGACTGGTTCTGCCGGGCTGACAACAAGCGATCAGGCGGCGCCTGACTCGTTCGAAATTGCTGGCAGCGATAATGTTTTTCACGCTGCGGAAGCGATGATTGATGGTGAAGGCTTGGTTGTTTCATCCGACAAGGTTGCCGAACCTACGTCCGTGCGCTTCGCGTTTAACAATGACGCGTTGCCGAACCTGACCAATGGGGCTGGGCTTCCTGCATCCTCGTTCCGCACTAATCGGCAAGATGGCGATTGAGGCTCACAACTATAGCAATAATGCGAGCGGCTGCTAGGTTCGCTTTCGGGAAGTTAAGCGTGCAGGAATTTTGAGTTGCCAATCTTCAGGCAAGGGGCTCCCTGTTTTTCATCGAACTAAAAGGTGAGTTGATGAAAGGCAGCCCCAAGCAAATCGGAATCTGCAAATCGGAATCTGCAAAACGGATTCTGCACATCAAGGAACGGGCTGGCGGCTATCGCCGATCCGTTCAGTTCCACAGACCAGGTGACAACAAGCAGGCCGGATTCAGGTGTGCCGCGATGCCGCTCCGGCAGAAGAAGCGTGCTGATAGTTCGCGACACTTTGGTTTGGCCTATGGGCAAATTTTGCCTGCGAGCTTACCTCCGGCAAGAGAGTCGGCGTTTCCTTGGCTTCATCGTATCGGAGCGATGAAACGACAGGTGCCACCCGTATCCTCTGCAATCGTCTTTAGTGTTTGGAATCCCGCCATGTTTTCGTAGGCGAAGGTATGAATCACGATGTCGGGAGCGTAGCCATCCAAGATGCTTTTTGAGACGTAGTTGTCGATTGGTGCCGCCTGAAACGGATTTGCTCTCACGAATCCTGGCCCGAGCAAGAAATCAACCAATCCTTGTCCGCTTCCCTGCGGCCCGTCTCGAACTTCGAAGTCACCATCGGACAAAAAAAAGACGTGATCAGGTTTCAAATCACCCGCGATCTTCAAAGCGGGACCGGGGAGTGTGCCGCTTCGCGCAGCAGCGGTTGCGATCCATCGTTCGAGGAGCATTTTGTTCGCTCGCGTAGCCTGACGCAAACTTGGCGTGTTTGCAAAATTAAAAACACCTTCGTTGAATAGGACGACATGGAACAGGTTGTCCGCGGGTAGCGCCCGCACTGATTTCAAAAGCTCTCGTTGAGCTCTCAGCAGCCTTCTTCCCTGCATGCTGCCTGAGATGTCCAAAACGTAAACAAATTTGTTTCCGTAAGCTTGCGTTCCGAAAAAACGAACCGGGCGGTCTTGTTGGGGCACTTGTGGTGCCTCGGCCCCATTTTCGGACTGCTGCCCGCCTTCTGATGCGTTGTTACCCGAAAGTTCCGCCACCAAACGGTTCAGTTGCTCCTGCGCAAAAATGTCATCCAGATCGAAGGGGGTCAACGAAAGCGACTCGTCGACTTCAATTTCTGAAGCAGCAAGATCGTTAAGGGATAAATCGACGAACTGCACTGGAGATGCGTCAGCCATTGCGACGTTGCTCAGTTGGATCGTCAGCCATGACGGATCCTTCGGAACAAACACAATGAATGACAAGATGAGGGCCAGCGTTAAGTGCGTCACCAGCGAAAACAGAAAACCAACTCCAGCTCGGCTTTCTGGGGAAGGTTTTTCCCCGGCTGGCGATTGAAGCGAATTGTTCGGTGTTTCGCGATTGGCAAATGTTTCGCGATTGGGCGGTACGACTGCGACAGGAGGCGGCGTGCAAGTAGAACGAGTTGTCATTGTTCTGGCCTAGGCACCCGTTCTGAAAATACGACTTTGCCAAACCTCGATGCTCGCAGGCTGCTACTGGGCGAGCTGGACGAAACCTCCGGTAGTGTCACGTTCTAACCCCCAGTGACAGACCAGTCAAGTTTCTCGTCGTGTTCGATTCCGCTGCTCAAAATCCCTGCGAATCAAAATGTTTTTGGTGGATGAACTGGGCCGGTCTCGAGCAGTCACTGCCGGATGGAGCGACGCAGCCTGGCTGCAACATCCGGGAGCTTGTCCACTGCATTCTTCATTTCCCACGGATCGGTGTCATGGTCGTAGAGGAATTCCCTCTCATCACAGCGGATAAAACGAGAACGACCATCGGTTGCCGACTGTGCGTCGAGGATCTCTGAAAAAGCGTATTTTCTGCCGTTGGAAGGTTTTCCGTCCAGCAACGGAACAATGCTGAAGCCATTTTTCGCTACGGCATTCGGCTGATTCACACCAGCCAGCTCGAAGGTTGTTGGCACTAGATCGATCATCTCCATCGGATGCGAATTGATCTGATGACTTGGGAAACGCTTTGGAAAGCTCACAATCATGGACACGTTCAACGTTTCCTCAAACAAGGTGCCCTCGCTCATGCGTCCGTGATTCCCGAGGAAGATGGAGTGGTCGGAGAAGAAAACGACGACCGTATTCTCCAAGGCACTTTTCTCCTCCAACGCCTCAAGGAGGCGTCCTATCTGGGCGTCCATGAATGCGACGTTTGCCGCCCGGCCAGTCGATCTTTCGTGGTTCGCGTTTCACCTTTAGTTGGCTTGTTATCTTTCAGCAACACCTCAGGCACTTCGTGTCCAACCGAATCTGTTTTTGGTCGCGGAATGCTTAGATTTTCAAACTTGTCATACCATCGCTGCCGAACATCGTAGGGGCCATTGGGGCGGGCAGAAATTGAACCAGAGGAAAAAGGGCCTCGCAGCATCGCGTTCTTGCGTGATTCATTCGACTCCGACTTGCGCGGTATAACCATCCAAATAATCGATGTCATTTTCCATTGTGATGAGGTTGCCAAAACTGGTGTTGTCTTTCACAAACTGGTCGTATTTTTCTCGGTTCTTTAGATGTTGAATGAATGGTACTTCATCAACAGGTTTGCCATCCTTAATCGCTTTCCAAAGGGCGTATCGCCCGCCGGTGCATCGGGCATAGTCAAAGCCATAGCTGCGTAACGCTTCCGCTTTACTCGCTCTCGGATGATCCGCCGACGCCTGGATATGTGATTTTCCGATAGAGGCCGTTTGGTAACCCGCTTTCTGCAGGATTGGTGGAACGGTCCAGGTCTCTTCTGGTAGGTAGCGCAAGTGGCCGTTGCGGTAGAAGCCAAGGTTGTGTGAATAGAGATTGGTCAGCAACCCGTTCCATGAAGCCCCACACATGGGGCCTTGAGCAACGGCGTTTGGGAAATGAGCACCATTTTTTGCCAAGCGGTCAATGTTGGGCGTTAGGCCAAACCCCTCGCCAGCTCGTTCATGAATCGGGGCATCAGATCGTCCGCTTCAATCCAGACAAGATGCGGACGCTGTGCAGCGTTTGTGCCAAGCGATAACCCAACGAAGCAAAGTAGAAGTTTTAGAACCAGTCGCATTTGTGTTTCCTTGCTTATCTGTCGAAGCAGCGAACCACCAAAGGTAGCTACCCGGCATCTGTTTCCAAGAATACCGGGACCTATTTAATCGCCTGTTCTGTTGCAATTCCCTGGAGGCGGCGTGTCAGAGACTGGTGATCAGGTAAGGAATCGACCAAAATAAACGTTTGTGGGTCGTGCCCGACCTGCCAAAAATTACGAAACAATCAGTTTTCGCAAGTTTGACCAAAAGTAGAGTGTTGATCACTAACGGTTGTTTTTTAGAAGCAGGGTCGGATCTCATTCGTTCACGAAAACTGTGACAAAGTTACGAAGCGAAGCTGCACGGGAAAATAACCCACGGGAAAGGGCTTTTATCCAAGGTTCAATAATGAAGAATAACAACAGTACCATTCAATTTTTATTCGTTGTTTTCGCGGTGGCGTTGGTTTGCATCGAACGTTCTGAAACCTCGTCAGCTGCGGACCGCCCGAATATTCTGTTTTGCATCTCTGACGATCAAAGTTACGCTCACACAGGTGCGAACGGTGATCCGATTGTGCAGACGCCTGCGTTTGACCGGACTGCTCGGGAGGGTCTGCGTTTCACTCATGCTTTTTGTGACGCTCCGACTTGCGGGCCTTCGCGATCAGCAATTCTCACTGGTCAACACATTTGGCGTTTAGAAGAAGCAGGCAACATTCATAGCACGCTGCCGGCAAAGTTTGCGACCTATACCGAGTTACTGGGAGAGGCGGGGTACTCGGTTGGTTACACCGGCAAAGGATGGAGTCCGGGGCGATTGGCACCCGGTGGCCGGAACACAAATCCCGCCGGAAAGGGATACAGTGAACGACGTTTTGATCCACCCTTCACTGGCATACGATCCACTGACTACGCTGCAAACTTCCAAGACTTTCTTCAAAATGTTGGCGACGACCAGCCATTCTGTTTCTGGCTGGGAACCTCTGAACCTCATCGTTCTTTCCAAGCAGGCTCAGGGAAATTGACTGGCAAGGATCCTGCCAAGGTCGTCGTGCCGCCGATTTTTCCTGATCATGAAATTGTGCGAAACGATCTTTTGGATTATCTCGTGGAAGTTGAGAGTTTTGACAAGATGGTTGCACGCGCAATCGTCGCATTGGAAAATCGCGGTCAGCTCGACAATACGATCATCGTTGTGACGAGTGATCACGGTATGCCATTCCCACGGGCCAAGGCGAGTCTCTACGACGCAGGCTCACGCGTTCCACTGGCAATTCGCTGGCCAAAAGGAATTCAAAACCCAGGCCGGACCGTTACCACGTTTGTCAATCTAAGCGACTTAGCGCCAACCTTTCTTGAAGCAGCCGGCCTGAAGCCGCCGGAAATGATGACCGCGAAAAGTTTGTTGGGGGTTTTCCGAGATGAGACCGTTCGAAACCGAGCTGCGGCCTTCATCGCGATGGAGCGTCATGACGGTTGCCGAAAAGGTGGGAAGGGTTATCCATGCCGCGCGATTCGGACGAAAGACTATCTCTACATCCACAATTTTGAATCGACCCGCTGGCCTTCGGGGTCGCCAGACCCGAGTGTCTGCGCCCGCTCGATCCCGTACGGTGAAATTGATACATCACCGACCAAGACATTCATGATGGAACAGGCTAACAAAGATGGTGTCGCGCACCTCGCTGCCTTGGCATTTGGAATGCGACCCGCTGAAGAACTTTATGATCTGAGCAGCGACCCACATCAAATGGTGAACCTGGCAGGATCTTCGGCGATGCTGGCGACACAGGCAACGCTTCGTCGCCAACTCTTCGACCATTTGAAAAAGACGGGTGACCCGCGAGTCGTCGGAGGCCGAGTGGATTGGGACTATTATCCGTACTACGGAAAAATCAGCACGCCCGGATGGAACGTCGACGAGAAACCAAACGGTTAGATTTACTGACGATCGAAAGTCTTGGTTGTCGGTGCAACGGGGAAGAAGCCGTCTGGTGGAGCAGAGCGTCTGGTGGAGCAGAGCGTCTGGGAAGAATCCTGACGCGAAGGAAATGCTCTTATCAACTTCCCAGCCGCTCATTCCCAGCCGCTCATTCCCAGGCGCTCATTCCCAGGCGCAAACGGGTAGCGGCTTTTTCAAAGACAACACACTCGCTGGTTTGCGAGGTTTAAAAATCGACGATGTCTTGACCGTTACGTGTTAATAGAGATTTGAAAACGTCGGATTCGATGGCATTTGTCAGGTAAATCACGGCACCATCAGCCAGCAGCACATGGAATCCCGCTCGGGTCCCATCTCCGAGCGCAGCGAGGGGTTGATCGATATCGAGTTGGATGTCGCTGGGTTTGGTCCATTGCACTGCACCTTGGCCAAGACTTTCGACGACCATGATGGTGTTCGAGAGGCCGTCGGTCACGTCCCTGAATCTTAATTTCCCGTTGGCGGGCATGAAATTTTTTCCCGCAGGGCGTTGATAGACTGTCGTTCCAGCTGCGGTGGGAATTCCAGGATGCTTGAGAGGCGCCGGCATTCTGTCCATCAGTTTGATGTTGTGCGGGCTATCCCATGGCTCGTCCAATTTAAACTCTCGGTAGAGATTCATTTCTTCGATGAAGGGTAAGATTGCCACCCGCCAACTCAACAGAGGCGTGCCGTCCTCGCTGGTAATGTTTTGTGGCAGCTCTTTATAAACCGAATGATAATTGTGGATTGCCAGTCCGATCTGCTTCATGTTATTCGACGAACTCATGCGTCGGGCAGCATCTCTGGCTGCTTGCACAGCCGGTAGTAACAGGCCGACCAAGACACCCTGCACCGCCAGGCCTTGTGATGCCTCCGCGTTGATTGTCAAACGTGAACCATTTTTAGTCGGGGTCATCATTTCAACGTAGTGATCGCTCAAACGCTGCATGTACTGGCCGGTCGCTTTCCCAACGGGGTCATCCTGATTCATTCCTTGACTCATCTGGGCGAGAACCATTTGCTGAGCCGCTTGCATCCCCTGCTTCATCGTGGCCAGACATTCGTCGGCTTTTGCCTCATCACCTGCCACCATGACTAGCTTCATTCCTTCCTCAGGGTTCTGGATGTCGAGTCGCATCACAACCACATCAATCAAATCAGGAATCCTGGTGAAGTTTCTGAAAGGGGCTGGAATCTGTTCGGTCTGCATTTGGATCAGGCCGTTGATGATTGGCCGCACCGGCTCGATTAAGGTCACCGCGATCAGTGTTCCCGTGTCAGGGATGGACGCGGCCATTTTGGCGAGTTCTCCTGGCGAGTTCTCTTTCGCAGCACTGAGCATGGCGGTTAAATAATTTTCTGAGGCAAGTAGGACTGTGCGCGGATCTTTCGCATGCATCACCATTCCTGGCATCGCCGCGATTTCATAGGCAGTATGCCCGTCCACATCGATGGGCTGTTGTGTATTGACCAACTGTGGGTTCAATCCGCTGGCATCGAAATCGGAGTTGAAGCTGATCACGACTCCCCCCATCGGTCCGTTCGGCCCAACTTCTCCTACGACCACTTGGATTTGGTTGATGTCGCGTGCCGGGATTCCAAAGTTTTGTTCGCACCAAGCATCGGCGACTTCGGTTGGGTACAGTTCGGCGGCTGGACTCGCCATCGTGTCACTCACGGCTAAGGCAATTGTGGCGACGGCATCAGGAGGAAGATAAGCATCACCGATGCGAGGCTGTTTGGTTTGGGCAACGGCTACCGTTGCGATGCTAAGCGCCGCCACCGCAGCGGTCAGGCGAATCGATGCGAAATGGTGCATGGGGGCAATCTCTGAATCTGTTTCGAAAAAAAAAATAGGTGAACCAACGCAAGTCTATCGCATCTTGGCCCAGAAAACGATTTCTTTAGACGCGCGAAAAACAGACTTCGAAAAACTATTTCGGGCTTGGCCAGTCCATTGAAATGCCAGTCCATTGAAATGCTGGAACGGCAGCAGCACCCCAAGGACGCCAATGCATTCGCGTTCCCACTTAACTCCGTTCATTCTTCAGGATTGATTCTCCGCGTCTGTGCCTGCCAGCACCGACACAGAAACATCGCGAGCTCACGACTCCACTGAGGCAAAGACGACTCTCAGCAAAATACCATCTTGTTCAGCATTCGTACTGAGCGGAGTGGCGCTAGCCGCCGGTCCTCGCGAAGCTGGTTTGCTTTTGCTTTTGCGTTTGCTTTTGCCGGAACTGCATCGCTTCGCGCCCTGGTCCGGCCTACTTGGTCTAGAACTGCGGCGTTTGGATTTCCGTCCTTGTTGCGTATTGGTCTGCTTGATTTCTCACGCGGATGCCCTCTTGAAGGGGGGCCTCCGGAAGGGGGGTGCTTTCGGACGGTCAGCAGAAACGACAGCACCTTCGGAATCTTCTCGACTGCCCATGAGCGACTCACGGCAGACCATCGGCATCTTGATTTCCAGTCCCGGTGACGTCGCCGAGGAACGCGACGGAGTGAAAAGTGTCATCCGGGGGACTACAAAAATCCTACCCGCTGGCGACGTTGCAGTCGGTGTTGTGGGAGCAGTTTCCGCTGCCTG
>JAQWPZ010000319.1 GCA_029245125.1 Rubripirellula sp.
CTGCACGCACCATCGCTGCACGCACCATCGCTGCACGCACCATCGCTGCACGCACCATCGCTGCACGCACCATCGCTGCACGCACCATCGCTGCACGCACCATCGCTGCACGCACCATCGTCTGGGCAATACCGACTGTAACGATTTTGCGGCGTGCGGCCCTGCGACACCGACCGCAATCCCAGGCCGCGAGGATCAGTTTTGACGTACGGTTGAGTGCGTTCACCTGAGTCTTTGCCCGCTGATTTGCGAACTTGCCATGCCACTTCATCGCCGCGGAATGAGCATGATTGAGCTGGTGCTTGTTGTAATGCTGGTCGGGTTACTAGCGGCCGTGGCGACACCAAAGTTTGCTGAATCACTGCGGGTCACCCAATTAGAAACGGCAGCTCACCGACTGGCCGCCCACATTACCTACATTCGATCCGTTGCCATCAATCAAGGCCGCTCGGTCACTCTGAGTTGTGACAACGAGGCGGCGACCTACCAATGCGAGTCCGTTGATTTCGCTGAACGCATCGGTGATCCCATTTTTGTTTCGCTTCCAGATGAATACGACGACTCTTTTGAACTAATCGCAAATTTTGATTCCCAGACAACTTTGGCCTTTGATTTTGAAGGCGTCCCACAAGTCGACAGCGTTCCTCTGAACGAGGGCCGCGTGACCCTACGTTCTGGAGAGCACCGATTTGACGTCACGATTGCCAACGGAACAGGAATCACCACCGTCACTCGAAACGACAACGGATTACCTGAGCCGAGCACAAGCGGGAGCGGGCCGAGCACAAGCGGGAGCGGGCCGAGCACGGGCGTCAGCAGTTCTGACGTCGGTGTCGGCGACCCAACAATTCGAGCTGGCGGAATGAAGACGGGAGTCGCACCATGACCCCTCTCTCACGGCACATCGCAACACAGCGACGCGGCTTTTCTTTGATTGAATTGATCACGGCATTGCTCGCCGCGATGGTATTGATGTCGGCTTTGGCCGCCAGCGTTGTGATTTCGACCAACCTACTTGAAACCTCCCCGTCTGAACTGCAAGTCGCCCGCGATCGCTTGATCAAGGATCGGCTTCGCAGCGACCTTCGTTACGCGACCGGCGTCAACGAGACAGCTGGCGACGGCTTTCAAATCGAACGCCCGCACCCAAGCTCAGGCATCTCCGAAACAATCAACTACCAAGCCGACCAGAATGGATTCACCCGCCAAGTCGCGAGTGGCCCCATCGCAACCCTTGACGAAAATTCGCTCACTGAAAGCTGGAGCGTCACCGGCCATACAGCACCAAGCGAGACAGCCGCCACTCATGTAGTACGCATCTGCGGCACCAGCCACGCCTCGACTCTACTGAGCAGCAGTGCACTCGATGTCCCAATCCCGCACGGCCTAAAAACGGGCGACCGAGTCTTGCTGTGTCTGTCGATCGTCACCCCTGGTGCCACTTCCCCCAGTTCAATTGCCTTCAGCGAGCCGGGCTGGACCTCCCTAAACGTACTGCGCAACGACAACATCAATCTGGGCGTGCTTCATCACATCTACGACGACACGTGGCCAGCCACTGTTCAGATTTCAGTTTCGCCCGCCTCAACGATGGCTGTCGTGATGATCGGCATCGAAAACGCTCATCCGACATCCCCCTTCCCGTGGACCGACAGTCGCTCGGGCTATGCCGTCGCGTTGACCTCGGGGACCCACCCAACTTACTCGCAAACCGACAACATCGTAGATCGCCAATTGAACCTGCAGGTATTCGCAGCCCAAGCTGAACCGTGGGATGAGGGCCGCTTGGGCATGCCAGGTTTTTGCGATGTCATCCAAGCGACAGCCGGAGCAGGAACAGCGAGCGAGAACTCGATTGGCGCTGTGGTGCGCAACGGCGTCGCACCATCGCTCTCTTTTACGCCGCGACTACTCCATCAAGAGTCCGGGCACTGGCTTGGTTTCGCCACCCAAGTGGATGTCTCACCATGACCCGCTACCGACACGACGGACTGACACTGATCGAAGTGGTCGTTTCCACCTTACTGGTTTCGACAGTCATGCTGGCATCCCTGGCCGCTTCGGCCAACCTGCTTCGCAACCAAGCTGCCGCCCGTGAGAAAACGGATGCACAAATGCTGGGAACTCAGATCCTGGATGAAATCACAGCGCAAGATTTCAGGGATCGAGTCGACGCCGAATTTGGACTCGAGCCAGATGAATCAGCAAAGGATCGAATGACGTTCGATGATATCGATGATTACCACAAATACGGCGAAGCAAACCCGACGCACCGCGACGGAACAGCAATCAACGGTTTCACTGGCTGGACTTATGAGATCGAAATCTTGATGGTCGAAGCTGGTGAAAACAGCGTCACGTCGAAGGCAGCCGACAGCGGTTCCCCGCTAAGACTGATTCGTGTTCGCTGCAACAGCCCCAAGGGCGACGAATTCGCTTCAACTGCACTGGTCGCCGACTACGTCACCGATGCACCCAAAACAACCTCTTATGAAAAATGGCGTCGGATCAAGCTTCAATTCCCCGATCGTGAAATCAATCTGACCACGCCCCTTCGCAACCAACCTCAAGCAATCGACACACCTTGAATCAACGCCAGCAAAATTGCATTGCGAATTCCCCACGGCGCTCCCAACGGCAGCGTGATGGATATCTGTACGTAGCTGTGCTGTTCACTTCGCTGGTGGTGCTGACGGCAGCTACCACCGCCTTTTCAATCTCAACCTCTACCCTTCGCAGTGAAAACGACCGCACGAATCAAGACGATGCCTTGTGGTTAGCGGAGAGTGAAATGCAGCGTCAACTCGCCATCATAAAAAGCAGTGGGACTTGGCGCAACAAACACACCAACGACACGTTCGTCGACTGGCATTCATTGAAGCTAGATGAAGTCAGCTGGAGTGATGAATCGTCGGTCCGGCATAAGTTTTACGACAGCGATGGAGACTTGGCAGACGATAACTTTGACTCCGTGCGATTGACCGTCCATGCCAGATCAGCAACCAGCCACGCGGCGGTCAGCGTTGAGTTAGAACCAGATCCAATCCCATTGGACTTGCTGCGTTATTCCATCACCACCGGTGATGATCTTAAGATTCCAACGATTGACTCCGTTGTCACCGAACGAGCGGTTCAAGTTTCGGACAATACCACTGGCAGTCCTGAAAGCCTCCTGACCACACCGCAGTTACATTGCAGCGGTCGCGTCGAGATATCAGTGCGTGGGGAACAAAAGACGGCATCGGTAACGATGCCACCCCATGACGTGGTCGATCGATACATCTCGTTGGGAACCGAAATCCCTAACGCTGAAATCCCCCGGTCCAGCAGGGACCTCCTGCTCGCGAACCGACTGCTGACCAAAAAGGACAATCCGTTTGGCCCCGTCGATAAGGCAGGCATCTACTGGATCGATGCGGGCGGAGCGAGAGTGATTATCAAAAACTGCAGGCTCGAAGCAACGCTGGCGATTACCAATTCCGCCAATGTTCGAATCCACAACGGAGTTGTTTGGCGTTACCCCAATCAAGCCGACGTCATCTTGGCAACCAACACAATTTTAACGCTATCCAATATCACCCCAACACTCGACGAAAACACAGTGGGGGTTAACTTCAATCCAACATCTTCGCCCTATCGCGGTACAGAATCCAATTTGACAGCCAAAGATGTGTACCCGACCGAGCTGACCGGAATTCTGTACACGTCAGGAAATATGCGTATCAACCGTCGGACCGACGGTCGCACGCTGAAAATCACGGGGTCCCTCATCAGCCGTGATCTTCATCTGAATGGGTCGGTATCACTGCATTCGCTTGATGAAGTCCTGACGTTCCCGCCGCCTGGGCTTTCTGACCCCACTCC
Source organism: Rubripirellula sp. (assembly GCA_029245125.1). Lineage (GTDB taxonomy): Bacteria > Planctomycetota > Planctomycetia > Pirellulales > Pirellulaceae > Rubripirellula. The sequence goes on from JAQWPZ010000319.1 coordinate 3,865, forward strand.
GATGCGGCTGATCCGCAGCAGCTTCCGGCGAATCCCACCCCCTCAGTGAGTACGTCGGAGTGCGGCCACCCGAGAACCTGAGCCCACACGACCTATTTGTGACACTTCGCTCGCAACCAGCTCCGAACACGCGGTAATTAGCAGAGGCTGCTGAATCCTCGGTTCCTGCTGGTTCCTCCCGTCCCGAGTCGCCGAAAAACCACGAAAACGACCGCATCGTCTGGCGATCTGGTTGTTGCCGACAGCGCTCGGTGCCACTGCTGGCCGAATAAGCGACCATCAGACATAATTCGGGGCCATAAATGAGGCTCTCACCTGAAAGCGGATCGCGGCGCATGTCGGACGAAAAACTCGGCGAACTCGGTGTCACTTTTGATGATGTTCTGTTGCTGCCACAGTTCAGCGAAATTGTTCCCAGCGAGGTAGATGTCAGTTCAAGACTGACAGAACGAATTCGGTTGAAGATGCCACTGCTGTCCTCGCCAATGGACACGGTCACCGAATCGGAAATGGCGATTGCGCTTGCCAAGGAAGGTGGGCTGGGAATCATCCATAAGAACCTGACCACCGAATTTCAGACCGAACAGGTGATGAAGGTCAAACGATCGGCCAACGGAATCATCGTCGATCCGGTTGTCCTCAACCCGAAAGAGAAAGTGGGTCGGGCAGCCGAACTGATGGACCAAGCGAATGTCTCAGGCATCCCGATTGTCAACCCAGACCAGACTCTGGTGGGGATTCTGACCCGCCGCGACCTGAGATTCCTAGAGGACCCAGCTCTCCCAGTCTCCGAAGTCATGACCCGTGAGAACTTAGTCACGGCTGTGGGAGATGTAACGCTTGAGGAAGCTGAGCGGATTTTAACAGCAAAAAGGGTCGAGAAACTTTTGCTGGTTGACGAAGATAGAAAACTAACGGGACTCATTACCATTCGCGACATCGACATGATGAAGCGATTTCCCCGTGCCTGCAAAGATTCCCAGGGTCGCCTGCGAGTCGGAGCCGCCATCGGGGTGGGAAACTTCGAGCGAGCCGAAGCCTTGATTCGACAAGGTGTCGATTTGCTGGTGGTCGATAGTGCCCACGGGCACAGTAAAAACGTGCTCGACACAGTTCGAGAGATCAAACAACAACGAGGATGGGAGATCGACGTGGTGGCGGGAAACATCGCCACCAAGGAAGGAGCCGAAGCGTTGATTGACGCCGGTGCTGATGCAATCAAAGTCGGGATTGGCCCCGGATCGATTTGCACCACACGGGTCATCAGCGGCGTCGGAGTTCCCCAGGTCTCCGCAATTCTGCATGCCACGGAGGTTGCAGAAAAAAGAAACATACCTGTCATCGCCGACGGCGGCATTCGCTTCAGCGGTGACATTACGAAGGCGATTGCCGCTGGTGCGAGCACCGTGATGATTGGCAGCCTGTTCGCAGGGCTGACTGAGAGTCCCGGCAAATTGATTCTCTACCAAGGAAGGACCTTTAAATCCTACCGAGGGATGGGATCGATGGCGGCGATGGTGAAAGGAAGCAGCGATCGATACCGACAAAAGGGATCCGATGCAGGAAAATTGGTTCCCGAAGGTGTCGAAGGACGCGTGCCTTTCAAAGGCCCGCTAAGTGATTATGTCTACCAACTGGTGGGCGGATTGCGGGCGGGAATGGGTTACATCGGAACACGGACGATTGAAGATTTACGACGCGATGCTCGGTTCATTCGCGTCTCGGCTGCGACGGTTAGGGAGAACCATCCGCATGACATCGCGATCACGCAAGAAGCGCCAAATTACAGTCCGGACGTCCAACAGGGCGACTCGGTTTAGCCTCCTGGTCTGCTTGTCTGCAGCCGGCACACTGTTGCCGGCCCAGACTCCCCAGCAACCGGCAGGGTATCAGCAACCAACAGGGTATCAGCAACCAGCCGGGTATCAGCAACCGGGAGCCCGACTGGGCGTCCCTTCGGCGATCTCGGTGGCCAACCAACTCGTCCCGGTGCCGATCGAATCGGTCCAGCCGCGTCGAGCACCGACAGCGGTCGGCCAAACAAACCCGAATCTCCGCTGGCGACGTAGTTCGCGGATTCCGACTGCCAGCCCAGCCAACCACGCCACTGTCCCCATGACTGTACCGGCGGTGACTCTGCCAGCAGGGCCTGCCGGGACAGCAGCAATGCGGACCGCCTCATCGCCATCCCTCACCGCGATGTCGCCCATTCAGACTGCGATACCAATCTCGGCAGCCAATCAGAGCCCAGCCAATCAGAGCCCAGCGAATTCCCACGCGACAATGTCTCCGTCGGATAGAGTCCATCAGGCAGCTTGGGTTGAGCCGGGCGATGGGACCCTCATCCCGCCGAGCAACGTGGTCCTCAGCCCACCCAGCAACCTGCCCCGCAGTGAAGCCGAGGTACGTGTTTCACAGGTCCAAGCGGTTTCATCACCCCGCCGGGTCAACTTTTTCAACGAACCCTTCGGGCAAGATCCCCGCAGGACTCTGACCCAGGCTCCACAAGCTCCCGCAGCCCAGCCTGCAGCCCAGCCTGCAGCGACCCTTGAGCCTCCTGCTTCATCGGCGATCGAGATGGTCGTTCCACCGCTGGCAGCGACGCCTGCAGATCCCCAGCCGCCATCCAATGAGTTGCGTGATCTACCCGCTGACGGCCAGAACGCGTCTGGCGGGGGCTTCCAGCTGCCAACTCAAGAACCAGCACCAACTGCGAACCCCGCACGAACTGAAGATCGGGGGAGTAATTCAGCCCCGCAGCTTGAACTGCCCACGGAGCCTGTCGCCCCGCTTGCTAACCCCGTCGAGGATCGAGCTGAAATCGATGATTCAACGGAGTCGAAATCAATGCGGGACCTGCTCCGTGATCAAGGTCCTGACGAGCCGAAACCACCTGCCGCCGGAGATCGCTTGTCGAGTCCCGAGGCAACCCCAGACTCAAATCCAGACTCAAATCCGGCTGACGCGAGTACAAAACCTCGCTTGGATTCAGGGCCCCAAGATTTAGAAGCTAGCCCAACGCCGTATCCAAGGGATCGTGCCGCAGACGAAGCGGATCGCGAGCGGCTCCGCCGAGACCTGAATAACCGCTACTTTGATGAAGGAAGTCAAGCCCGGAGGCAAGGTCCACAGGCCCAACAAGCCACTTTTTCCTGTGACGAGTTTCGCGAGCGAATTGCGGCACAGACCATCGATTTGGTTTCCTTGGACATCAGTCCACCATTCCGCCCGGGTGAATTCGACCAGGACAATTACAACCGTCTCAAAGCATCGTTTTTGGAAAAGCAAATCCTTCGCCAATGGCGAGATCGGGACGGAGATCCCTTGGCGGTCGGCCGCTTGACCGATCTGGCTTACCAGAAGGCAGTGATCGAAATGGAAGATGGCAGCGACGCAAGGTTGCCGATCAATCAGCTCAGCGAAGCCGACATCGCCTACATCACCGAAAACTGGGGCTTACCCAAGGAATGCCTGATCGAGCAGATCGCATCGACACCACGTCAATGGACGCCGATGACGATGACGTGGAAGGCTTCAAACCTCTGCCATACACCGCTGTACTTCGAAGACGTGAACCTGGAACGATACGGCCACACACGCGGTCCATTGCTCGAACCCTTCGCCCAATCGGCACACTTCTTTGGCAATATCTTGGTACTGCCGTACAAAATGGGTGTGCACTCGCCGCGTGAATGTCAGTTTGCTTTGGGCTACTATCGTCCTGGCAACTGCGCACCTTGGATCAAACCACCGATTCCGATCAGCGCCCGCGGTGCAATCGCCCAAGCGGCCACCATGACCGGCATGTTCTGGTTGATCCCGTAGCGAGTCTGCATCGGGAAGCTTGTGTTAGGAAACCTTGATCAGGCAACCCGATTCAAACTTCAGATAGCTTTCCGAATCCGGACGGCCGAGGCTTGGCCTTGCGGGGTGATATTGGCACTGATGAACTCGTCGCCAGCCGCGACGGCATCCGTGCAAGCGTTGATGGGACAGCTGGGATCCAATTGTTGAAGATTGCGAATGGGAAACAGGTCCCCCCCCAGTGCTTCGAGACTGGCGATCACTTCGACCATCCCACCGCCAGCACCAAGATTTCCGAAATGCCCTTTCGCAGTCGTCACCGGTGGTTGCTCATCTGGCGTCCCAAAGACCTCAGCAATCGCTTCGGCTTCTTGACGATCACACTCAGGATGGCTCAATCCATGAGCGTGGATGTGTCCGATCGACTTTGGTTCGGCATCACCCAGGGCATTGCGCAGTACATTGACGAATGCTTGCCGCATAAACTGTTCGGCCCCCGGCTGTGGGCCGACTGCGGACGTTGCCGCACCGACCACTTCCCCCAGGATTTTGACCCCACGGCGTTCTGCGTTTTCCAGACTCTCACAAATCAGTGCGCCCGCTCCCTCACCCAGCACACTTCCATCTCGGGACGAATCGAAAGGACGCGACATGGTGCTGGGATCGGCACAATTGGCTGCCAACGTTTCCTGCATTGAAGCGTGCAAGGTTCGCAAAGGATGAACCCGAGATCCTGTCGATCCGACGACCAGCACATCGGCATGCCCGCGGTGAATGGTTGAATAGGCTTCACTGATCGCAGCACCAGCAGAGGCTTCTCGGACCGTAATTGAATTGTTCGGTCCCCGCAGATCGTTGTAGATCGCGATGTGACTGGCGGGCATATTGGGCAAATATTTCAACAGCCAGAGCGGATTGACTTCGGGTTTACCCTCTTGGCCCCAGCGATCGAAGTCAAAGTTACCATCGTCGTCCAAGCACTTAACGACTCCGCTGGCGAATTCTTCAGGCATCGACATGATGTAGTCGCACCCATAGACAGCCCCAATCCGATCGCGATCTCGGCTCGATGCCTCGGACAAGCCGGCCGAATTCAATGCCAACTGGGCAACCGCAACGCCCATTTCGATCTCGCGGCACATCACCTTGCTGCCCTTACGGATCGTTCGCTGCAGCTTTTTCTCCATCGGCCCGTAATCGGCGATGTCCCCCGTGAATTCACTCGCTTCCGCACCATGGTCAACACTCATGACCCCATGCGGCAATTGAGAGAAAGGGCGAATCCCACTGGTCCCCTCACGCAAACCGCTCAACAAGCGTTGCGGATCGTTTCCCAGCGGGCTTACTACACCCACGCCCGTAATGACAACTCGACGAGACGAACCTGTATCCATAGAACGCAGCGTTATCTGAAAGAAAAACAGAAGGCAAAACCGGCCCAATGCCGGCATTCTAACCTGCGCCACCCCAGCGCGTCAGTGAGGGCAAAGTCGAACCGGCGAATGCCCCGCCAAAGTGGCTCGATCGCGGTGCCAGCAACCCAATCTGGCAACCCGATCTGGAAATTCCCCAGCCGCCGCTTGCCGCAGATCTGCTGCGTTTGCAGAAAGGGCCATGCTTGCAAAAAAGGCCATGCCGCTTGTCGCTGGGCCACACCTATTGGGGGGATCCCACACAGGTGATACGGCGAAAGGGCTGTTCAAGCCCTGAATCGATTCGGTTGGACGAGCATGCCAGCAGCGGGCATCTTCTTGAGACACCCACACGGCAGCAAAACAATTTTGCTTGCCAGCTTCCCGATTGGACCAGCTTCCCGATTGGACCAGCATGCAGATTTCAGCATGAGGGATCGGGGGCATTCAGTCCGTGGTGGTCGCCGGTTTAGTATCTTCCACGAGTCGGCGAACTATTTTGATTGGCGACCTGAGGCGTCGGGGCGGATTGGTTAGCCGTGGTGATGTTCTCGCTGGCTCGGCCACGGAATTCGATGAACATCAGTGCGTCGGCGCGACCCGCGGTTTCTCCGGTCAACATGCTCATGTTTAGCAGCGGAATCGCCGACTGCTCTCGATCGGGACTGGCGACCACCCCACAGGACAGCATCAACACCATGTCACTGGGCCAACGAAATCGCTCATGGAGACGCCAGCTGACGACCTGTGGCACCTCAATTCGAGTTCGATGAATTTGGTTATTTGGTAACGGCAATTCCAAGTCGACGTCATTCAATTGATCAACTTGATCGATTTCTGCCTTGATCATGCAATCGATCGCCTTGCCATCGGTACTCAGCAACGGGCTGACCTCAAGTTGGTAACCCTCTTGGATTTCGCCCGTCTCTGGTTCGTAAGGCGGCCAAGCGGACGGCGCCGAACGGACGTTACGAACATAATTGCGTCCACGAGTGCTGATTAACTGCTCGGTTTGGCCATTGTAAGTAACCAAGTTCACATCATGAACTTGGCGTGTATCACTGCGGGATCGCAGCGAATTGAGCACCAAAGCGGCGTTCTCTTTGCTCAGCAACCAGGCTTGAACCCCTGGTGAATCGACGGTCACGTGCTGCATCAACATGTGGACCTGGCTGCGCCAACTCGGACTCCCGACGGTCATCACGCGGATATTCAAAACTTGCGGGTCTTTTTCACCGGCAACAAATCGATCCACGACGCCAGAAACCACCTGCTGCATTTCCTTGGTGTGGTAAACCGAAAGCTGATCTCGATCGGCACTCATGAATCCAAACGGCTGCGAGAACCAAACATCGGTCCCCGTCTCTCGCAAGACCCAATCGATAATCGCCTGTTCGGGACGATCGTACTGAGTCAGATACCCTGTATAGGGCCGCAAATCGTAAACGCGATGCTCCTGGCCTGCTGACCGCGGTAACTGCCCGCCCGCACTCGCTTGACTCGCCGCGGAATTGGCGCTTTGCCGAACCGCAGGGTTGTTCATACTCGGTGGGGTTTGCGCGTTCGAAATCGGTGCCGCGTTCGAAATTGGTGCCGCATTCGAAATTGGTGCTGGGTTCGTCGCCGCCGGAACGGCGAATTGGGCCGTCGCGGTAGCCATGAAACAAGACCCCACGAAACAACCGCAAACTAGGCTAAAAAGACGCATCGACATCGATTTCCTGATATCCAAATGGAGACGGACCCTCCCGAGGGAATTACCCCAGGGTCTTGTCGCTATACCTGCTGACGGGAACCGGCAGCAAGATGGATCTCAGAATGAGCAGAAAACCGAGGCCGCTTCTGCACGGCTGCCAGTGCCGATTCAACGATTTGCTAGCTGAGCATTCATGTCATCGGTCGCCGCAGCAACTGCATCTTGCCACCGCTGATCGCCAAACGATTCCCGGTAGGGATCACGGGCGTGGGCGAAAATGATGTGTCGCGAGCTATTGACGATCGCTCCCAAGCCGTTGGCGTCCAGCCCTGGTTTGACATCCTCGGCTCCTCCACCCTGGGCTCCGAAACCGGGAATCAGAATCCACGCCGACGGCATCGCCTGCCGCAATTCCACGAGCTGCTCGGGGTACGTCGCGCCGACGACGGCGCCGATGGGACCGTAGCCGCTCTCACCGACTCGATCCTGATTCAATTCAGTCACCAATTCGGCGACGCGTTGGTAGACGAGCTGCCCCTCCGTCGCGCGGTCCTGGAGCAAACCGCCACCCGGATTCGATGTTTTCACCAGCACAAAAATGCCTGCCTCACGGGAATCACAGACCTCCGCGAACGGTTCGATGCTGTCCCGCCCCAAGTAAGGGCTGACGGTCAAAGAATCACTGCCCCAAGGACTGTCGCCCCCAAGGTAGGCGTCCGCATAAGCCGTCGCGGTGCTGCCAATATCGTTTCGTTTGCCATCAGTGATCACCAACAAACCCGCTGCCCTGGCGTAGTCGATCACCTCGCCCAGCGCAATCATGCCTGCCGGACCAAGTTGTTCGAAGAATGCCGCTTGTGGTTTCACGACAGGAACCTTGTCCGCCACGACGTCGATGATCTCGTGGCAAAACTGAGTGTAAGCGGCCGCCCATTGATCCGGTGAATCGCCGCTCACCGCATCTCGGATCGGAGCCGGCAGCTGTGCCTTGCGAGGATCCAGCCCCACGCAAGTAACCGACTGCTTGGAACGCACGGCATGGGCAAGTCGATCAGCAAATGACATGGTCGAATTTCCAAACAATGGGGTTCTCTGATTTCCTGACACACCAGCCTTAAAAACTGGTGTCGCGAGCCCATGCTATACACCACCCCGCGATGACCGCCCAGTCGCCTAGCAAACCTCGATCGACTTGGTTAGCATCTTGGGCAGTGGGCGGTTTGCCTTCGGGCGATCCGACCACCGGCGGGCTGTAGCGCAGCCTGGTTAGCGCGTTTGACTGGGGGTCAAAAGGTCGGAGGTTCGAATCCTCTCAGCCCGACTATTTTCCAAACAAAGCCCATCGTCGTTTCGGCGGTGGGCTTTTTGCGTCGAATCGCAGCGTTTCTCGCTTATCTGATACGGTTCCAACGATCTACCCTTGCTCGGGGAGTGACAAAGTGGAGTAAACGCTTGTCTGACTCTTCGCTTCGCTCGGTCTATCTTGGCATCACCTTCTAAAATCAGATCGGATACAACCATGGTCTGAATTGGTGCTTTCAAACTCGGAGATCCCGATGGATAATTATGTTTTTGGCCTGTTCGGTGGCGCAATCATTGCTTTTCTCGCAGCAATCTTTGTCGTGATGGTCAATGTGTTGAGGCAGCTTCGGGAAATCCGTGATCTGCTTAAAGAGCATAAGAGCGATTAGCCAACCACGATCGCATCCGATTCCAAACCAAGAGTTCGCTGGGGTAACCCCCAAGGTTGCCATTGATCGCTACGGAGCAATCGTTTGAATAGAGTCAATTTCAGGCCACTCTCAGCAGCCGCACGAAACCGCGATTCCACTCGCTGATCAACGCCAAGAACATTCGACCGTTTGACAACCAACCGTCATAAAACACCGGAATTGACGCTCGTCCTCCCCCGGCTGACCAACAATTCCGGCTGACCAACAAAGCGTGCTCCAATCGCCGTCGCGACAAGTGACCGAACCCGACGGCTACCTTGGCAGCTAGCCCATTCGTTGGATCGAATCACTCAATAGGAATCCCAGATCCGGCGGGAATTCTTGGCACCATAATCGGCGGGGATATCCCAGCGATGTCCCGATTCCACCACATCGCGGTGCATCCGTATCGCATCGGCTCGCAATCGCTCAAACACTTGCGGGTGTTCCTTGGCAACATCTCGTCGCTGCGAGAGTTCCTGATCCAAATCGAATAGCAAGAACTCAACGGGCTTGCTCGATTTAATTCTCGCCATGTCATCTCGGACCATGCCATGTGACTTGGGACGACCGGCATCGTTCGTATCGGCGATTAACGCCCAGCGGCCATCACGAATCGCAAGTGAGGGATTCAAGCGGTAAAAAAACCAATACAGTGGTTTCTCTCGGCGCAGGGAATCGGCACCATCACGCAAGAGCGGCACCAGGCTCACCCCATCGAGCGCAATTTCCTCGGGCGTCTTGATGCCAGCCAAATCACAAACCGTTGGCAGGTAATCAACACCAGATATCGGGACGGAGCATTCGCTGCCGGCATCGATCTTTCCTGGCCAGCGAAAGGCTCCTGGCACACGGTGGCCACCTTCCCAAACGTTTGATTTTTTCCCTCGCAATCCAACACTGGAAAAATCATTCAACGGACCGTTATCCGAAGTCAAGAAAACAACGGTCTCCTCCGCTAGTCCCCGTTGCTCAACCGCTCGCAGCAATTTCCCAACCGCTCGATCAACATTTTCGATGTTGGCAAAGTAAGAAGCTTCTTTCGCATTCAATTCGGGATACAACTTTTGATACTTCGACACCAATTCCGGCGGCGACGCTATCGGTGTGTGCGGTTCGTGAAACCAGACGCAAGCAAAGAACGGTTCTGCACCTTTTTCCGCCTCGATGCTGTCCAACCAACTGACAGCTTCATCAACCACAATCTGACACGAATAACCCTGCATCTCGCCGACCGGCTCACCGTTGCGAACAAAGTTTTTTGGATTCAGATGACTTGGTGAAGCATTGTTGTCTGTTCCCAATGAATACTCAAAACCTTGGTCGGCGGGCTGAGGCTGATCCGATCCGAGTCGCGACAGGTGCCACTTACCGAAGTGCCCCGTTCGATATCCGGCTGACTGCAACAGTTCAGCGGCAGTCACCTCTTCATCACGCAGGTGCATCACATGTTTGGGTGGCAGATAACTATAGATCCCGACACGCGAAGGGGTCCGCCCAGTCAGCAACCCCGCCCGCGAAGGCGAACAATTTGGCGCAGCCGAATGGCAATCAGTAAATCGCATCCCCTCCGAAACAAACCGATCAATATTGGGAGTCTGAACTCGGCTTCCGTAACAGCCAAAATCGGTCCAGCCAGAATCGTCCAGCAAGACCAACAGGAAGTTAGGTTGCTCGGCTGCACCCGCCAAGGTCGTCAGCAGAATCCCGCTCATGAGTGCTGTTGCAAGTCTCAAATTATCGTCTCCAGCGTGAAAGGAAGTTCCTTATCGTAAGCGACCGCATCGTCAGGAACAGTGAGAAATCGCCAAGGACACAAATCGCAACAGAAAGAGAGAACTATATGGATTGCCGACACTCTGAATTCACTAGCTTCAGCCATCCCAAATCGACCGCCCCGCAGGCGGGAACGAGGTCTGGTCGCGAAATGGAATTGGATACCCCAACCGTTCGATTGGCGATCATCAACGCAATGTTAGCTCGTGTCGTACGACCATCAATCTTGCTGGATGCCGTCGAACGCGGAGTCCTTGCTTAGGGCGAGTTACGTGATCTGCAGGAAGAACAATGAATCGCCAGTCATGACGCAAACGTCACACAGTCGGCCAAGCAACAAAGAGGCACACCAAACGACCACGAAACCAAACAAATCCTCTGCGGACTGATGAAACACCGATCGGTGATCGTAAAACGCCGCGGCGTGTTTCGAATCCCACAAATACAGGACCCTAAGAACCCGAACCGTTTGCCAAAAAAACTGGTTCACGCGGATGAAGAAAAGGCGTGTTTGTCGCGAATTACCTGCGTGAAGAAGGCTCGAAACCAATGCACCCCCAAAATCCTGCCACACGCCGTTACAAAATGACACAGGGAAAGGCGCTGACATTCACTTGCCGTTTTGTCATTATTCAATCGTGCGGGTCGAACACCTGAGGCCTCATCGGTTTTCCGGTGATTCACGAGGAATTGCTCTGAATTCGAAGGTTCCCCCCCGTCATTAACAAGCTTATCTCCCTTTAGCCACCTGAGAAACATGCTTCGCAACCTGCTGATTTGTTGCCTATTCGCGGCTCCCCTCACTGTCCGTGGTGCGGAATCGACCAATTCGCCGATAGGATCGGCAGTGACCGATTTCACACTTGATAATAGCTACGGCAAGCCTGTCTCGCTGAGTGATTTTGAAGACCAAAAATTGGTCGTCGTCGCGTTTTTGGGAACGGAATGCCCACTGGCGAAACTGTACGGACCACGTTTGCGAGAGTTGCAGAAAAAGTTTGGTGACGACGTCATTGTCTTGGGAATCAACTCCAATACCCAGGACAGCATGACGGAACTCTCGGCCTTCGTGCAACGTTTTAAAATCAACTTCCCAATGCTCAAGGATGTTGGCAATCGGGTCGCCGATTCGATGAGCGCTGAGCGAACTCCCGAAGTCTTTGTTCTCGATCAACAGCGAATCGTCCGTTACCACGGTCGGATTGATGACCAATACGGGGTTGGCTATTCGCGTGAACGGACGGTCCAATCCGACCTCGCCGTCGCCATCGAAGAACTACTGCAAGACAAACCAGTCAGCGTTCCCGTCACCGAGGCCGTTGGCTGCTACATCGGCAAGGTCAAAAAAACGAATCCGACCGGCGCGATCACTTACAACAAACACATCGCACCAATTTTCAACTCACACTGCGTCTCTTGCCACCGCGAAAAAGAACTTGGACCGTTCACTCTGACCAGCTACGAAGACACGCAGGGTTGGGAGGACACGATTCTTGAAGTCATCGACGACAGTCGCATGCCACCTTGGTTCGCCAATCCTGAACATGGCAATTTCTCGAATGACAGCCGTTTGAATGAAGCCGAGATTGCACTGATCAAGACCTGGGTTGCCAATGGAATGCCAGAGGGCAACCCTGCCGATCTGCCAGAGCCTCCAAAGTTCACTGACGGATGGCGAATCCCCCAACCTGATCAAGTCATCAAGATGGGCGAGAAGCCCTTCGATGTTCCTGCCGAAGGTGTGGTTGATTACCAGCGCTTCCTGGTCGATCCAGGTTGGACCGAAGATAAGTTCATTTACGCTGCGGAAGCACGTCCGGACAATCGCAGCGTGGTTCACCACATCGTCATCTACATCGTCGAACCAGGCAAACGTCGATCTGACTTGCGAAAGATGTTGGCCGGATACGCCCCGGGGTCGCTACCGACCAATCGCAAAGAGGGACGGGCAATGCGAGTCAAAGCCGGCAGCAAACTCATCTTCGAAATGCACTACACACCGAATGGTGAGGAAGACCAAACTGACCTCAGTTACGCAGGGCTCTGCTTTCTGGACAAGTCCGAAGTCAAAACAGAAGTCAGTGGGATGATCGCCGCCAATCCTCGATTCAAGATCCCGGCTGGTGAATCCAATCACGAAGTGTATGCGATGGCACCCGTCAGCAGAGATCAACTGCTGTTAAACATGACACCTCACATGCATCTTCGCGGCAAGGCATTTCGCTACACGGCGCGGTTTCCCGACGGCAGCCAAGAAATCTTGCTGGATGTTCCTCATTACGATTTCAACTTCCAATTGAAATACAGTCTCGACGAACCCGTCAAATTACCTCGAGGCACCGTCATTGAATGCGTTGCCGTCTACGACAACTCTGAGGAAAACCTCACAAATCCCGACCCAAACATCGACGTACGATGGGGAGATCAGTCGTTTGAAGAAATGATGATTGGGTTCATGGAAACGATTCCTGCGAACTAGAACATCCCCCGCAAACGTCAAAGCTTGGCCAGGACAACGCTCGAATGAGCGTTGTCCTACGTGGCGACTCCGGATTCCGAGTGTCGCTGCGTCAACAGTGAGTAGACTGAGGGGATTCCCGCCTTGCACCTACCCCTCAACTGCCATGTGGATAAAAGCTCTGATCATCGCCGGACTGCTCACGGCACTCGTTGCCGGCGCGATCCCTCTGCTCTCAGATAACCTTGGCAGTGATGCCATGGAATCCCTGATGACGCACACAGTGCGGCGTGGCGATCTCAAGGTGACCGTCACCGAAAATGGCATGTTGGAAAGCAGCCAAAACGAAGAAATCAAGTGCATGGTCAAAGGTGGGACCACAGTACTTTGGGTCATCGAGACGGGAACATTCGTCGATCCAGGCGATGAACTTGTCCGCTTGGATGATGCGCTAATCGTCGAGAACATCACCCAACAACAGATCACCTACGAACGAGCGGTGGCCCAACAGATCGTCGCCAAAGGTGATGTGGATGTTGCCGAAACGAACATCGAGGAATACCTCAACGGCACTTACCTCGAAGAACGCAACACCATGGAAAAGGCGATCTTCGATGCCGAAGAAGTCGTCAAGAAAAAGCAGCTCATTTTTGAGTCGGCTGAGCGGATGGCATCCAAAGGAATGTTCCGTTCCTTGCAATTGGATGGTGAACGATTCGCAGTTGACTCCGCCCGCAAAGATCTCGAACTCAAAAAAAAACAACTCGAGACGCTAGAGCTGTACAAAAAAAAGAAGATGATGCAGCAACTCACCAGCAGTCTTGACGCAGCCCGCGCAAACCTGGCGGCGCAAGATGCTGCCTTGAAACTGGAAGCCGATCGACTGAAACGGGATAAGGAACAACTCGAAAACTGCGTCATCCGCGCCAAGACCGGCGGCATGGTTATCTTTCCGTCGGCGGCTGAGTGGAAAGAAACCCCCGACATCGAAGAGGGTGCTGTCGTCCGCGAACAGCAAACATTGTTGATGATCCCCGATCTCAGCAAGATGCAGGTCAAAGTCGGAGTCCATGAATCCAAGGTCGGTCGCTTAACGACCGGGATGTCCGCCAAAATCGAACTGCAAGATCTGATCATGGAGGGTACCGTCAAGGATATCGCCGAAGTCACCAAACCAGCGGGCTGGTGGACCGGCAACATGGTCAAATACGACACCATCATCCGACTCGAACCAAAACCTGGTTTGAAACCGGGAATGAGCGCCGTGGTCGATATCGTCTTGGCGAAACACGCCGACATCCTCAAAGTCCCCGTCGCGGCGGTCATCGGTACAGAACAAGGTTTTTTCTGTTGGGTCAGTAATGGGGAAAAAGTTGAAATGCGGAAAGTTGACCTCGGTGACACCAACGATGAATTCACCGTCGTCAAAACCGGCTTGAAGGAAGGCGATCAAGTCGTGCTCAACCCAATCGCGTTTATCGAAGACGCGCAGCGACAAGCCATGCGACCGAGCAGCGTCGGCGGCGCACCAGATGATTCCACTGACTCGGACACCGCACAAACGAAAGCGTCCGAAGGAAATCCTGGCGATACAACGAAGCAGACTCAACAACAGAACACCAAGAAGTCGTCCGACTCTCAGTCTGCCGGCACACAACTGGTCGCCAGCGCTGACAAGAATCAAGATGGTGTCCTAACGATTGATGAATTTGAGGAGAAAGACAAAGCGAACTTTCCGAAGGTGGACCAGGACGGCAACGGTAAAGTGACGGGCAGTGAAATCGACGCCGCCCTCCAAGCCGCTCAAAACACATCAGGCGAATGAATGAAAGGCGCTTTCATCCAAACGATCCGCCTGGGCGTCAAAAGCCTGCTGCTGCAAAAGATGCGATCCGCATTGGCAGCTCTCGGCATCTTCATCGGCACAACCACCGTGATCTGGTTAGTTGCGATGGGAGAGGGTGTCAGTTACGACGCTCAGCAGCAGATCATGCAACTCGGTGCCAACAACATCATCGTGCGGAGCGTGGAACCACAATCTTCCGAAGACAAGGCCGAGCGAGTCAAAACGTACGGGATCAAGCGAGATGACTACGATCGCATTCTCTCCAACGTTCCGTCGATCACCCGCGCCGTACCAATCCGAGAACTGAAACGCGAGTTCTTGGTCAATGGCCGAACCGCCGATGTCAAATTGGTCGGCAGCACGGCGGATTACCTGGAACTGAATCGACTACAGATTGCTCGCGGCCGCTGGATCACCGAACAAGACAATCGTGAAAACGTGATTGTCCTAGCGGATGAAACCGCCAAACGCCTCTTCCCTTTGGAAAATCCCATCGGCCAAAAAGTCGGGGTCGAAAGCGATGTCTACACCGTCATCGGACAAACCAAGCCGCGGGCAGCCGCCGCAGCGATCGGTGGCAGCCTGGAGGCACGCGACTACAACTTCGACGCCTACATTCCTCTAAAAACGTTTCAGCATCGCGTCGGTGATCAAATCATGATCCGCGCCGGCAGTGGCTTCAATTTCACTGGTGAGATTGTCGAACTGACTCAGATCACATTGACGGTGGATGATCTGTCGCAAGTCGACCAGACCGCAGAAATCGTTACCTGGCTGATGGATCGGTTCCACGAGAAAGATGATTTCGCCGTCGTTGTCCCCAAGGAATTGTTGCGACAGGCCGAGCGAACACGGGCGATGTTCAATGTGTTGCTAGTGGTGATCGCTGGTATCTCGCTGCTGGTCGGTGGCATCGGCATCATGAACATCATGCTGGCAACTGTCACCGAACGCACTCGAGAAATCGGGATTCGCCGCGCTCTGGGAGCAAAACGACACGACATCATCCAACAGTTCTTGACCGAGACACTGGTCCTAACTGGTGGTGGAGGGTTACTGGGTGTCGGTTTTGGACTGATGTGCGGGCCGATCTATCGCACCATCCGAAGTCTGATCAATGCAATCGACCCCGAGCTTCTACCTCCGATCGCCAACTCACTCGAGCCCAGAATTGCGATGTGGTCGGTAGGGATGTCGCTGGTCATCTCCCTCGGCGTCGGACTGATCTTTGGCGTCTACCCGGCACGCCGAGCTGCCTACATGAATCCGATCGAGGCGTTGCGTCACGAGTGACCTATCCTCAATCCGCACGAGCGTGAAAAACATCACGCCCGGACAAGCCCAGCTGTAGGCGTTAACTGCGGAACAACCCGGCTCGGATTCCCCCTCAATCACTCGCCGAACAAATCTCTGCGAGACCGTTCCTTCTCACGAAAGAACGCGTGGTTTCGTCTGCGGTGAATGTGAGCTTCCGCAAGCTCGGCGGGGCAAACCGCAAAGTCATTGACACGGTGTACCACGGGCTGAAAAAAAAGCCCATTGGAGCGTAAAGCCGCATTCTCGGGTAATCGGAGATGCCTCCTCTCTGAAAACATTCGGTTCAGGATAGAATCAACGCATCGGCGAAGCCGAATACCAGATCATCACGAGTCGTCCTTCGACCAGCCACTCGTCGAACTGCGACGACCAAGCTGCAAACCACGAGCCCAGTCCATGATGCCCCTCCGTTTCGCCCACTTTGTTTTGCCCCTCGCCTGCCTGATATCTTTTCAGTCCGAGGCGCGATCTCAAACGCCAGCCCCGCCCAAACTGGTTCTGCAAATCACGGTCGATCAACTTCGCGGCGATCTGCCGTTCCGGTACCGCGAACGATTCTGCAAAGGCGGATTTAATTACCTGTTGAACCAGGGCGCCGTGTTTCGCGATGCCCATCACCAGCATGCCAACACGGAAACGATTGTTGGACATACGACCCTGTCGACCGGCGCTGACCCCGCTGTCCACGGAATGATCGGCAATGTCTGGTTGGATCGCACCACCGGCGAACTCAAATACAACGTGGAGGACGCCGAACATCCGATCTTGTCGAAAAACGCGGGTGTCGACCAAGCAACCGAAATCGATCCGACCCAAAAAACAGCCCGCTCCGACGGCAGATCCCCGAAGGCGATTCTGGTATCAACATTTGGCGATGAACTGGCAATGCACAACGCTGGACAGTCAAAGATTTTTGGCGTCTCGATCAAGGATCGCGGCGCGATTGCGATGGCGGGACATGCGGGTAAAGCCTTTTGGTTTTCCAAAGCGATCGGCGAGTTCGTCACCAGTTCTTATTACTACGACGAGTATCCCGAATGGGTCCAACGCTGGAACGATCGGGGACCGACACGGAATTTCGCTGGCAAGAACTGGAGCCTGCTCCATGACAAACAAGACTATTTGTTCGCCCAACGTGATGACCAACCTTGGGAAACCGATCTGGCTGGATTTGGAAGAACCTTCCCGCACCCTTTCGGCGATCTCGACAACAAATACTTCACCACGCTGTTAACCATTAGTCCTGCCGGCGATCAGATGACTGCCGACTTCGCGATGGAACTCATTGAACGTGAAGAGTTGGGGCAGGATGACGTTCCCGACTATTTGTCCGTCAGTTTTTCATCGACTGATTACGTCGGGCATATCTTCGGTCCCTCCAGTCTTGAATCGGAGGATCAAATTTTGCGGCTCGACGGTCTGCTGGAACAACTCTTTCAGTTCATCGATCAAAAAGTCGGCTTGGATCAAACGATCATTGTCTTGTCCGCTGATCACGGCGGTCCCGAAGCCCCCGGCTACGCCCAGCAGTTCGGAATCGAAGCCGATTACATCGTCCCGGAATCATTCGACAAAACAGCCGCGCTGGCCAAGCTGAAAAAGAGATTCGGAATCGGTGAGAAGTTGATTGAGACCTACTTCCATCCGTATCTGTATCTGAACCAAAAAGCGTTACGCGATCGTCAACTGAATCCAGCCGAGGTCGAAGCGGCGATCTGCGAGGAACTCATGAAATTCGACGGAGTGAACTTAGCGGTTTCGAGTTCGGCATTGGTCAGTGGCGACCTGCCGCAAACGGCGATCATTGATTCGGTGGTTAAAAACTTTCACTCACGGCGTTCGGGTGACATCTACTTGGTGTTTGATCCTCAGCGGTTCATTAATGATTTCGATGGATTGACGGTGGCCTGCACACACGGATCACCGTGGCGTTACGACACCTTTGTGCCACTCATGTTTGCCGGCCCAGGAATTCCAACCACCACAGTCGATCGAACGGTCCCCACCGTCGGAATTGCCCCCACGCTGTCACGTCTTTTGAATATCAAACCACCATCGGGTACCCAGCAAGGACCGCTGCCAGAAGTCCTGGGCAATTGACAGATCGTGCAACCCCGGAACTGGGACGCGAGTAAAGCCCGGGAGATAACACGAGCGACACTTTGGCATGCTTACTCGCTCGACGCGCACGTTTTGATGTTGCGCCAATACGATCGCGAAGCGCTAGCCCGGATATTGCATCGGTAGATTCTTGAGGTCCTGTAGCGCGAAAGCCGTGTTGCAACCGGTCGATCAATCCTGATCAATCGTTGCCGGCGTGTTCAACGTGCGCGGGCGATTGTGGGAGGGTCGACCAAGCTGGCCCGAGGGCATGTAGGCCGGACCCAGGAGCGAAGCGACGCAGTTCCGGCACCAGAACCGGCACCAGAACCGGCACCAGAACCGGCACCAGAACCGGCACCAGAACCGGCACCAGAACCGGCAACA
>JAQWPZ010000017.1 GCA_029245125.1 Rubripirellula sp.
AGTCACTGCGTGGATCGGCAAATTCAGCATGAGCTTCGTCCGCGGCCTGTCGGCGATCGGGTGGACGATCGCGGGGGTCTTGGACTTCTAAGGCCGCAGCGATCGGCAAGACTTCAGGTAAGACCCCGTACTGATCTGCTGCCAGCAAGATCCGACCCACACGTGGATCGACTGGAAGGCGTCCCAGTTGCCATCCGATATCGGTCAGTTCATGTTGCTCATCCAGTGCCCCCAGTTCGATCAGGGTTTGAGTTCCTTCCCGAATGGCCTCTGGTCGAGGTGGATCGAGCAAGGGAAAATTTTCCAACCGCCCAAGCCTTAGCGATTTGGTACGGAGAATCACTGCTGCCAAGTTTGTGCGGCGAATCTCGGGAGTGGTGAATGCATCCCGATGATCAAAATCATCCTGGGAATAGAGTCGCAAACAAATTCCTGGTCCGACGCGACCACAGCGTCCGGCACGCTGGTCGGCACTCGCCCGACTGGTATCTTCCACCGGTAAACGTTGAACTTTGCTCCGCGCACTGTAACGGCTGATGCGTGCTGTTCCCGTATCGATGACGTACCGAATTCCCGGCACGGTTAACGAACTCTCCGCCACGTTCGTTGCGAAGATCAACCGTTGGCGACCACCTTCAGGCCGGAAAATCCGTTGCTGTTCTTTCGTCGGCAGCCGAGCGTAGAGTGGCAACAAATCAACGAGGTTGGTACGGCCGAGACGCTTGAAATGTCCGGCGACCCGATGCGAAACCTCGCGGATGTCTCGCTCAGTTGGTAAGAAGATTAACGTGTCTCCTCGGCCCGTCCGGCTGAGCTGGTCAATGCCGGCGATCACATGCCGAGCCAAGTCGTAGGAACGGGAATGAACCTCTGTCTCGTCCTCGCTGACATCTTCCCACGGCAAGTAGCGTATTTCGACCGGATAACCACGTCCTTCCACTTGGATGATCGGCGCCGGCGTATGTCCATCAGCAAAGTGCTCTGCAAATCTTTCCGCATCGATTGTGGCCGAGGTAATGATGATTTTTAGATCAGGCCGCTGTTGTTGCAGTCTTCTAAGATATCCCAGCAAGAAGTCGATATTTAGAGAACGTTCGTGAGCTTCATCCAGGATGATCGCATCATATTGGTTTAGATTTCGATCACTCTGCGTCTCGGCTAACAGAATTCCGTCGGTCATCAACTTGATTAGCGTGTTGTCGCTGGTTTGATCACCAAAACGCACTTGGTAGCCAACCAAATCACCGACGGAGCACTTCATCTCTTCGGCCAAGCGTGTGGCGATACTGCGAGCTGCCAGGCGGCGTGGTTGGGTATGACCAATCATGCCGCGTTGTCCGCAGCCGGCTTCCAAGCAAAGTTTGGGCAGCTGGGTGCTCTTGCCGCTACCAGTTTCGCCACAGACCACGATGACCTGGTGATCTCGAATGAGGTCTAACAGTTCCTGCCGGTGGGCAGTGATCGGCAATTCTGGCGGATACTCGATCTGTGGCGGCTTGGACTGTGGCGGCTTGGACTGTGCCTGCTTGGACTGTTCCTGCTTGGACTGTGCCTGCTTGGTTTGGTGGTCGGTGACCGGATGCGACAACTTCGGACTGGAGGGCTTCGGAGAATTCATCATTTCTGTGTACGGTACGACTGGTTGAACCGAGCTCGCAGGATCAACATGGAGTATTGCAGGGATTTAGGACTTATCCCGTGCAGTCAGTGGTTGGGATAACCGTCGAATCGGTTCAGTCTCGAGTATTTCAAATACCAATGGCTCCATGATTCCCATCGAGTCACGGAGGTATCGAAATCCAAAAACGTGCCGCCCTAGAAAGCCCACACGTTGGGGACCACCAGCAACGTGACGATCAGTACGATCATGGTCAGCGGCAACCCGAATCGAATGTAATCGGTCATGCGATAACCACCTACCCCGTAAACCATCATGTTTGTTTGATAACCGAATGGAGTCAGGAAACTGGCCGATGCGGCGATCATCACGGTGATTACAAATGGGGTTGGGCTACAACCGATTGTCGAAGCAGCCCTCAAAGCAATCGGAAACATCAATACGGCGGCAGCATTGTTGGTGATCAATTCAGTACACAACATGGTTGTCAAGAAAATGGCAGCCAGGGTGTACATCGGATCGCTACCCGCCACGCTGAGCAAACCTGCTGCAATTGCACTGGCTGCCCCGCTCTTTTCCATCGCTGCGCCAATCCCGATCGCCGCTGCAATCACAATCAGCACTGACCAATCGATACTCCGCCGTGCCTCATTGGTCGTACAGCAGCGAAAGCCAACCATTGCAACGGCTGCCAGCATCGCTGCGGTCATGATTGGCAGGAGTCCACTGGCGGAGGCGACAACCATCGCGAATAGAATACTGATTGATAGCCACGCCCGTTCGGGTCGCCGCACGGAACCATGTTTCACCGCACTGACTAGATAGAAGTCACGTGATTCGCTGCTGCGGTGCAAGAACGAGGGGGATGCTTCGAGCAGAAGAACATCACCCACTTCCAATCGAACGTCGCCAAGTTTTCCGCTTAGGCGTTTATCACCTCGGGCCACAGCGACGACCGCTGCATTGTAGTGGGAGCGAAACTTGCCTTCGCGAATTGTTTTGCCTCGCAACACACAACGAGAACTGACGACCGCTTCGACGAGCGTCCGCTGCCAGGCGGGAACTTGCAGTTTGCGTGCTTGGTCATCGGGAGTGATCAGGCCGCGTATTTTTCGTAAGTCGACCACACTTTCTAGAGCACCGACCAGAATCAAAACATCACCGGAGCGTAATTTTTCATTTGGTTTGGCTGCCGCGATTACGCCGTCTTCATGCTGAATCTCGGCGACATACAGTCCGGGCAAATGTCGTAAGCCGGCCTGTTCGATCGTTCGATCGACCAATGGGCCGCCCGCTTCCACTTGGACTTCGACGGTGTACTGTCGGGGATCGTCTGACACGCTGACTGCTGGCCGTCGCTCAGGGAGCAACCAGCGTTACATGACAATCATGTAAATCACACCGAGTATGGTAGCGGGTACCCCGACTGCTGCCGGCGAAAAGAAACTCAGCGGTTCCGCATTCACACCTTGTTCAATTGCATTCGCATTCATATCGGCGATGATAAGATTCGTGCTGGTCCCAATGACGGTGCACATCCCACCCAGAATCGCGGCATAGCTCATCGGCAGCAATAATCGACTGGTGCTGACGGAGATCCGCTTAGCCAAATCGGTCACCACAGGCATCAATGCGACGACGACCGGTGTGTTATTCAAGAACCCGCTCAGGGCGGCGACGGGGATCAAAAGTCGCGACTGGGCTGAGCTCAGACCTTTAGCGCGGTGAAAGAACCAACCAGTTGCGAGCTCCGTTCCACCGGTGAATTCCAAGCCTGCGACAACCGCAAATAATAAGGCGATCGTGATCACGCCTTGATTGCCGAATCCGGCGACCGCTTCGCTCGTCGATGGCAGGTTTTCAGACTGGGTAATGTTTTGAACGAAAACCAGAAGGCTTAGGCATGCGATGGCTAACAAATCCATTGCCGCCAAGCGCATGGCGAGGCTCACCAGCAGCATGCCGGCGACGAAAAGCGTTAACCAGGCTTCCCAGGACAATTTCTGCGTCTACCTCGCTTATGGGTGAGACAAATTCGAACCCAACTCGCTCGTGTGACCCTTGATCGGATTTTGCCCTCACCGAACCAATTGCTTGCATTTCGACCGGTCACTCCAGCTGATTTCTGCATCATTGACGCAGCTTTTGAGCTGACCTGGTTCGCTTCGTTCGATATCGAACAGAAAGGGGCTGTGGCGTGAGCCTAATTTCGCCAAGCGGCTACCAGAATTACACTGCTGACCAGGATCTCGGCTAATTGAGGTTCTGGAACCCACCGTTTCTCCATCGGAATCTTGTTATGAATGCGTCCCAAACGACCCGCTCTGGGCCACTCATCATCACCTTATTAGTTGTGTTGCTGCTCATCGCCCATCAGGACAATTGGTTTTGGACTGATGACACGCTGGTCCTTGGATTCATGCCCATCGGCCTTTTTTGGCATGTTTGCATTTCGCTGGCAGCCGCCGGTACCTGGTGGTTGGCGACTCGGATCGCGTGGCCGTTTGATGACCAAGAGACCTCTTCAGCCAGCAACAGGGAGGGTCAAGCAGAATGAGTGTGCAACTTATCATTGTCCTGATTTATTTGGCGTTGCTGTTGGGTTTGGGTTTGTTTTCCGGCGGCTTGTTTCGCGGCACGCGAGCCGATTACCAGTTGGCGAGTCGGTCGATCGGCCCTGTCTTGTTGTTGCTGAGCATGTTTGGCACCACCATGACTGCGTTCGCGTTGGTCGGTAGTACGGGCGAGTCGGTACGAGCAGGGATTGGTGTCTACGGGATGCTAGCCAGTAGCAGCGGGATTGTTCACTCGTTGTGCTTTTTTTTCGTTGGAGTAAAAGTTTGGACAGTCGCTCAACGAAATGGCTACACGACCCAAATCGAGTTCTTTCGGGATCGGTTGGACAACGACCTAATCGGACTGTTGTTGTTTCCGATTTTGGTGGGGTTAATCGTGCCTTACCTGCTGATCGGTGTCATTGGCGGCGGTGCTGTGATTGGGGCGATGGGTGTGCCTGCGTGGGCGGGATCCTTGTTAATCTGCTGCGTCGTCTTGATCTATGTCTTTTTCGGAGGGATGCGTGGAACTGCTTGGGCCAACGCATTTCAGACGACCGTTTTCATGGTGCTGGGGCTGGTCACGTTTGTCGTGCTGGCAAGTCGCCTGGGTGGTCAAGAAGGATTGATGGAAAACTTAAAAGTCTTGGGAGAAGCGATCCCCGATTCGCACGCGACGCGGGAAAATATGAGCAAGACGAAGTTCCTGACCTATCTATTCATCCCCTTGTCAGTCGGAATGTTTCCGCACATCTTTCAACACTGGATGACGGCCAAGAGCGCTGGTTCATTCAAGCTGCCAGTGGTTTGGCATCCAATCTTCATCATGATTGTTTGGTTGCCCTGTGTGTTGGTGGGGACATGGGCGGTGACTGTTTACAACAGTCCTGATTTGCGACCGGTTGGTCCTGATCTACCTGCCAATCCGAATGCAGTTTTGGCGTTTCTTGTGCAGACGCATACCGGGCCGGTACTGGGAGGATTTTTGGCTGCTGGGATTCTGGCGGCCATCATGAGTAGTTTGGACAGCCAATTTCTCTGCATGGGCACGATCTTCAACAACGACATCGTGACGCACTATCTCGGTAAAGACCGTATCAGTGATCAGCGACAGGTGTTGCTAACGCGGCTATTCATTGTTGGCATTGTTGCGATTACTTTTTTAATCAGCCTGGGGAATGTGCGAAGCGTCTTTGCGATGGGGGTCTGGTGCTTCAGCGGTTTCAGTGCATTGTTTCCGATCGTTGTGGCCGCTCTTTATTGGCGCGGCCTCAGCGCGGCAGGGGCGATCGCTGGCGTCTTGGCTGCCATCGGCAGTTGGTGCTACCTGTTTTATCAGGGAACCCAAGTTCCAATGGAGGAAGGTGGACTAAGCAAGTACGTGATTCACCTTGATCTCGGTGAAGCGAGCTACGAGTTGATGCCCGTCGTTGCAATGATAGTCTGCTCGACCGTTGCGATGGTTGCCGTGTCGCTGGTCACGCCAAAGCCAAAACCAGAGACGTTGGCTAAGTTCTTCTGATCAGCGGGGCCACGAAGAATAAGTTGGCCCCTAACATTGCAAAACGCGAGCAAGTGTGTCTTGGTTGACTCACTCGCTCGCGTTACGTTTTAAAGATGATGGGTGTTGGAACCCGTCATTACTATGCAGAGTCGTTTCTCTTCACGAAACGACCGAGAAAGCTGAATGGCGAAGCGACTGAGTGCTAAGAGTTCAAAGCAAGAGTCGAAAGAAGAGATCGCCGAACCAGCGGCTTGTGGGCTGCTGATTCAGCGGTTGTTTGCTACCGGGTGGATATCAGCGCAGTGGCGTCAGTGAATCCCAACCGGATTGCGTTAGGACCCGAATGGATCTGCGCCGGCTCCGCCGAACGGATCAGCTCCGCCACCTCCGAATGGGTCGGCACCTGCATCGCTGGCACCTCCACCACCGAATGGATCAGCCCCGGCACCAGCACCTCCACCACCGAATGGGTCAGCTCCCGCATCAGCTCCTCCGCCACCGAACGGATTGCTTGCAGGGGCGGCAGCACCACCGGCGGGTGCCGCGGCGGGCTGACCAGCGAATGGATCTTTTAAAGCTCCGGCGAAGGCGTCGTCGGCAACCACTTGCGGCTTACCTTGGGCCATGTCGCCAGCGAACGGGTTGGTCGCGCCAGTCGGTGGGACAGGTGGAACGATGGTGCGGTTGCCGGTGGGTGGGAGTGGGGCTACGGTGCCCGCATTCGCTGCATCGAGTTCACCGTATCGTTCTTTGGAACGTTTAATGGCTGCTGCCATCGCTTCAATTTTGGCTCGTTGTCGGATCGACTCGAGTTCGATTCTTGCCGAGCCCTGGAGACGCGAAAGCGAACGGCCGATAGATCCGTTGATACGCCCAGCAGCTTCCATCTTCGCGCCAGCTTGCCAATCGGATTTGGCCTGCTCAGGACGCCCGGTGACGCGGTAGATCATGCCGCGAAAATAGTAAGCGCGGGGATCTTGAATCGAATTATCGATCGCCATGGTGAGCTGCTGCAGTGATTCCTCCAGCATGCCAGCGTTGTAGGCGTGAACACCGCGGCCGTACATATCGGCCAACAAAGCATTCTGAGCCGTGGCCGTCTGGCCGGTCGCGATCAAAAGCCCGAGAGCAAACAAATTCAATGCAATCTTCTTCATGGTTTTTACCATCCTCCCCCAAGAGTGCTGCCTGGCGAAAAGTCGCCCGAGACGAGCGTTGCTGAATCGAAAAGTCTTGAAAATCATCGCCGCCCAAATGGAAGCGCTAGCATCACCGCATCACGCGGGCTTGTACCAAACTGTAATCTTAGTCACCCGGATGGGCAAATTATTCCGCCGCGGAGCGGGGAAAGTTCGGGGAATCAGACGATCCAACCACCCCCCAGAACCCGAGTACCGTCATAAACCACCGCTGCCTGGCCGGGAGCGACCGCCAACTGAGGTTGGTCAAATTCAACCCGAAACTGATCGGGTTGATCAGTCACCCACTCGATCTTGGCGGGTTTGGGTAGCCCGTTGTAGCGAATCTGAACCTGCACCTGCGGCGGGATCTGGGCTCGATCAACAAGCCAATTGCTCTCGTTGGCCAGTAATCCAGGCTTGGAGAGCTCTTCCTTGGTGCCAATCACTACACGGCATTCCTCGGGGATGATTTGCACGACGAAATAAGGCTTACCCATCGCGACTCCCAGCCCTTTTCGCTGGCCGACCGTAAAGGCTTCGAAACCGGGGTGGTGTCCGACGATTTTGCCGTCGGTTGTGACAATCTCCCCACCCGTTTGCGAGGATCGGTCTGGCTGTCGGCCCCGCACAAAGTCGCTGTGGTGGCCTTGCGTCACAAAGCAAATTTCCTGGCTATCTCGCTTCGCGGCGACCCCGAGTCCGAGGCTCTCTGCGATTTCACGTATCCGAGATTTGGTGTAGCAACCCACCGGCAACATCATTCGGTCAAAGCGATCCGAACCGATTCCAAACAGTGCGTAGGATTGATCTTTACCAGAATCCAAACCGCGATGGAGCTCCGGGACCTGATGGCGGTTTGGAATTGGCTTCCCAGGATCTCCCTCATTTTGGATCATTTGGGCGTAGTGACCGGTCGCGACGAATTCGGCGTCGACCCCGTCGGCGTAATCAAATAGCCGTCCAAACTTGATCCAATGGTTGCATTTGACGCAGGGGTTTGGGGTACGGCCATTGAGGTAATCGTCGACGAAGTAATCAACGATCCGGCGAAAATCCTGTTGCAGGTCGAGCGCGTAGAACGGGATTCGCATCTTCGAGGCAACCCGTCGGGCATCAGCCGCATCGGCTGCCGTGCAGCAGCCCTGCTTGTGATCGGCCCGACCTTGGGCGAGCCCGCTGAGCACCGGTAACGCGGGCCGATCGTCCCTCGTCGCGTCCTTTGATTCAACCTTGCAAACCTCGCTCGATTCCTCGCCGTGACGCATAAATACGCCAATTACTTCATGTCCGGCTTCCAGCAGCAGGTGGGCGGCGACGCTTGAATCGACACCACCACTCATCGCGAGAACGACGCGAGCCATGTATATTTCATCCCGATGACGTGGATACCGCCCTTTTCTCCTGCCCGTAAATCGATTCTACGGGAACCGAGGGGGCGCGAAGAAAATAAACCAGTATGGGTTGATCTAGACAACATCATACGACTTGCGGAGTGAATGACGAGAATGGATGCCGAACTGATCCAACGCAGCGAAGACATTCAGCAGCGTCTAAAGCAACTCGGAGACTCTCTTTGACTACCCTGCCAAGCAGGAACAAATCAAATCGATAGAGCTGAAGATGGGCGAACCCGGCTTCTGGGATGACAATGAATCTGCCCAGAAAACGGTCGTTGAGCTGAAGTCGCTGAAAGGCATCGTCGGGCCGATGGAGGAGTTGACTGGTTCGACGCAGGACTTGGCTGCGCTGTTTGAAATGGCAGAGGAAGATCAGTCAATCGAGGCGGAAGTGACCACCGAAGTCAAACGGCTCGAATCCATCCTGGAAGATCTCGAGCTCAAAGCGTTGCTCAACGGTACCAACGATGGGGCCGGTGCAATCTTGTCGATCAATGCCCGTGACGGCGGAACCGACGCCAACGATTGGGCTGACATGATGCTGAGGATGTATTCTGCTTGGGCCGTTGGCAACGGATACAGCATCGAATTGTTGGATCGCCAGGAAAATGAGGAAGCGGGAATCAATCATGCTTCGATCGCGGTTCGCGGGCCAATGGCTTACGGGTACCTAAAAGGTGAAGAGGGAATGCACCGCTTGGTGCGCATCAGCCCGTTCAATAGTGAAGGCAAGCGACAGACCAGCTTCGCTGCAGTCAGTGTTGCGCCGGAGATTGATGATTCCATCGAAATCGATATCGAAGAAAAAGATGTGCGAGAAGATCGCTATCGTGCCGGTGGAGCTGGTGGGCAGCACGTGAACAAAACGGATAGTGCGATCCGGCTTACCCACGCCCCCAGTGGGATTGTTGTGCAGTGCCAGAACGAGCGTAGCCAGCACCAAAACCGAGCGACCGCTTGGAAAATGCTTCGTGCCAAGATGGCGCGACGCGAAGAAGAAAGGCGAGAAGCCGAGGAAGCGAAAAAGTACGAGACGCAAGCGCGAACCGGATTTGGAAGTCAGATTCGAAACTACTTCTTGCATCCAGACCAACGTGTGAAGGATGCTCGTACCGCGCATTACGTCGGTAACTTTAATAGCGTCATCGACGGCAGCGAACTGCAAGGATTTCTAGATTCCTACCTACGCCTTCGAGCAGGTAAGTAATCGCTGGCAGCTGAGATCGGCCGATCATTTCACAGTGGAACGCATGCTGGGCGTCGAACAGCTCGGTCACTGGGTATGGTTGGCGATCGCGTCTCGTTTTCGGATGACGTCATCCACTCGCGCTAACTCGGTCTTGAAGTGGTTCGATTGCTGCTGGGCTTGCTTGACTTGATCGCTCAGCGAGTCTCGTTCATCACGAAGAAAATCGAGGTCGGCACAACGGGCTGCCAGGTCCTGCTGGGTGCGATTCAACTTGTCTACGGTGTCGCGCAGTTTGGTCTGTAATTCAATTTGCGGATTAGTCGCTAGTTTGTCGTGAGCTGTTTTGGTCGTGACCACTGAGTCTTGTCTCAAACGGTCGATTGTATCTCGGTGCTCCTGAACAACCTCGACCTGAAAATCCAACTCAGCTTGTGACTGCTCTGATGATTGTTGAAGCGTGACGACCAAGTGTTTCAAGTGCGAGATTTCTGTTGCTTGCTGTTGTTCGCGCTGCTCAAGCTCAGCGTTCGATTTTATAAGTTCCTGCAGTTGAAGCACGACGTTTTCGCTGCGTTTCTGCTCAGCCACAAGTGCGTCTTCAAGTGGTTGTCTCTCGTTGCGCAACGTCACCAATTCACGTTTTGTTTCGGCAAGGCGATTATCTGCGTCGACATGCTTGACCCACAGCGTCTCGTATTCGAGTCGCAGGTGATTGATATCCACTTGTTGTGCCTGACTCGTGCGGTGTAGGTCACGGTAACGCGACTTGCGTTGTCGAGCCGCGGAACGAGCCTTCCAGTATCGAGACTCTAATTCATCCATTTTGGTTCGCTGGTCAGCCCGATCTGGATACCAAAACAAATAGCCAATCAGAATGCCTGCGATTAGAAATAGCAGCAGTGACAAGAGAGGCAATGTAAGAAAATCGGTCATGGGAGCGAGTCCGCAAAGCTAGTGGTCCACCAAGCAAAGATTGGCGATAGCAAAACCGACAAAATTACGTCAACTCTAGTTTCACCTGTGAAACAGACGATTCGCGGCAATCAGTCGACTTAAAGACCCGTCACGGCCGGAGAAGACAACTCAATCCAAAAAATAAAGTAGTCAGGATCGGCGATCTACCTGTTCAATCTTGATCCTCGTCCACATTTCAAGTGAATCGAAGTCAGAGCGAACGACGCGTGGTTGCCCGGAACGTCTTTCGTTAAATCAGCCTGCTGGAATTGTGCTGACTCAGCAAACTGCCATCCATTTTGGCCATCCAGGCACTGCTTGGATGCATTTCGGCAGGTGAAGCTCTAATTCATTCAGCATCGTCGGTCGTTGGCGGACAAGACCGTTGATTGGGCAGCCGATTCTAACGCGAAACAAAATTACGCATTTAGATTGTTGAGGCCGCAAATCACATCGGGCGAATGGTGATCACAACACCTTTAAAAGCGGGTGTACGACTGCCCGGATCGACATGCCTGGCAACTAACTCGTTGGCTTCTGGGTAATACATCAATGCGTTCCCAGGACGGATCTCATTGAAACGTCGGGCAAGAATACCATTGAGCTCTCCCGTTTCATTGCAAACGGTAACGGGTTGATCGTGGTTCAGATTCAATCGGTCGAGGTCGTCTTGATGCATCAAGATCACATCCCGTCGATCCTGGTTTCGGTACAGGTCTTGTTCCTCATAAACGACCGTGTTGAACTGCCCCTCGCTGCGAACGGTCA
This sequence comes from Rubripirellula sp., assembly GCA_029245125.1. Classification (GTDB taxonomy): domain Bacteria; phylum Planctomycetota; class Planctomycetia; order Pirellulales; family Pirellulaceae; genus Rubripirellula. The sequence continues at coordinate 11,167 of JAQWPZ010000017.1, forward strand.
TCAATCTTAGTTCTCGGTCACCGGTTGCTTTAAGTGACGGTATTGCGTGAGTGTGTAAGACGCCCCGACCATCTTCTGTCGCGAATGACGGCTGATGAAAGGTGCGTCCACCGATTTGAAACTCTTGGCGAGATTGATCGATATCAGCAACTTTCTCGTATCCCGGCACGACGGTGCTGATCCACTTTCGAAGTGTGCTGCTGTTGCGCATCTCCTGCCAATCAATCCCCTGCGTTTCGGGCACCAGCCGTTCGGCGATTGCGGCGATGACATCAATCTCACTTCGCGGACCGGGAAGCCGGCGTGGTCCTCCATCACTCAAGCGAACGAAGTTGAACATCGACTCTTGGGTAGTCGGTTCCGATTCTTCATCGCGTGCCAAGACTGGAAGAATAATTGTGTCGGCCGCCAATCCATTGACGTGTCCGGTATTGAATGTGGTGCTTAACATCACATTCATTTCGAGTCGTGAGAGTGCCTCGGCGGCAAATTTTGAATCAGGGTTTGAACCGTAAAGATTTCCGCCCAAGCAGAAACCTACTTTGACTTCATATCGGTTTGCAGCCTCCATGCAAGCGAGGGTGTCGCGACCTTCGGTGGTGGGAAGCTGAAGGTGATATTTTTCCTGTAGCGCATCGAAGATGTGCTGTTTCAATTTTGGTGTGACACCGACACTACCAATTCCCTGCACATTACTGTGTCCTCGGATTGGCATCAAACCGCAGCCTGGTCGGCCCACCATGCCGCGGGCCAGGGCAAGATTAGCAATCGCTTGAATATTCTGTACTCCATGGGCGTGGTGGGTAACACCCATTGTCCAGGCGAATACCGAACGCTGGCTTGCGGCGTAAATGTCAGCGATGGATTCGATTTCGCCGCGGCTGATTCCCGATTTGGTTTCGATCTCTTCCCAGGTCAAGACATCGAGCGAGGCAAGCCACTGCTCTGCGTCTCGGCAGTGATCACTGAGGAAGGCGTGGTCGAGGGCATCTCGCTTCTTGATGGCTTTCGCAATTCCCCACATCAATGCCAAGTCACCACCAATGTGTGGTTGCAGATAGTGGGTGGCGATTTTGGTGCCAGCGATCAGAGAGCGAGGGTCGCTAGGCACACGAAACTTGACAAGGCCTGTTTCGCGTACAGGATTGATGACGATTATCTTCCCGCCTCGGCGACGCAAATGCATCAGCGATGTCATCAGTCGTGGATGATTACTGGCTGGATTCCCACCGATCAGGAAAAGACAATCTGCTTGTTCTAAGTCATCTAAAACAATCGTCGCGGTGCCGCTGCCAATACTCGATTGCAAACCGACACCACTGGCTTGGTGGCAATAGTAACTGCAATTATTAACATTGTTTGTACCGTAGACACGAGCCAACAACTGCAACAGGAATCCCGCTTCGTTACTGCTGCGTCCACTGAAGTACCAAAAGCTCTGATCTGGCTCAGTCTGTTTGAATTTCTCGGCGATGGCGTCGATAGCCTCGGTCCAGCCGATCGGTTCGAAGTGGCTGGTACCACGGCGGTATCGCAATGGTTGGATCAAACGACCGAGGGATTCTAATTCTCGCGGACTGAGTTTGCTTAAGTCATCGAGTGAATTTTCTTTCCAGAAGTTTGGCTCGATCGCCGGTTGCATGTCGGCGACCATCGCTTGCAGACTTTTCTTGCAAACTTCTGGAAATGAACCACGTTCGTTGACCATCCCTCCCTGCTGGCCACCCATCCCCAGTGCGCAGGTTTTGCACGCGTTTTTTGAACGCATCGCCTTATAAAGTTTCCACAAACCACCAGCCTCACGACCCTTCTTGAGGGTGTAAACAATGGCTTGAAACCCACCACCACTTTTCACATTCATTGTTTGAGTCCACGGGCGTGATCGAGGTATCGATTCGGTGAGAGTAAGTTCAGGTCGATCGACCTCATTGAACGCGAGATGCGACTGCGAGGCGGTTAACGACGGGGTCGCGGCTGGGGTTGGGGAACTCGACGGCGATTCTCAAATTGAATTTGCTGAATTCCAGGTGGAGGTTGTTGAGCTGATAGGATGCGTCTGTGTAATAAGCGTGCGAGTTCACTGCACGTTTGTTCCATGGCTGGATCTTCTGCCAAATTGTGCATTTCGTTTGCATCGTGTTGATGATCGTATAGTTCGCGACCGCCCTGCCCTGCCTCGCCCCACTCGGTGTAACGAAATCGTTTAGTCCGAATGCTGTAGCCCTCATTGTATTGTGATAGCGCCGAGGAGCGGGTGACGACGGTTGGATCGACGAGTGTGGCTTTTAGGCTAACTCCTGAAACAAATTTGGGGATTGTCAGTCCCGCCAAATCGGCCAACGTCGGGTAGTAGTCGACCATTTCTGCCATCGATTTCGCGACACTGCCTTTGGCGACACCTGGCCCTGCGATGACCAGTGGTACACGAGTCGCGTTTTCGAACAATGTTGTTTTTTGATAGTGGCCATGTTCGCCCATGTGATAACCGTGATCGGAGGTGAACAAGACAATCGTGTTTTCTGTCAGTCCGTTCCTATCCAAGGATTCTAGAATGCGACCGATTTGGGCGTCGGCAAAGCTGATCGATGCGTAGTATGCCTGAATCGCTTGCTTAGCGAGTTTGGTATCGAGATTGCGTTCTTCTTTGCGACGTGTGACTGACTTGCGGGCCGGTACCGGTAGTGAATCGAGATAGCCTTCGGGCACCGTGGGGACGGAAATATCGCCTCGGGGGTGAGCATCGAAGTAACTTTTTGGTGCGACGAATGGGGTATGAGGCCGGTAGAGTCCAACTGCCATGAAGAATGGTATGTCTTCCTTGGCGAACTGACTCAACAACCGATCGGCCTCAGTCGCTGCAATTCCATCGGTCTGTTCTTCGTCGGTTCCTTCCGCCGCGAGCCAACTGAGGGTGGCGCCAAAGGTGCCGGGACGGAGGCTGAAGATTTGGCCCTCGTCAGTTTTGTCCCGGCCGCGGGGATTGATGGTGTAATTCCATGAATAGGGATCATCGTGTCCACTTGTCCCAATGTGCTTCGGGACGTTGTAGTGATAGATCTTGCCAATCCGTGTTGCGAAGTAGCCTGCGTCCCGAAAGTGTTGGGACATCGTATTCACGTTCGGAACATGCTCGCGAATATAGATCGCGTTACGCCTCACCAGTGTTTGGTCGGGATATAGACCCGTCATGAATGATGCGCGACTTGGTCCGCACAGCGGATACTGACAATGCGCCTGTTCGAAACGCACCCCGCGCTGGGCCAAGCGATCGATGTTTGGCGTTTGCACCAGTGGGTGACCGTAGCATCCAATGTCGCAATTCAAATCATCACAGATGACGAACAATACGTTCGGCCTTTCGGCCACCGCAAACGACGAACTGTTCAGTGCGTAACCGAGGCAGACTGTAAGTGCGGCCCAGTGACGGAGCAGATGGATCATTGGATTTCTTTTCGCAGTGGAGAAAACGTCCCCTCGATCGCCCAGCTAGCTGTACCGAGCTAGCTGGAGAGTTGGTCGCCTCGAGCGTGCCGAGCGAGTGTTTCCTGATATTTCTTTTTACCTTCTTCAACTGATCTGCGGATGGCTCGTGTGCTTTCCTCCGATTCCTTTCTCAGATCTGCGATCATTTGGAGCGATTCGATTTGGAAGTCGCTGATCGAATCGACCAACTTTTGAACGGATTCTGGATTGATCGTACTTCCATAGCCCGCTTTCAGAGCGGCTCTTTCCAATTCACGTCCGAGGTCGGCAATATCTTCCAGACCTTTATTAACGCCTTCTTTCATCGCCTCGGTCGCCTGGGTGACCTCGTGTAGGCCGTGTTGGCTTGTGTAAACCGTGCCTAGAATTGTGAAGACATGTTCATTGGTGGTGAAAAACGTGACTGATCGGCGGTAAACACGATCTTTCACATCATGGGTTTGCTTGAGCTTGGTGATCAGCGTCTCTCCGACGTCGTAACCAATCTCAAGATTCTCGGCGATATCTTTCAGAAGTTGGTAGGTTTGATCTTCTTTTTCGTACCGATGGCGAGCTTCATCACGGGCGAGTTCTAAAGCGCTCTTCCCAGCCTCATCGGTCCCTGCGTACTCATCCAATGCCGTTTGTGATTGGCTTAACGCGTCCTTTGCAGCTTCGAGAGTTGGCACCTGCATATCGAACAATTCGCGAGCCAGGATTTCTGCTTCTTTGAGCGCGAAACGAAAATCGATATAGCCTTCCATGATCGCTTCTTCACGTCGAAGTTGGTCCTTCGTCGCTTTGGCAACTTCACTGTATACATCAACGATCTTTTCAAAGCGATCGCTCGGTGTTCCACGGCGAATTTTCATCCACCAGTTTGATACTTTTTCGGTGCCGCTAATTTTGCCGTCATCCAACTGAGCAATCAGACGTTTGCTGTCTTCGCGGACAGAATCGAACATCTGGGTAATGTCCATGTAACGGTTACCCACGGAAATGCCCTCAACATTTTCGCGGACCAGAGCATTGAACGCGCTCATGTGCTGGATCACATCTGCAATGGCCAAGACCTTGGCCTCGTCGATGTGTTTGACTTCCTCGAGCAGGGTAATCAGCTCTTGTGGTGCTGTGTTCTCTTTATCGAACCCAAATTTCTTCAGCGTTTCCACAGCGCGATTAAGATACTCATTCGTAATCTTTGAACCGGTTTGGGTGGCCGGTGCAGTTTGCTGAGGGGCAGATGCTTGTGCTTGGTCGGACATGCCGAGTCGTCTCCGAAGATGGGTGAATGAACCGTCCGGCGTTTACCGTCAGGGAATCCGCCGGAACATAACGTAAACCGATTGGGGGCCGGTCCGCAATCGTTTGAATGGCCTGCGGATTTACCAATGCGTTGGTTCGCACCCCACTAATGAGGTCATGGCCACAATTTTTGAGCCAGACTGACAACCTGCCAGCAACCGATAAGCCGCGACATTTCCCGAGGATATTGGCGATTCGCGGCGAACGCATTCGATCTGTACGCCTTGATCCTCAACTTGACGCTGCGATCCCATCTAGTTCTGCGTCTGGCTCCGCGAACCAATTTGATTGCCTAAGATAGTAAGGTCCGATTGGGCGTCTGATGGGGCGCTCGCCATCGTTTCGCTATCGATTCTCCCAGAGCCTCGTACCTATGTCCCGAACGTCACAGGCCCAAGCAGAACCCGGCCCAAGTCACCGTGGTCGGGACGTTAGCCTACTGGGGGGAGATCTGACGATCGCTGAAACTCTGCGCGTAATGGATGTCGCTCGGCAAATGCGTGATCAGCGCGAGACTGCCGAGGAGATGTTTCAACAAGATGATCTGCGACTGAAGCTCCGTGAAAAATTACTGAGGACGGCGCGAGTTTCAGCGGACACAGTTACCGAGGCTGAAATTGAAGCTGCGATATCACTGTATTTCGAAAATTTACATGCTTATCAGGATCCGGCCCCGGGATTGAAGTCGGGATTGGCATATCTTTGGATATGGCGCGGCCGACTGCTGGCCGCCGCGACCGCGCTGGTGGCTGCTGGATGGTGGTTTTTCGCCTGAGCAATGGTTGTAATCAAGTAATGTTATCGTTAGCCAATTCTGCGACCCAACCGTCGGCAAAATCAAAATCACAATAGAGAAGGAAACCGCTTCGATGCCGATTCCAGGTCCGTTGGTTCATCAACAACTTATGGTGGCATACACACGCTTGCACGATGAGCTGGCAAGTGGTCGTACGGCCATCCTGCGGTCAGGTGACCAACGTGAGGAACTGGACCAGGATCGCAGCGACGCATTGATCCGATTAGCCAAGCACTACTTGCCGGAATTGACATCCGAAGCGATTGACGACACTTGGTCGGAAGTTCGCGAATCGATGGTTGAAATCTTGCAACACAAGGAAGATCAGGCATCCCAAACTAAACTGCGTTTTGATGATCTGACCGCGCAACGCGTCGACAATGAACAGCGATTACTTGATGTCAACACGAAGTTCGACGAGGCAATTCAAGAACATCAGACCGCAGTTACCAAGGTCGAAGATACGCTGCGAAGTGATCCGAAGTTTGTTGAGCTCTCCGATCGTGCAGCACTTGCGGAAGCAGCGCTTGAGCGAGCCGAAGCCAACTTGGCTGAAATCGACCAAGATGCTGTTAGAAAACTGCCAGCATACGAGGCCAGCGCACTGTTTCATTACCTGTACAAACGAAATTACGGTACGGGACAATACAAACACCGTGGTTTGACTCGGCGCGCTGATCGGTGGTTGGCGCGATTCGTGGACTTCCAGCATGCTAAGAAAGGCTATGAGTTTCTTCTCCGCACTCCAAACCAAATGCGGGAAATCATTGCCCAAGATCGGGACGCATTAGAGACCGTGATGAGCGAGTTAGAGCGACGTCGCGACCAAATTGCCAATTCGCTTGGTTTAGCCGATGCTGCTAAATGTTGCGAGAGACTTGATAGCGAACGGGAACAGTTGCTTCAAACATTGGACGAACTGTTGGTCGCAATCGAAACGGTTCAACAAGATTGGAATGCGATGGAGGATCCCCAAGGTCCTTTTTATCGTGAAGCGATTGATCGTTTTCGAGAAGTGCTTAGCGGGATGAACACAGGGGACCTAAAGCGAAGAGCACGGAAAACGCGGGAAGTCACTGATGATCAAATTGTTGCCAGTTTGCTGGGTGTCGAATCAGATATCGAGCAACTCAATCGGCAAGTAAGAAAGCGTGGTTCGGTTGCCGAAGACGACTACTGTTTTCTGGAGGAGTTGGGGCGGTTGATTCAGCGGTTTCGAGCGGCGGAGTTCGATTCTGCACGGTCTGAATTTGTCGATTCGTTTAAGCTCGACGATGAGCTTCAGATTGCTCGTGATCATTTGAAAGTTGATCGCTTGTGGAAACGGCTTCGCAAGGCGCAGCGATGGTCTTCGATGGTAGGAAGTCCGTTTAAACGTGGGTCAACCAACACACTGAGCCAGTTATTACCCGATGCAATGGCCCGTGCTGCTGGCGATTCATTGTCTGAGCAGGCGAGACGAGCAGGGATGCGACGTGTATCGCGTGAGGATTCAGCGAAGCGGTGGTCAGAGGATTTTGATCCTCAGGATGATTGAGTCTGGGGCAGCAATACCGATCAACAGCGTTGTGATTCGGTTGCGCTGGTGATCAATCAAAACGGTATTTCATCAGACGACTGTGATGTTCGACGCAAGCTGTCTCCAACTGTCGTTTAGCAGGTCCGCCAACCGCCGTTTGGCGTCCGTCGCTTCAGGTGCTTCCCATCGGTGGCGTCGATTTCAATCGCTACTTTTGGGGTCTGCGTACCGTGAAGAATCGTTGGCTGGCCCATACCGGTTGAATGTCCAGCCGCCAACAAACGCTGGCTCTCGGAGATTCACCTTCGCTCAAGTTCGGTGACTTTCCTAATGGAACGAGCGGGCTGGCGAGATCTGGTAACGCGGCAAATCGGGTGACAACTGATTCAAGATGAACTTGTTCGATGATACCGCCGATGGCCAAGAAGTCGTTCATTTCAGCTGCCGAAATCGCATCAGCTGATTCATAAGTTAACGGTTCGTATTGGTCATCCACCAAGAGAGCCTGTTTCAAGTCCGCAAATTCCGAATCGATCAGCATGTCAGCGGGAACATTGGCAAAATGTTGTGAATCAAATGGCACAACTGCTGTTTTGCTGGTCGGTGAGAGCCGCAGCACGGTCTGTTCTGACACCTGTTTACCAACCAAGTGCGACGATGCTCGCTTAACCATCCAGTTTGCCGGTTCGAAAATGCTTGTTCCCGCCACGACTTTTTCTCCGTTGAACCGCGAAGCAAAATTGGGGTAGATGTCGGCCGCGGGTTTTTCTTTGACTTGCAAGAGGGAGCTAGCTGTGGGGAACGAATCTTTTAAGTGCTTGGTTTGTTGACTGGCGAACGCACGCCGCCATTTGAGCGGTTCCGAAGTCGCCTGGTTGTATCGCCTGATCCGCTCGGATAGCCCCGGAGCTTTCGCCACCAATTGGTTGAGAGCGGGTTGGCAGGCTTGAAACACATCTCGGCTATCCAGGGTGATCCGTCGATCTGCGATCGTGATCTGCTTGAGGAGATCTTGATAGGTAGCCTGAACGTTATCGATTGGTGTCGACGTGGCAGCCGCTTTGATAATCGCGGCGAGCGCGGTTGTCGCAACTTTCTTAAATTGTGCAGGCGAGGGTTTCACATCGACGCGAACGCGATTCGTAAACGCCCATTGAATCGCCGTCGCTCGTGAAAGATTCGCCGAGGCGTTTTGCCACAAAGTCAGCACGTAGGCAAATGATTCCGGGGCGTTGCCATTGCGTTCTTCGGTCAATTTCGCATTGCCGGAGGACGCGATTTCACGGGCGATGCGGGCTGCCTCGGCGGCGAAGCCATTCACGGCGTTTAGCTGTTCGGCCAGCGCGGCATTCGCGGTTTCCAGGTACTCCGCCTTGCGTTGCTTGCTGAGCAGCGGATCACCTTGATCCAAAAGCGTGTTGAAAGTCCCGAAGAAAGGCTTGCGGGCTGTCGGCGAAAAGAACACTAATTGCTCATATAGCTCGACTCCCTTTTTTTCCATTTGTGTCTCGAAAACTTCTAGACGATCTTGTTGCAATGCTCGATTCGATTGCTCAAGAAAGCGTGTTCTCGCAGCATTTTCGCGATTGAGTTTGCCCCGAATCCGACCGACTAACTGTGAGCCTCGTGGCGTGTTCGCGTACGCTAGGCCAAATCGATCAACCTCAATCGCGAGCAGAAGGAGTTTGTTTTCCAAGTCATGGGCGGCCGGTTCCCCCATGAGCTTTAAATGTTTCACATCACGCCGGGCTTTCCACAATCGACCCGCTGATTTGGCAATCTGCCGATCAGACCACTTGGTCGGGTTACTCATCGTTTCGTGATACTTGATGACGATTTTTTCTTCGTCGTTGTAAAGCTCGTAGAGTTCGGCGACGAGTTGCTTGGATCCCTCAATGGTTCCATGCGCGGTGATCGGGCGTTCGGGACTCTTGGAGGAAGGATTGCCTCTGGTTTCATTTGCAGTAAATGAAATGACAAACATCGAAAGTCCAATGATCAATCGGTATCGCATCGGTTATTTCCCTTCTCGGGTGACGGCCAGTATTTCTCCGCCCAGAATCGTGATGGGTTGATCGTCTGATCCGATCAAACTGGCCATCCCAAGTGTTGCGCTAATCGCATTGTCCTCGGGAATGAGCGGTCCGAACGTCACAGCCACCGACTTGCCAGGTTTGGTCATTGAAATTGGTGCCGAGGAGGCTGACGACAAATACATATCGCATTGGATTGTCTTGCCTGCGAGTGAGGAGACGGTGGATGCGTCAGTCGTGCCATGTAACAGGACTGCTGGATACGAACGCGAAGATGTCGACGGGTCATAGGTCATGATTTGCACGACGTTCGGTCGGCCATCGCCGATGGAAATTAGTTCAACATCCGCCTGCTTAATTGGTTCGGTGGGTGGATTTGTTTTGAGTTGGATATTGCCATTCTCGGGCAAACGCTCTTCGACTGCGTCCACCGCGGATTCAGTCAATCGCTTGGTTTTTTCAGTCGCGTCATTCAAGGCTTGCTTCACATCTTCTTTGGAACAGCCATTGAATACTGAGACCATCAGTAACAAGGCGAGGATGACAAATGTGCGACAAGTCAAATCGGCGTTCGGTGATCCACACATAAGCTCGATTTTCCATGAGAGTCGAGAGCGGATACGAACCGAAGCAGTGATGCCAACCGTTAAGAAACAACGAATGCAATCAGTGTCAAATCGTTCACTCTGTTGAAAGCAGACGCCTCATGGTGGCGAATGACACAGCCGGCGTCAAACTTTTTGAACAATCAAGTGTCTGGTGCGAATGTGGAATGCGAATACCAGTCAGGACGCGGCGATTCTGTCATATCCACTAACCCACCCAAACGGTTGGTGTGGATATGAAGTGGTTGATCTGCGTTGCCGGACCAATGGATCAGGCGAAACTGGATGAGACACGGATTGGTCCTGACTTTCAGACCGCAACCGTCGATCTCTCTGATGTTTTTCCGGCCCGTTTCTCGATGGCATGCGGGATGATCAGCAGCCAGACATGCCGCTTGGAGCGACTCGGATCGCGTTCCCGATCCGTTGACGGGGTTGCTGTTTGATTAGAACTGTCGGCGATCCAGCCACCGGAAAAAGAGCATTATCATCGAGAGTGCACTGGCCAGTAGCAGTGGAGAGGTGAAGGTGAAAAGAATGAAGGTAAGGTGTGCTACCCGACCGACATCTTCTCCACTATCCCCTGTTTTACCCGAAAAAATCACATTGATTTCGTCCTGGATCACGGGCACCCGGGCGGCATAGAACAGACCTGCGGACATCACCGAGAAGATGACCATCATCAGCATCATGAAGCCGAGGCTCATTTGCGGTGGACGACGGCGTGGGGCGGCTGCGGGTTCCATACCGCCATTGTAGCAACTGATAGAGTTTTTGATTGCCGGAGAGGAATTGATTTACCCCTGAAGTTGCCTCTGTTGCTCGTAAAGCACAATTCCGACGGTCGTTGCGAGATTCAGGCTCCGAACATGTTGGCTGGTGGGTAAACGAATGGCCCGGGAATCGGATGGGTCGAGGATTGTCGCAGGTAATCCAGAAGTCTCTCGTCCGAAAACGAACGTGTCTCCTCTCTCAAAAGAGACATCCCAGATGGTTCGCTCGGCAAATCGGGAAAAAAAGAACATCCGCCGCGGAGCCAATTGGGTCATCAAGTCCTGCCAGTTAGCGGTATCGCCAAAGGCGAGGTGCTGCCAATAGTCCAATCCGGCTCGTTTCAGCTTGGCATCATCAAGTCGAAAGGCGGTGGGTCGAACGATCCAGAGTTTTGCGTCCACGGCAACGCAGGAACGCCCAATGTTCCCAGTATTCTGGGGAATCTCTGGCTGATACAGCACCACGTGTGCTGAAAATCGATCGGACTGATCGTTATGATGGTCATTCGACACCTGTTCGTCGGGTGTCGGATTTGTCGTCGATGATTTTAATTCGCCCATTCCTTGCTTCCTGTTAGGGCCCCTGCGGGCGCTGCCTCTGATTCATGCCGATTCAAGTAACTTGTCCGAAATGCCTCAAGCGATTTCAAGTCAGCGACAAGTTCGCTGGCAAAACGGGTCCATGCCCCAATTGCAAGAAACAGATTAAGGTCCCGGACAAGTCTGAAGAAGTCGTCATCCACGCCCCTGATGACGGTGCTCCGAAGGATCGGTCCGGCCGCAGTGTTCTCAAGCCCCTTAAACGAACAGAGACGGACGTCACTCGGAAAGGTCTGTTGCTGTCCGGATCTGCAATCCTAGTCGCTTTTGGGTTGGCGTTTGTGGTTCGGTACATGAGTGGTAGCGGTGATCTCAGCGGTAGTGGCTTGTTGGCTGTAAAGATTGTTGGTGCCCTACTGCTTGCTCCGCCATTAGTGTGGGCCGGATATACCTTCGCTCGGGATTCTGAACGGGCGCCTTACGTCGGTCCGGATCTGCGGAATCGCGTCTTGATATTATCGGTGATTTTGGCCGCCCTGTGGTTGATCTACGCGTTCATTCCCAGCTACGTGATGGACCTGGATTCCGCCTCCGAGATGTCTTACGTCGTTTTTGGGATAATCTTTTCGATCATGATAGTGATCGGTGCGTTTGCCTCGGTGGGAACATTTGAACTGGAATTCTTTGACGGACTGGTCCACGCCAGCCTGTACTTGCTGGTGACGCTCGCGTTGGCCGTTCTCTGTGGATTCAAATTGGCGACTGGTTAAACGGCGATAGCTTTCAGAACGACAAAGTTGACCGCTGATTTGATGATTGAATTTTCATCGCCTTCCAAGCATATCGCCCAAAAAATGTGGCAGGAGAATTGACGAGATGTTGCCGGAAATAGACTCCCTGCATCGAATCGGATCATTAGTTCGGATTCCTCCTGCTGCTGATGTGCCGTTGTCTGCACGCGTCCGACGAGTACTTGATACGCCGCCACTGCGACGATTGGGATCGATCAGTCAACTGGGAATGGTTAGCTTGGTTTATCCTGGCGCCAACCACTCACGCTTTGAGCACACTCTTGGTGTGTATCACAACGCCTTGCGTCTGCTAGCGAGATTTTCCGCAGACGACGACTTTACGTCACGCGTTGATCAGCCAATGGCGGAAGCGTTCGTACTGGCGGCTCTGTTACACGACGTTGGTCATTGGCCGTTCTGTCATCCGATCGAAGACATGCAGTTGGGTGAAGTGGGCGAACATGAAACACGGATCGCCGATGTGATCGATACGTCGGACTTGGGCGAATGCATCGAACAAGATTGGTTGTGCAGTTCGCAGCAAGTAATCGATCTGCTGGAACCCAAAGCCGTTACGGATGAACGAACCACCTTTGCAATGACTTTTTTGGCGAGTTGTCTGAGCGGTCCAATCGACATCGACAAGCTCGATTATCTTCAGCGTGATAGTCTGCACGCCGGCGTGCCATACGGTAGCCAGTTTGATGTTGGAAGGTTAATTAGTTCGGTTCGCATCAATCCTCAGTCAGCACGATTGGCGATTGACGAAAAAGGCCGAACTGCAGCAGAACTGATGGTGTTTGCGCGGTACGTCATGTTCAGTGAGGTGTACTGGCATCATGCGGTTCGTTCAGCTACCGCAATGCTACAGAGGTCGATTTTCTTGCTGCAAAATCGAGTGGATTTGGTGTCGACCTTGCGAATGACAGACTCAGAATGGATCGCTATGTTGCGGCGAAGCGCCGAGGGGAGTGTTGCTGAACCATTGGTGGAAGGATTGTTCGGTCCGACGCGAAGTTTGTACAAACGAATTGCTGAGTTCAACGTGATCGAGGGTGGGTTGGTCCATCAACGATTAGCGAGAAAGCCATATTGGTGGTTGGTTGTGTGTGCGGAGCGATTAGCGCAGCACCTGACGCAGGTAACCGGATTGGCGATTCACGCGGCGGACATCTTGATCGATGCACCGCCAGTCAAACTGGAAGTTGACATCAACATGGACGTGGTTGGAAGAGATGGGGCGGTGCGAACCCTAGGTGATGTGTCAGCTGTTGCCTCGGCACTTGCCGAACGCCAATTTGACGATCAAGTAAAGAGTGTTCGAGTGTTCGTTCGGCCCGATCTTCGAGCGGCATTGCAGTCGGTGATGGAACCCGAGCAGTGGAATGAACAATTGCTAATTGTGAGTGAATCCCTAGAACAAGAATTGGTATGAATACGCCGATGATCTCGCCGAACATTGTGGTCTGCGAGAGCGGTCCTGATGCCGCTCGACATGTTGCAGATTTGCTGGCCTCGGAAATACGAACCAAGCCCGATATGGTCATCGGTTTGGCCACTGGCGGTACGCCGGTCGACGTCTACCGAGAACTCATTCGTCAGCACCGTGAAGCAGACCTGGATTGCAGTCGAGTAACTTCTTTCAATCTAGACGAGTACGTAGGATTGCCGTCCGGTCATCCACAGAGTTATCGCTATTTCATGCAGCAGCATCTATTCGATGATGCGAATTTCTCCCCTGCGAAGACTCATGTGCCGGACGGGATGGCGGCTGATCTTGATCAATACGCCAAGCAGTACGAGCAGTTGATTACCCAAAGTGGTGGAATTGATCTGCAATTGCTAGGAATTGGCAATAACGGTCATATCGCCTTCAATGAACCAGGTTCTTTGATGGAAAGTCGCACACGTGTGGTGGAACTCGCGGAGGAAACAATCGATGCCAACGCACGCTTTTTTGAATCCACCGATCAGGTGCCACGTCGTGCGATCACAATGGGTATCGGAACAATATTGGAAGCTCGAAAGATTGTTCTGATGGCAACGGGGGAATCCAAAGCCGGTGCGATTGCCGAGGCTTTTGCGGGTGTTTGTCATCCGAGCAATCCTGCCTCCGCATTGCAGCGACACGCCAACGTTGTGGTGGTACTTGATCCGCCGGCGGCTAGTCGCCTGGGATCATAACGCTTGCTATTTGAAGGGAGGTTCGTGTTGCGATCATCATCTAGATTCTGTCTGGGCAGCGTGACAGGTTGGGCGTTTTTTGTGGGCTGGACTTTGTTAAGCACATCTGTTTTTGCGGGAGGTCCCTACGATCGACCTGCCGGTGATCCCCATCAAAGTCGTTCAACGGTGATTTCGACCGCAGGCATGGTTGCGACCAGTCACCCGTTGGCTGCGTCGGTTGGATTGGATGTTTTAAAGGCCGGTGGGAATGCGGCTGACGCTGCGATCGCGACCAACGCCATGCTGGGCCTAGTAGAGCCGATGAGTTGTGGGATTGGTGGTGACCTTTTTGTGATCTATTGGGATGCCAAAACTGAAAAACTGTATGGACTGAATGCCAGTGGCCGCAGTCCATATGCATTGAATCGCAAAGTAGTTACCGAACAGGGGCACGATAAAATACCAATCACAGGGCCACTCTCTTGGTCCGTTCCCGGTTGCGTGGATGGTTGGTTCGAATTGCACCAACGATTTGGCAAACACGGTTTTGACAAAATCTTGCAGCCCGCAATCGACTACGGTGAAAACGGTTTTCCAGTCAGTGAGATCATTGCCGGTTATTGGAGCAATGCTGACAAAGCGTTCGCTGATTTTCCCGACTCAGCGGCGACCTATTTGATCGCTGGAAAACCGCCGCGGGAAGGCGATCTTTTTCGGAATCCCAACCTGTCTAAAACCTATCGTCGCCTGGTTGCAGGAGGTCGCGAGGAATTCTATCGAGGGTCCATCGCTAAGCGGATCGTCGATTACAGCCAGCAACACGGCGGCTATTTTAGTCTGAGGGATTTTTCAGATCACACATCAACCTGGGTCGAACCCGTTTCCACGAACTATCGAGGCTACGACGTTTGGGAGTTGCCACCGAACGGACAAGGCATTGCCGCGCTGGAAATGCTGAACGTGCTCGAAGGCTACGACATCGCCAGCATGGGGCCGTTGGATCCCGAGTATTTGCACCGATTCGTGGAGGCCAAAAAACTGGCGTTTGCGGACCGTGCGAAATTCTATTCCGACCCTGAGTTCAACAAACTGCCAATCGACGAATTGATTTCGAAGGCATACGGTGATCGGCAGCGACAACGGATTGACCTGCTCAAGGCTGCCTCGGATGTGGATGCGGGTGATCCCATCTTGCAACAGGGCGATACGGTCTATCTGACGGTGGTCGACAAAGACCGGAATTGTTGCTCATTCATCCAAAGTAACTATTACGGATTTGGATCGAAAGTAACCCCGGGCGACGTCGGTTTTGTGATTCAGAACCGTGGTGCGTTGTTTGCTTTGGAAGAGAATCACCTCAACCGGCTTGAGCCCCATAAGCGACCATTTCATACCATCATTCCCGCGATGGTGACCAAGGATGGGAAACCTTGGCTCTGCTTTGGCGTCATGGGTGGTGACATGCAGCCGCAAGGCCATGTCCAAATATTGGTCAATCTGATCGACTTTGGTATGAATGTTCAGCAGGCCGGCGATTCACCGCGGATTCGACACGTTGGATCGCAGCAGCCGACCGGAACGAAAATGGATGGAAGCGGAACCATCAACGTAGAGAGCGGTATCCCGGATGATGCCGTTCGCGGTTTACTCGGCCGCGGTCACCGAATCGCGCGAGTCGCCGGAGGTGGTTACGGTGGTTACCAAGCGATTCGGATTGATTGGGAACGGGGTACGCTGCATGGTGCAACCGAGCCACGCAAAGATGGAATGGCTACCGGTTACTAAAGGCTTTGTCAGGTGTGCAACAACGGTTGCATGCGATTGAAACCGATCAACGTGTTGATGCGGTTGATACTTGCCGGGCCAGGTGACGAGTGCCAACCCGAACCGTTGCGGCGATTATCCGATCGCCAGTGATCGATCGTTTGTGATCAGCGGAACTTATCAGAGCGATTCACTAAACCAAGATGTCATTCACCACCTGGGATGGTTCGACACCGGTTAACCGCATATCAAGCCCTTGGTGCCGCACGGTGAAGCGACGATGATCAATTCCGAGCAGGTGCAGCATGGTGGCGTGGAGATCACGGACATGAACGACATCATCAACGGCGTGGTATCCCAGTTCGTCGGTGCTGCCGTGACTATGACCTGGTTTGACCCCACCGCCTGCCAACCACATGGAGAAGCCTTTGATGTGGTGATCGCGTCCGGCACCGCCTTTTCCCTGGAACATTGGGGTACGACCGAATTCACCACCCCAAATGATCAAGGTATCTTCGAGCATGCCACGTTGTTGCAGGTCGGTTAGCAATGCCCAAGTCGGTCGATCGGTCAGTCCACAGCAGGTGTTCATGTATTGAACCAAGCCACCGTGATGATCCCAGCCACGGTGGTACAACTGAATAAATCGGACTCCACGCTCGGCCAATCGCCTTGCTAACAGGCAATTCGACGCGTAGGTTCCATCACCCGGTTTGGCCCCATACATATCCAGGATGTGTTGGGGTTCATCTGCTAGGTCTGCCAATTCGGGAACCGACGTTTGCATTCGATAGGCGAGTTCGTAGGTGGACAGTCGGGTTTCGATTTCCGGGTCACCTGTCTTGTTCAATTGGTGTTGGTTGAGTGCACCGACAGCATCGATCAGACGTCTCTGTTGTTTTCGGGTAACGCCAGGTGGTGGCTGAACGTAGTTGACCGGTTGTCCACTGCCATTGAATTCGACTCCTTGGAACCGGCTAGGCAGAAAACCAGCTGACCATTGTCGCGAGGCGATTGGTTGAGGATTGCGGCCTCCCACGCTGGTCAGCACCACGAAGCCAGGCAAATTCTCGGTTTCACTGCCAAGCCCATAGGTCACCCAAGAACCCATCGAGGGCCGCCCGCTGATCGCGGTTCCCGTGTTCATAAACGTGTGAGCTGGATCATGGTTGATTTGTTCCGTTACCAAGGAACGAACCACGCAAATCTGATCAGCCATCTTTTGATGGAATGGTAAGAAATCGCTGATCATTTGACCGCTATTGCCGTACTTGGCAAACTTCGTCAACGGTCCCTGACACTTCAGTTGCTTTCCCTGCAATTGGGCGATCGGCTGTCCCTGAGTAAACGAATCGGGCATTGGCTGGCCGTCCAGTTCGGCCAGTTTTGGCTTGTAATCAAAAGTCTCTAAATGCGAGGGGCCACCCGCCATGCACAGAAAAATGACACGTTTCGCTTTGGGTAGATGGTGGGGAGTATCCGAACGGCCTGAAGCATTCGTGCCAGTACCTGCGGCTGTCGCATCATTAGCCAGCATCTTGGTCAGCGCGAGATGGCCTAAGCCGATTCCACTTCGTTTCAAAAACGTTCGTCGCTGAATCGTCGACGAATAGGATGTGAATAGATTGTTCATTGGCGGGTTACCGTTTCGTGAGCGTTAAGCAACAGACGGGCAACGCCTGTCCAGCTGGCGAGTTCAACTGGGGACGCCACCTCGGTATCGACGAAATCGTCTGCTGATTCAATCAACGTTTTGGCGGCTTGGGGAGCATTCCGATAGTGCTCGAGTTCCTTTGTAAAGAAATCAGTAAGCACCGACATTTCCGTCTCATCGGGCGGCCGAGAGAGAACGATCTGGAAACTTTCGCGTAGTCGTTCGGATGTCGATGTCGCGGGTCGCTTCAGCAGTCGTGACGCTAGCGCGATGGAGGTGTCGACCAACGATGGATCATTCAGCAATACCAACGCTTCCAGCGGTGTGTTCGAGCGAGGCCGCTGGGCAGTGCATTCTTCGCGGCTGGGTGCATCCATCGCCTTGAGCATCGGATGCAGGAATTGACGTTGCCAATGAACATAGACACCCCGCCGGTATTGTCCCGATCCGCGGTCGGGCGAATAAACTCGGCGGGGAAAATTCAAATGGCGATAGTAGCCGGCTGGTTGATGCGGCCGGACGCTGGGGCCCCCGACATCTGCGATAAAGAGACCGCTTGCGGTGAGTGCCTGATCTCGCACCATTTCCGCGGACAAGCGATAGCGAGACTGCCTCGCGAACCAGAGATTGTTTGGATCTGCTGAGATCATCTCTGGTGCAGATTGTGAAGACTGCTGGTAGGTGCGGGTCAGGACCAATCGTCGCATCATCCGTTTGATGCTCCAGTTGTCTTGAACAAAATCGATTGCCAGGTGGTCCAACAGTTCGGGGTGTGTCGGTGGTTCACCCTGACCACCAAAATCTGCAAGCGAAGACGAAATTCCACGACCGAACAACAAGAACCAAAGTCGGTTAACCATCACGCGTGCTGTGAGTCCGCCCACGCCTTGCTGATCATCGACCAACCAATGTGCCAAATCGAGTCGGTTCGCACGGCGATCGCCTGTTTTCAGCGTTCCTAAAAAAGATGGAACCGATGGCTTTACGATTGCCCCACTTTCATCGAGCCAATCGCCCCGCGGCAGCACCCGCATTTCGCGAGGTTCCGTCGATTGAGTGATCATCGTGGTTCGTTTCGCAGCTTGTAGTTGGGCTTGCTCCTGTTCCAATCGTGCAAGGGTAGCGGCTTGGGTTTTCGTGCTTTCGTTTGAACCAGCGTTCTTAGGTTTTGCTGGATCGCTGCGAAGTTCAGAAAGTTGTTTATTGATCGTTCGTAGCCGATCACGCTGCCACTGAGTCAGGACAGCCATCTCAGGAGGGCGTCGGGTCGGCAACGCATTGGAACCAACTTTGAAATGCTGGTCTTCATCGACATCGGCAAAGAATGCAGCGAGCGAATAAAAGTCCTGAATCGTGTAGGGATCGTATTTATGGTCGTGGCATTGCGCGCAGCCTACTGTGGCACCGAACCAAACTGCTGACAGATTTCGTATCCGATCAGCCGCGTACATTGCCAAGTACTCTTTCGGCTGGACCCCTCCTTCATGTGAAGTTTGCAACAGGCGGTTGTACCCGCTGGCAACGAGGTCGTTCTCATCCGCTCCCGGCAGCAGGTCGCCCGCTAATTGTTGACGAGAGAATTCGTCAAACGGGATATCCCGATTGAAGCAATCGATTACATAGTCTCGATAGGGGGAAATGTTGTGATCTTGATCGCCGTGGTATCCAACCGTGTCGGCGTATCGAACCAGATCAAGCCAATAGGTTGCCATCCGCTCACCGAACGCGGGTGAGTCGAGAAATTCGTCTACCAATCGACCAAAGGTTTGACGGCTTGGGTCGGCGAGATAAGTCGCAACTTGCTGCTCGCTTGGTGGCAACCCCGTCAGGTCGAAAGCCAAACGTCGAATCAGTGTGACGGGATCGGCATCTTTGGCGGGTTCCATTGCCTGTTTGCGTTGCGCAGTCAGCACAAAATGATCGATCGGATCGCGAGGCCATTCTGATTGGGTATCGGGAACTCGTTGTGGCAGGGGTTTTGAGTAAGCCCAATAGGCTTGATACGGCGCTCCCTCGCGAACCCAATTTTGAAGCAAGTCGATCTGTTCGGCAGTCAGCGATTTGCCTGAATCCGGTGGTGGCATTTGCGAGTCCGGATCCGTGGAGATGATCCGCAGAATCAATTCGCTGAGTTCGAGATCTCCCGGCCTGATCGCAGATTCTTTTGCGTCTTTTTCAACATCCAGCCGCAGGTCGGCTTCGCGATGCTTCGCATCAGGTCCATGGCAAAAGAAGCATTTATCCGACAAGATCGGCCGGACATCGCGATTAAAGGAAATCTCGTCGGTGAAGCCGTAATCGAGTCCGATGACCCAAGAAATGGCGAAGATCAGCAGGAATCGCACGAGCAACTCAATAGATTGGGTTTAGAAAGTCTCGCCAGACGCAGCTAGCGTTTCGAACCCTCATTCTATCTGACAGTCCGATGGATGCCATTTGAGGGTCAGATTGGGCTAGCGAGTGCATCGGTACACGAACGCGGGGGGCAGATTTCGCCAAACGGTTGGACTTCGCTCAACCAACGAGAATGTTTCCGATAATAGTCGTGAAAAACGAATTCCGGCCGGCAGAATGACACCCTGCCAATAGGCGAATGTGGCAAATTGGGCGCCTGGAGGGAGCATCATTAACATCGCATCGAAGATCTCCCGTTGCAGTGATTCGGGGAATGACGCCCAAGGCAACCCGCACACAATCGCATCGATCTGGTCCATTGACTGATCGCGACAAAGCTCGGCTACTCGCGTGGCGCTGTCTTCGTAGACCACGACGTCAGGACATCGTGCTCGTGTTTTTGCGGCTAACTCGGCCGATCGTTCGATCGAGAAGAAGTTGCAATCGGGGTGTTTGCGGTTTCCAATTTGTTCGGTGAAAACGCCTGTACCCGGCCCGAATTCCACGACATTGCGAATCTTTGCCCAATCGAACGAATCCACCATCATTTCTGCAAGAGCATCACTGCTTGGGGCGATTGCACCTACCTGAGTTGGGTGGCGGGCAAAATTTTTCAGGAAAGTCAGGGCGTCAGACATGGAGGCAGTGTATCTCTACTAGTTTGACCGGAGATCGACAGGGCGGATGGATCCATCTTCGCCTCTAGTAGGGTAACATGCACCCATGCAAGTTCCGAGTACTAGCCACCGTCGCAGCGTCGGCGCGAATATGACACCGATGATCGACGTGGTTTTCCTGTTGATCATTTTCTTTCTAGTGTCGAGTCATCTAGCTCGTCAGGAGAATCGTTTGCCGTTGGAGCTACCGACAGCAGCAACCTTTGATCCTTTTGACCCTGAGCGGGCACCGGTGACGATTAGCGTGAATCGCCAGGCACAGTGGCTGGTTGCGGGCGATGTGGTCGATTTGTCGGCTCTTCGGGACGTCTTGTCGGATTTGATTGAGCAGCAAGGATCTGCTGCGGCAATTCGAATCCGTGCTGATGGTGCCGTGCAATATCGGTATGTAGAACCAATTTTGCGGGAAGCGGCATTGAAGGGGATTACGGACGCCGCGATCGCTGTTCGGGAGCGTGACGCACAGTGAGAACTCCAAAGGTCCACGACAGCGAATCGATGGAGTTAAAAATGACTCCGATGATTGATGTTGTTTTTCTGCTACTCGTGTTCTTTGTTTGGACGAGTAGTTTCGAAATCCCTGAATTCGATTTGCCTAGTTCCATCGCACAACCGCCCGCCGGTGGAACCGAAATCAGCACCGATACGCCGCCCCCTGAAGCATTTGATGAAATTGTCGTCCGACTTGATCGACGAGAGGCCCAATTGGTCATCGAGGTCGGTAGTCAATCGTTCCCTGACATCGATGCTTTGGGGATCTATTTGACAGAAGTCTTGTCACTGGGGGTTCAACCACCGGTCATTGTTGATCCTGCAGACCAGATCTCGATGGCGGTGGCAGTTCAGGTCTACGACGCGGCCCGCGACGCGGGAGCCGATCGCGTTCTGTTTGCGGCTGAACCGGAGTAGACCATGCGAAGCCGGTTTCTGTGCGTCATGTTGCTCGCATCAAGCCTCATTAGTGAGGCTCCGAATTTGCTCGGCCAACCACCTGTTGGACGACGCACAATCGATCTCGATCAGGATCTGTTTCAGGCGTTAGTGAATGCGAATCGGTTTGCCGATGCGATCGAGCTATGCCAAGCCCGATCACGTGGTGCCGATCCTCGCAGTGACTTGGCAGCGAAATGGGCCGTCAGGACGTCTCAGGCTCTTTCCGCCAAACAGTTGGTGAATGAGACGTTTACAGACGCAGAGACACAGGCCGTGCAGGAACCTGTGTCTCAGTTGTTGATTGCTTACCCTGATCAGGCACGAAGTTTCTTTCTCGAAGCGCAGCAGCGTCGTGTTCAACGAGACGCAGCGAGGCATGCTGTATTACGAGCTGCGATCTCGCCAAGCGATAATGACCAGAATGAGGCAGCCGCTGGTCGCTTGGTTCGAGCTGCGAACGAAATGGAAGCTCTGTCCGAACGCATCGCTGATGAGCGTTCACGACTTAGTGGCAGTCGTGATCTGGATAGCCAACAGCAAATTGCCGACTTGACGCGATTGGAACAGTCGCTGCAAATCGATCTTGTTTCGTTGTCGTTATTGCAAACAGAATTGTTTTCTCGTGGCAGCCAAGATGGTGTTGCGGCTGCAGTCAGTGCCGAACAGGCTGCTGTTGCCGCACAAGCAAAATTACCGAACGGATCTGCTGCGCGGAGTGAAATAGAGCGATTGAGAATCGAATCAATCCTGCGTGCTGATCAAGCCAAACGTGCTGACGGGGAATGGAAGCAAGCAATTGCAAAGGAAACAGGTTTGCGGTCACCGCAGTGGCTTGCATTACGAATTCGCATCGATTTGGCACTCGACCAAATCCCGCAAGCGGAATCTCGATTGGCATCGTTCTACGGTACGACTCCTCGTTCAGCGCCTCTATCGGTCGAGATGGACCTAGCGAGGTTAGAGTATCTAATTCAAAGCACGCAAAATGGTGTCGTTGGTTCGTGGTTAGATGAAATCGGCAAGCGTGGTGGCCCCTATGCCCGCCGTCGCGCCGAAGCGTGGTCCCTCAACTATCTCAAGCAGTCATCAATTGGCAGTCGACCTAAAGTCGATCCCTCGATTATCGCTGCCCAAGCAAAGGATTGGTTGCGGCGCGGAGAATTGACTCGCGCCGCCGAGTTGTTGTCAGCGGCAGCAGCGGCTGAAACAGACATGAGCCGTGCGATCTCGCGAGCCATTGAAGCGGCAGCCGCTTGGAAGAAGGCGGGGGCATCAAGCAAAGCAGCGGAAATCTTATCTGACATCGCGCTCAGCAAACCCCGGGGGCGCGGCGCTGCTGCCGCACATTTGCAGGCCATCGTGTTGGCTGCTGCCAGCAATGAATCTGGTGTTGCAGAAAAAGTTGAAGCCATGCTCCGCAGGAATCTTGACCAATGGCCTCAAGGTAAAGCGGCCGACGGAGCGCGACGCTGGCTCGTTAAGTTGCTTGAATCACGGTCGCGTCCTATTGACGCGGCGGTCGCCGCAACCCGGGTCGCTGATGTCGATCTTGACTCCAAGCAACTCGGCCGCATCCTGGCGCAATGGCGATCTGCGTTTCGATCAATCGATCCTAGTCAAGCGACTGATTTCAATACGCAGCTTGAGGAAGCGTTTGCATCACTTCGTAAAAATCCGGCTGGGGTTGGCACACACCGACTGATCTTCGCGCTCGTTGCGGATCGTTCTTGGTTGCTGGGTCTACCGTCTGCTAACGCTGCAGAGCCTCCTTGGATTGATGCACTTATCGAATTTCGAAAAACGGGCAACGAAGATCAAGGTTTGTCGACGATTCCGGAAGCTGAGCGAGAGGATGTTATCAGTCGATTAATGTTAGATGGACGCGGCGAACCGTCTCGACGTCGAGCGATTGCCTCGTTGATCGAGACGTGGTTTGAGTCACGGGATAGAGAACCACCACCTTCTCTCGGATATGTTGAGCGATTGCTTTGGTTGAATCAGACATCCGAAGCGATCGGGATGGCCAATTCGTTGGTCAAGAGTTCACCCGATTCAGCCAAGGCGATTCAAGGAGTCGCTGAATTACTTGGGTCCAGTCGAGATGCGGAAGCCCGTAAAGAGGCAATTGGGTGGTGGGACCAACTCGCGGCTGGCAGTACTTCCGGAAGCGACGTGTGGCATAGGGCAAAGCTGGCAGCAATCCGCTTGTTGGCGGCTACTGGGCAGAACGATCAGGCACGTCAACGCGCAAAATACATCTTGCTGACTAAGCCTGATCTTCCACTTGATCTGCGACGTCGGTATCGGGCAGCGGCCAACTAATCGAGTCATTCAAGATTGAACAAGAACACAAGGCCCCGACGGTTCGTTGTCCTGCGGCATAACGTCGGCTTAAACTTGAAACGCACCGCCCAAGATCATCTTGATTGGATGTTTGAGCGTGAGGATCAAACATTGGAAACGTGGGAAACCCCGCTCGTCGCGACATTTATCGAATCGACCACAGTGGTGACTCGTCGTTTGAACAATCACCGCCTTTCTTATCTTGAATTCGAAGGGCCGCTTGGTGGTGATCGCGGCGAAGTCAAGCGAGTGATCGCTGGCGAGTATCAATCGCTCACGATCGAGAAAGAATTAATCCAGTTACAGATCGTTTGGCAAGAGGACGGTACTGCGAACACCGCCCAGCTGGACTTTTTTCAAAATGCGGTCGATGAGTCGTCTGTCCGCAACGTCTGTAGTGACGTTTGGGGGCTTCGGATTTTACCACTCCGGTAGAGTGCAAGTGGATGGATGGGTCCGGTGGGATGCTAAGATTCTCTCGCTAGCGAACCGGTGTGTCCTGTCAGGAACAAAATGATCCCGCCATCAGCTCGTCAATTCGCAACGCCAGCACATTTGGCTGTTTAGTGAGTTCGACTCGTAGCTCGCGCGAGATGCTCGTGTCGATATGTTTGTTGCGATATCGGACGGCGGCGAGTAACTGCCCTGATTCAATGACAATTCTCGGCTCACTTGCTTCTTCAGCAAGCAACTGCGGGAATTTTTCCGGTAGCCCTTCGGGCATCCACGCATTGAGCTCGTCAGCGCTGAATTTTGCCCACCAAGACCACTCTCGGCAAACGTCTTGCGGCAGTCGTTCTATTCCTGCGGCCAGGTGCCGACTTGCTTGCTTGGTGCTTGCCGGCAGTGAAAAAACTGCCTGGGCGTAAAAGTCAGGGACTTGTTTGGTCTTGCTAACAGCCGACGTCACTGAAATCACACCGAGTAATAACGCGCCGACCAATAAGATCGTGATTCGGTGGGTCCAGCTTCGCATGTCGTTGCTCCCAAGGACAATGGCGAAGCAAGATCAGAAACGAAGCGGTCTCGGTAACCAAGTGCGAAGTCGTTCCGCGACGCCTGGTGTTTCAGTCGGCTTGGGAGGCGAGTCACTTTGGTGTTCTGTCGGATTCAAGTGCTTG
Source organism: Rubripirellula sp. (assembly GCA_029245125.1). GTDB lineage: Bacteria > Planctomycetota > Planctomycetia > Pirellulales > Pirellulaceae > Rubripirellula. Next base: position 36,043 of record JAQWPZ010000017.1, read on the forward strand.
AGAGTTAACAGATGTTGAGCCCATGGATTTAGCAACAGTCGACCCGATGGAGCGAGGTTGCTGCGTTGAAGGCCTTGGACGGCTAAGAATGCCAGGCTCTGCAACTCTTCACGCTCTTGTTCTGTCGCAAAATGCTCATGCAGGCGTACGTCATCAATCCACACTTTGCCCGTTGAAAGGCTATCAATCGTCAGTCTTAATGAATCAACGATCCCGCGATGGATTCCGTCTGCTTCAAGGATCACGTGCTGCTTATTCCATTTGCCATCTCGGGGCACTTCAAATTCTGTGGCGAATCGGATGGGTTGGCCATTTCGTGAAGCTTCGATCGAAACCTTTAACCGGTGGGGTGGTGCATTCTCTTGGCGTTCGCTGAGACAAGCGATAGAAACTGCCAGCCGACCTGATTGGGGTGGTTCAATGGTTTCAGTGACCAGCCAAGTGCGACTGGGTGATTTTGGGTCAGTCGTCAACAAGACCGATTGCTTCCCGGAAAAGTGTTCGCGCTCATCGACTTTAACGCAATCGGGTGGATGTTGAGCGTGCAACCAACCCACGAGTCCCATTTTTCCAGATTGCTCGAAGCTTCCATTTCGCGGCTGCCCACTTGGTTCGAGGTCTGAGAGCGATCCGAGTCTCTCTACCACAGAGGTGACTTGCTGTTTGATTCTTTGCAAGGTTTGGATTCCACCACCCACGCGTGATGTCCAACCTGTCAGCTTGATCGTTTTCGTGGAAGCGGCTGATGCCCGCAGAACGACCATTTGTCCGGCGGGTACCGTAACGCGAATTCGGTTGTTGCTGCGTGGTTGAAGCAGTAACGGTGTACTGCTGTCCCAGCTAGCCGAAGCTGACGTCTCCAGGTCAATCTCTGAAGGCCAAGGGACGCTGCTTATGATCGCAACGTACAACTGGTCATCGATTGTGCTCGTCTTGACATGTACCGTTTGTGCGGTGGGTGTTGAACCCGGTGCATCCGCCAACGGAATTGCAGGAAGGCTTGTGAATGCAGAAAAAAAATCTCTAAGCTCGTCATCCAATTGATTGAAGACAACCGATTGGTCGATCAGCAAAGTGTTGGGTTCCAGTTGATTCATCACTTGACTGAGGTCAAACTCCCAGCCTAGTCGAATCTTTCCTTGGTTAGTGGTAGGGGTTGTCGCCCGAACGAGCACTGCTGAGGATCTCTTTGCATTGGTGTCTGCTAGATCCGAAATTTGCTGTGAAAACAATTGACGGTCCGAGAGGATTTGTTCGTTACCGTCACGAATGATGAATGCTAAATCCCAGTCAGCTTTTGAAGTTGTTTCCAAGTCAACCAAACTCTCTGTTGGCAACAGCATGAGTGCGGGGCGATCGCTCAGCATGGAAGTGATCACGTCGAAAGCATTGTGTGTCTCTGCTTGAATCCAATCATCAAAGGCGTCTGATTGGGCCAGCTCAGATCGCGCTTCTAGATCTAATTGGTTCACTTGCAAACCAGCGGATTTGGCAAATCTGGCGATGGTCAATGGGTCACGCTCCACGTCTGACGGTGGTTGCAAGTGACTGCCCTGATCAGCGAACAAACCTAGTCCAGCATAGTGCGGGTATTGCTTGTAGCGAGCATCGAGATCATGAAGCCAGGTCGCCAAACTCTGTTGAACTGCTGGATTCAAGAGGTCGTATTGGCCACTGCGATTTGTTTCGTCCCGTGTAAGTTCAGCGACACGGCTTGGCTGAGATCGCAGTGCTTCCTCCAATTCGGCAAGCAGGTCTGTCGGCCGGACAGAGACATAGACTTGCAGCGATTGCTTCGAAAGCAACTGCATTGCGAGTTGGACAGGATCGTCGAAGTGGAGGTTGGACAATCCACTGCCCTGCGTAATCGCTGGCAACATTACACCCGTCAGATTCATTTGATGGGCATAGTCAGCCAAGCGTATGGAACTTCGCCAGATTCGCTGTGCAACGACCGTCGCTTTCTGAAAATCACTGCGACCAAGTGGTGTCGAGTTGCTCCAGTGTTCCACCCAATTCTCATCTGTGACGCGTAGCGTCACTGCTCGCCGAGGTGAGGCAGAATCATTCGCCAAAGCTGGCTTCGAATCACCTAGCCGTTTGGGGCCTGCTTCGACGCGGATCGATTCAATCGCTGCATCATCAGTACTCAGGTTGGTGAAGTATATCTGTTCTCCCACTTTGGGATAATGAATCCAGGTATGTTCCAGCCATGGGTTCTCGGAATTGGCAACCGTATCCTGGACGATCACAAACGAGTGGCTGGGGGAATCGATCGTTCCGAAATGAACACGCAAGTGAATGGGTCGGTTCTGTGCCATGCGAATTCTGATTCGGTGAGGAATCGCTGGTTGCAGAACGGGCAGTGCTGTTTGAAAGACTTCATTTGATGTTAGCAGCGAAACCGTTTTGTCCGCATAGGATTCGCTGGCTAAAGCATTCTGACTCGGTTCGATTTCTGGGCCAGGAATGAATCGCGAGGTGGATTGGGGAATCCACGTGCCAACCGACCAGGAAGGTTCCGATGGTTTGATTTCGCCAACGGCTTCCCAGTCTGGTTGATCTGGGGCCAATTCAGTCGCACTTTGATTCACAGTATGCACAACAACTGGCTGGCCCTGTTGTAACAACGGCAGATCGCGTCGACGGATCCGCGACCAGATGTTTTCATCTTCTTTGAACAATAGCGATCGAACTTCATAGACACCAACAGTTGTTGGTGTCTGAAAATCGACAGTGACTGCTGGGCTGTTGCCTAGTGCATCGACCTGCATGATGTGACGCGAATCGCTTATCGTTTGCCCATCATCAACTCGAATCAATGATGCGTGCAACACGAGTTGCTGAGAAGCGTGCTGAAGCATTGAGTTGCAGTGAACGGTGTATTCCAGATTCTGCTCGGGAGCAATCGTTTTTCCGCGGGGCAGGCCTTCTGTCCGCAAGGAATCTCCTGGCAACCGCGACAACGACCATGAGGGGCGATTTGGATCAGTTTGCTGGGTGTCGTGGGAGTGAATCTCACCAAGGTCAGCTAATTCTCCAAGTGTCAGTTCTTGAGAGGGCAGATTGTCTAGTGACGAGTTCTCGGTGGTTTGGAGTCTCGCCAAGCGAATTGTCAGTTTCGCATTGCGGTTGCCCCGGATTCGGAATTCTACCGTTCCACTCTTCTTCGCAAATCGAGGTTGGATCAGCAGGCGATTTGGGGGATCGTCAAGTTCTATCGAACCATTCAGTTCAGAATCACCACGATTGACAACTTCACTAATGGAACTTGTTCCCGGCTGATCATCCGTCAGTTCAAGTTGCGTTTTCCAGTAGCACTGAGCTGGGGCTTGCCATTGAATCTTTAGGCGAAGATCAATGATGTTTGCGTCTTGCGCTGAAACCGCGGTAATCGCGAATGCGCATACCCACCCCATCGCCGCCGCAGAAACGCGCGATCGAACCGAACGTCGGCAGAGACCTCCGTGTCCAGCCATTGATCAGGTGTCGTGTTCAGATGAAGTGTTCGGACAAGGCTCGGGCAGAATACCCGGACTTCGAGTGGACACTAGCTTTCAGAAGCGGGCTGGGTAAAGACGAGATTTTCCACAAGGTCTGTTTCACAAAGTGGATGTTTCACGTGCCGTTCCGGCCTAGGTTTCGCCGGTATCGGCTGTCCAAGGATTGCTCCAATCATCCCAGCACGCCAGGTAGGACTTATACGCCTCACAGGAATCGGCTCTTTCTTCGATCCACTGCTTAGTCTTCTGAACCCGTTCGAGTTCCTGGTCTAGCGATAGGTTGCCGATTAACAATTGCGTTCGAAGAAAAACAAAATAGGTGTCTAGTACGTCGCAACGACAGTAATCACTGATAGCCAGCTTATTGCCAGCGTCGAATTGTTGTTGGACTTGGTCCCCGGTCAAATCCATTTTTCCCGGCTTGCCAAGCAACTGCGCCATCAAATTCAGCCCGCCGTTACAGCGGGCGGCACCGTAATTCATCAGCAAATCTTGCAGATCAAGATGCGTATTGGAGTTGAATCGATTTCGCGGCGTTTTGTACCCCTCCGAAGTGAACCACGAGGGCACCGATATGCCATACCGAAACGCGGCTAATTCCATGAGTGGAATGTCAAAGGTGCGGCCATTGAAGGTCACCCATTGTGGATACCGGTAGAGTTCCCATCCGCGCCAGAAATTCTCGGTGATGATGTGTGGGCGAAAATCTGGCTCATCAAGCGAAACAATGTCTAGCAATTCAAAATCTTTGGCGACTTTCGCGACGACAACCGCAGTTGGGATCTGAAAGGTGTGGGGAATAAAAGTAGTTCCCCGTTGCTCCATCAACTCATCTTGGTAGGTCGCAATCGCTTCCGAGGGGCTGTAGCCGGCACCGGGGTATCGGACTTTGGAAATCAGCTCGCCATCGGCAACACTTTCTACATCAAAGACCAAGTGTGCCACTTTCTCTGCCATCACTGCCTTCCTCGAGTTTGCGAACGCTTCGATCGTAAGCAACGCTGCAATCGAAAATCGCGTTTCAGTGTATCGCCCAGCAGGTCATCGTGCAGCATTTGCCGTTAAGATGATAGGGCACAGAGCGTTCCTATGGAGTGAACCTCGTGTTTGAACGATGCTGACCCCGATAAACGCCCATCTGGGTTGAAAGCTGGTTGGGAGCGAGGATTGGTTTGCCAAGTTCGTCAGTCAACCGACCGGCTGAATTGTCGGTAACCGTGACACCAGTTGCGGAGTAGATCGTCTACGAAATCTTATGAATCAAGAACGTACTTACAAGGTAATGGAGCAGCGTGTGTCGATTAATCGTCAAAGATTATTGGATCGTTTTCTGCGTTATGTTCGCGTTGGAACTTCGGCTGATCCGAGTAGCGGTACGTACCCCAGTAGCGAATCGCAGCGCGAGCTAGGAAAATTGTTGACTGAGGAATTGCGGGCGATGACCATTCAGGATGCGCATCAGGATGAGCATGCCTTGGTCTGGGGAACGGTACCCGCGACTGACGGGGATACAAGTCCAACGGTCGCTTTAGTGGCTCATGTTGATACCAGTCCCGAGGCACCGGGTCAGGATGTGAATCCTCAGATAGTAGAGTCGTATGAAGGTGGCGATCTTACGTTGCTTTCCGGTGCGGTCATTAGCGGCGACGATTGTGACGAGTTGAGTGGGCTGATCGGGAAGACCCTAATCACGACCGACGGCACCACGTTATTGGGCGGCGATGACAAGGCAGGTGTGGCCATCATCATGGAGCTAGCTCAGACACTGATTGAGAATCCACATTTAGTGCATGGGCCAGTTCGTGTGTTGTTTACCTGTGATGAAGAGATAGGGCATGGGACGGAAAAAATTGACTTAGAAAAGTTGGGTGCCACCGTCGCCTACACGCTTGATGGTGGTGGCGCAGGAGTGATTGATGTGGAGACTTTTTCCGCCGATGCTGCCACTGTTCGATTCACCGGCCATAACATTCATCCCGCGATCGCGAAGGATCGAATGGTCAATGCACTTCGAGCGGTAAGCGATTTTGTGACTGCCCTGCCCCGCGACATGACGCCCGAGACAACACAGGATCGTGCCGGGTTCATTCATCCCTATGGAATAACTGGTGGCGTTGGTGAAGCATCGGTAGAACTAATCCTGCGTTCTTTCGAAACAGAAGATCTGGCTACTTACGCCGATTTGATTCGGAAAACTGCCTCGCAAGTGGCGGATTCGATGCCCGGACTGAAGGTAGAAGTCGAGGTGAAAGAGCAGTATCGCAATCTGCGTGAGGGGCTCAGCGAATTGCCGGAAGCGGTGATGCTTCCGCAGCAGGCATTCGAAAATCTTGATCGAGAATGGACGAGTGCCATCATTCGAGGCGGAACAGATGGAAGCCAGTTGACCGAGAAGGGGCTACCGACTCCCAATCTCTCCAGCGGTCAGCACAATATTCACGCCGTCACCGAGTTCGCCTGTTTGGACGAGATGGTCGAGGCCACAGAGCACTTGGTCGAATTATTGTCGCTCTGGAGCCAGTTGAAGAGTTAGCCCTACCAGTGTCATTCGTGCCGCTCCAAGGCGACCCCATCACTGCTGGCCATGATGGTCCCCTCAATCTTCGGGTGGCCAAAATCTGCCGCACCGGTGCGGACAATCAAGTTGTCAGACATCTTGGCTGTCCCGTCATGGTGAGTGTGTCCACACAGCACCGTGAACTGTTGGTCAGGATGATGGTCGGCATGAGATAGCAGCATTTTTCCTAGTTGGCCGCAGACAAAGAACGGAGCCCAGTTTTCGTCGGTTGTCTTTCCTTCGTACCAGCACGCTTCACAAAAGGGAGGTACGTGCGTGGCGATGATGACTTGGCGGGTGGCGGGAGAGATTGATTCGAGCTTCGCCTGCAAGCGTGCGGCTGCTTCGGCTCCCAAACGATTCAGCTGTTGCTTCCAGGTGCTGGAATCGGTCTGGTGAAAGTCTTCGATCAAACGAAAGTCTTTCAGCTCAATCGGAGTGTCTTCGTAGTTTCCTTCGCTAGCGTCGCCCCAGCCATCTTCGCCAACCAGGGTTACCAATGCGTCGTCTCCCAATGCGATCGCGCCGGTATCCGTCAGGTAATGAAGATTGTCGGACTCGCGAGCAGCATGAACCACACGCTGTCGCGTGGTGCCGATCGAACCATGATAGAAATCGTGGTTTCCGAGGACAAAGAAGATTGGCATCGAGATCGAGTTTGCCAAGTATTGCAGCTGGGCGATGACGTCATCACCTTCGGAGATATCTCCGGTGATGACGACACCATCAGCTCCTTGCGATGCAATTGATTCAATCCATCGCAGTCGATCTCGTTCTGCGGTGTGGTCGAGGTGAAGATCGGTAGTCCAAATCAATCTCACGTTCGAGTCACCAATCAAGCAGAAGCCGCTTCACTTGCGGCCGCCGCCAACGCGTCGGCTTTATCGGTTTTTTCCCATGTGAATGCATCACCGGTTCGACCGAAGTGGCCACCCGAAGTCGTCTCTGTAAAGATCGGACGTCGCAGTTGCAGGTGGTCGATGATACCAGCAGGAGTCAGCGGGAAATGTTCGCGAACCAACTCGCAAAGTTGCGTGTCATCAATTTTGCCAGTCCCTTCGGTATCAACATGCACGCTAACCGGTTCGGTAACACCGATAGCGTATGCCAATTGGACTTCGCAGCGTTCTGCTAAGCCAGACGCGACGATGTTCTTCGCAACGTATCGTGCCATGTAAGCTGCTGAGCGGTCGACCTTTGTAGAATCTTTTCCACTGAAAGCGCCGCCGCCGTGACGACCCCATCCGCCGTAGGTGTCGACAATGATTTTCCGACCGGTTAAGCCGCAATCACCGTGAGGGCCACCGACGACGAACTTTCCGGTCGGGTTGATGTGGTAATTAATTTCACTCGTGACGAGTTCTTCTGGAAGTTCCGGCAAGATGACTTTGTTGATGATGAAGTCGCGGATCTCTTCATTGCTGACATCTTCGTCGTGTTGAGCGCTGACGACGACCGTATCGATGCGGACTGGCTTGTTACCTTCGTATTCGACTGTGACTTGGCTCTTGTTGTCTGGACGCAGCCATGAGACTTCTTTGTTGAATCGTGCCTCGGTCAACCGATTGATGATGCGATGTGACAGCGCGATCGGCAGCGGCATCAGTTCTTCGGTATCGCGGCAGGCATAGCCGAACATCAAGCCTTGGTCACCTGCTCCGACCTCTTTGCCAGAATTTGCATCTGAGTCGACACCTTGGGCGATGTCAGGACTTTGAGAGTCGATCGATACCATGACAGAACATGTGTCGCCGCAAATTCCCATATGATCGTCGGTGTAGCCGACGTCGTTGATCGTCTTGCGGACGATATCCGAGTAATTCACTTGCGCCTTGGTCGTGATCTCTCCAGCGATAATGGCGATGCCGGTGGTAACCATGGTTTCACAGGCGACTCGGCTGTATGGATCTTGTTCGAGCAATGCATCCAAAACACTGTCAGAAATGCGATCCGCCAGCTTATCTGGGTGACCCATGCTGACCGATTCGCTGGTAAAGAGGTATCGAGCGTTGCTCACGACGGCTTTTCTCCCGGCAGCAGTGCCGATGGGTTAGGTTGGTTTTACAATTCAAGAGCTAATAAACTAATTGGATACAACCTTCCTGAGAAGCGTCCACGGATTCTCAGAAGCGTCCATGGAGTGGCGAGCGATTGGAATCGTGACAAGTAAGCAGCCAAAATGACCTTAAAACCGAAAAAAACGCGAGATTCAGCGGCTTCGCCAGAGGTTGACTCGGATTTGCCGCTGCCAAATCGAACAACGCCTGCCATGCTGATGTCGCTGCTGATGCACGTCATTATCCTGACCACGGCGGGATTGATTTGGTCTCGCGAGCCCGCGGGGACCGGGCAGCCGACCGATCGTCCGATTGGAATCGCCATGGTCCATCGGATGCCGGACCGCGATCGCTACGTTGAAGCCAGTCAAACGACGGCGGTCCAGGCTGAGCAAGCGGCCGCTGAATCGACTCCCTCAGCTGCCGCCGCGCCCCCAGCCGATTTGTCCCCGCCAGTCGATTTGGCGGGCGTATTGGAGGCGATGGAGTCAATCCCGTCACCCGTCTCAGGCACAGGGTTAGCTGGTGAAACACAGCTGGGTGGCGATGCTTTCGAGGGTGATGGCAGCGGAAGCACGACTGGCAACTCCGAGGAAGCAACCACTACTTTGTTCGGGATCTCCGGGAGTGGGTCGCGATTCGTCTACGTTTTCGATCGTTCCGACAGTATGAATGGTTTTGGGGGGCGACCTCTGCGAGCGGCCAAGTCAGAAATGATCCGGAGTCTGCGATCGTTGACCGAACGACAACAATTCCAGTTGATTTTTTACAACGATAAACCCTCACCATTCAAACTCTCGGGACTGCCGTTGCAGATGATTTCGGGTGAGGAGTCCTATCGTCAACTGGCAGAAAATCATATTCGGTCGATCCAGGCGTTCGGTGGGACCGAGCATGAGACAGCGCTGAAAATGGCGCTCCGAATGGGACCAGATGTCGTGTTCTTTTTGACCGATGCCCGGATCCCTCGGCTGTCATCATCCGAACTAAGAGATATCAAGAATTTGGCTGATAGTGTCGGTGCGACGATTCACACGATTGAATTTGGTCCCGATCCAGCCGCGCCGGCTGACAGTTTTTTGCGAATCCTTGCAGCGCAGAATCTGGGCGAATATCGCTATATCAATGTGCAGACCCTTGGTCAGATCTCGGCGGGCAGCGAATGACGAATTGCACCGGCAGACAACGCTGTATCTCCAGAGATTTCGCCATGATCTTTCTGTTGAGTGGAATCAGTCTATTCTTCGTTCAGCCAGTCTTCGCTCAGGCAGATTCACCGCGGGCGGATTCCCTGGATCGTGTTTGGGTGCAACCACCGCCATCGACCGGCCAAACGGCCTCGTGGTTCCCGCCTTCAGTTCGTTCAGTGGAAGGACAGATTCTTCGGTTCGATTCCGCTCAGATGGAGATTGTTGTTCAGGGTGCGAGTAGTGCGTCCCGGTTGGCATCCGAACGCGTTGTGTGGGTTCAGCCCGCAGGATTCGAATCATTAGAAGGTCCGATGGTAGACCTTTATCGGAAAGGTGAGTTTGCCGACTCTCTCTCTAGGTTGCCTGCGACGCTGGAACAAAGACCACCCATTTGGCGTCAGCAGTGGATCACGATGTTGGCGGCCAATGCGGCGTGGAAGAGCCGGCGAAGCAAGATCGCGTTGGACCTTGTTTCGCAGCTTGATCGTCGTCCATTACCATCCTCGGCAGTTGCCTGGTTGCCGATTGCGTGGCAACGCGGAGTTCAATCGGCTGAGGCGATGAGAGACGCAGAGCCTCGGCTATCGGATCCCTCGGAAGCTGTTCGCTTGGTCGCTGCGAGCTGGTTGTTGTCTTCCTCCAAGCGAAACGACGCAGCTGCTGTGCTCAAACAGCTTGTCGCCAGTGATCGTGATGAAATTGCCACCCTGGCGGGGTCCTTGCTGTGGCGTACAGCCTCTCCACCTGAGGTTCAACGTTTGGCTCGCAAGTGGGAGCAGCAACTCGCTGATATGCCGATGGTTTTTCAACCTGGTCCGACCCGTGCTCTGGCCGATCAGCTGGAAGCCGCTGGGATGGCTGAGAATGCCAAGCGGTTGCGATGGGCGATGGAATTGACGCCTATTCACCCAAGTTTTCGTGATTAAGAAACGCGGGTGAATCAACAAGAAATTTAGCGTTGGCAATTCAGTCGCTTTCTCGTCCACTCCGCTTGTGATTGTTATGATGCGAGGAAGATTACTCCGAAGTAGCCGTTTTTGAAGTGAGCCTATGCCTTCAATATTTTCTAAAATCATCGCTAAAGAAATTCCAGCAGACATCCTTCACGAAGATGACGTTTGCTTGGCGTTTCGCGATATCAATCCCAAAGCCCCCACCCATTTTCTTGTAATCCCGAAAAAAGAAATTGAATCACTTGCCGATGTGAGCGAAGAAGACGAAGCGATTTTGGGCCGGTGTTTAGTTGTGGCGTCGAAGGTTGCCGACTCTGAGGGCCTGGAAGCTGGTTATCGATTGGTGGCCAACACGCGTGAAGAAGGTGGGCAGGAAGTACCGCACTTGCACTTTCATATTCTCGGGGGCCGCCCGATGAATTGGCCACCAGGGTGAACACCGCGATATGTCACGATTTGACTATCTAGAACGGCGGCTAGAGCAATTGATCGATCAGGATCGCCTGAGGCGACTGGTTCCGCGGCAGATCGACGGCAATGAATTGGTCGCGGGCGATTCTAGGTTGCATAACTTTGGTAGCAATGACTACTTAGGCTTGGCTGATCAGTCGGTGCAAGCTGCGGCAAGCGGGAGTGCCGCCAGCGCGTTGGTGTGCGGTTGGACGAATGGCCATCAACAGCTTGCCGAGGAACTGGCTGCCTTTGAATCTTCTGAATCGGCCGTGTTGTTTCCTAGTGGCTACGCGGCTTGCAGCGGGACGATCGCGACCGTTGCGGATCGGGGTGATTTGATTCTTAGCGACGAACTGAATCATGCTTCGCTGATCGATGGTTGCCGACTTTCACGCGCTGAACGAGTCATCTACCCACACCGTGACTTCCGTTTTGTGAAGGAAAAGCTGAGTGAGGTCCGCAGTCAATTCGAGCGAGTTTGGATCGTGACAGATGGCGTCTTCAGTATGGACGGACATCTTGCACCACTGCCACAACTAGCGGATATCGGGGATCGCTATGATGCGACCTTGATCGTTGATGAGGCTCACAGTACCGGTGTGCTGGGGGCAGGAGGTCGCGGCGTTTGTGAATGGTTAGGGGTCGAGGATCGAGTTCCTATCCGAATTGGCACGCTCAGCAAAGCGATCGCCAGCCAAGGTGGATTTGTGGTGGGGCCACGAGTTGTGGTCGATTATTTAATCAATCGGTGTCGCTCACTGGTTTTCAGCACCGCCTTGGCACCTGCCGCCGTAGCAGCAGCGAGAAGAAGTTTGCGAATGATCGTCAGCGAACCTCAGCGGCGGCACGTTCTTCATCAACTCTCCCAACAGGTCCGTGAGTCACTTTCGTTGGCTGCTGGTCAGGCCGAGCAGGGCGTTCCGATCATTCCTGTCGTTTTTGGCTCCGAGAGTAAGGCGATCGACGCGGCCCATCAATTGAATCAACGAGGCTTTTATGTGCCAGCGATTCGGCCACCGACTGTCCCCGCTGGGACCGCTCGACTGAGAATCTCGCTTTCCGCCACCCATAACCCTGAAATAGTGGGGCGATTGTGCGAGGAAGTGAGGCAATTGCTTCCCAGAAGATGAGGTAAGGTTCGATACTGACGCCGCCGTGGTCGCCGTCGCAGAGGCAGTGATAGCGGGTGTGCGATGATACTGGGCGAACGCGATCACGCTTGGCAAACCAGTAGGCAAGACAAGGAATCGTCGTAATCCGGATTCTTTCCTAAGAATCGCCAGAATCTTCCTAAGAATTCTCGTCATCGGGCGTCTACCCATCTGTCCGCTTCCACGCGTCTACCTATTCCTGATCTTCTGGATGCATCCCATGTTGACCCGTCTCCTCTCGATTCATTCGGGAACTCGCTTGGTCCAAGGTATTTTCTTGGCGACGCTCTTTGTCGGTGGCTTGCCCTGTCAAACGGTAAAAGCTGAACCGATCAGTTGGATGGAAGATTTTGCGCTGGCCGGCAATCGGGAGTCCAAGCTCGCTGAGTTGATCCCCGGTACAGATGATTATTACTTCTACCACTGCCTGCATTTTCAATCGACAGGCCAACTGGAGCGAAGCGAAACGATTCTTCGCGATTGGTTGGCGGAGCGGAAGGGACGTGAGACGCCATCGATCGCCGCCATGACCGATCGGCAGCGATTGCTGACTTATCAGCAGTCGCCTCAACGAACGATTGATCACCTCGTGCGGCGACTGGGAATCAAGCTGGATCACGCCCCTCCGGCAACCAAAAACCAGCGTCAATTCTCGAGTCAGTTGGACGAGGCAACGCTTCAAATTGATCGTTTGGTCAAAGAGGCTTTGCAGCGAAAAGATACAATTAAACCACGCGGTCTGCAGTATCTCGCCCAGCAGTTTCGTGCTGGGAAGACGGCTGGTATCTCGATCAGCTTGCGAGATTTCTTGAATCGTGTGAACGGCCCTTATGTTCTCGAGTTGGAACAACTGGTCGTCAAAGAGCTGCAGTCGCGACGGCCCAACGACCAGCGTTTTGGAGATTTAAAAGCACACGGATATTTGACCCTCGAGGAACTCGAAGCTGTTGCCGCTGGCGTTAAAGCAGTTGCCAGCAACGATAAATTTGTAGCTGCCAAGTTGCAACGCTTGCGGCCAAGTGCTGATCAAGATTTAAGTCAGCAGCCGGACATTCGCTTCGAGTATCTAAAGAGGGTCGAAGTTTACTTGAGGTCATTGCCTGCCAGTTACAACAGCATGAAGGCGGCTGCGACATTCCGTTTGCTGGAAGCCAATCTGACTCGTGGTATCTACGACCAAGAACTATTTGGTCGCTATTTGCGGCTACCAAGAGTCAGCCCGATTGTGGCTCCCGAGTGGATCCGCCAAGGCGGGCAGCGAGCGAATTTGAATGAAAATTTCATGGATGTCGCGATGTTGCCGCCGATCGGTAACGAAGAACCTGTCGTGCGAAGACACCTCGAGCATTTCCTTCGTGATGCCGAGGATTTTGATGCGTTTAGCAAACAGCTAAAACCTGATTACCTTCGCACCGTATTTGCCGAAACCAAGTTGCTAAACGGGATAGGAGACGAACAGCAATGGTACAAAATGTTGTCGGGTTCACAGCGACAATCGTTGCGTGACGCCGTGCAGGTTCGACTGTCGGATGAGAATCCGCGTCAGTTTGATCCCGCCCGCCCGACCGAATTGGTGCTCGATCTCAAGAATGTGCAGGAGCTTGTTGTTCGTGTCTACGAAATCAATACGTCGTCGTATTACCGAACCCATGACAAATTGGTTGATACAGATATTGATTTGGATGGGCTTTTGCCGACATATGAGCGCAAGATCAAATACTCACAACCTGCTGTTCAGCGGCATCGCGAGAAGATTGAACTGTCTGAAATGGAAGGTCGTGGAGTCTGGGTGGTGGACCTTGTCGGCAAAGGCGTTCGCGCTCGTGCTTTGATTCGCCGTGGTGGCATCAATTACGTGCAATCCGAAGATGCCAACGGGATGGTGTTTACGATCATTGACGAGAACCAGCAACCCGTTCCCACGGCGACCATGTGGGTCGGTTCCAGACAGTTCGTTGCGGATGACCGTGGTCGAATCATGCTGCCACCAGTTTCTGAACGCGTCGATCGTCGAGCCATCATTAGCGATGGGCAGATTGCCAGCCAAATTAAGTTTCGCCACTTGAGTGAGACCTATCGATTGTTAGCAGGAATGCACCTCGACCGGACCCAGTTGCAAAGTGGCGGGCAAGCGGAGCTGTTAGTCCGCCCCCAATTGCTGCTCGGTTCGACACCAATCGCAGTAAAAACTTTGACCGATGTGAGCGTAATGCTTTCCGCAGTTGATTTGGATGGCGTCTCCACGACGCACCAAGTCGATGGACTGGAATTAAATCAGGCTGGTGAACTTGTGATTCCGATGCGGGTACCGACGCGGCTATCGAACTTAAACGCAACATTGACAGGGAAGATCGATGGTTTGGCTGATGGGAAACAACGCACGCTGAGTGCGAGTCGTCGTTGGGATATCGCTGGGATCCGGCGTACCAGCTTCGCCTACGATGCATTTCTCACTCGCGACGGTGAAGAATTTGTGTTGGAGATTCGCGGACGCAACGGCGAACTCGTTCCTCGTGCGACCGCGTCGGTGCAGTTGACAACCAACGTCCGGTCTGCCGTTGTTGAACAAACATTGCAGTCTGACGAGACCGGTCGCATTCGCCTGGGCAAACTCACGGGTGCCACCTCAATATCCTACATGCTACCCGGCGGTACTCGGCATGAGCGAGACTTGATTCTCAATCAGGTGCGATGGCCAGATGTGATCCACACCAGCGACGACCGACCGGTCCAACTGTCATTGGTTATTTCTGCCGAGCAAGCGTCCGAACGTTATCGGTTAATAGAGTTGCGTGATGGTGTCTATCGAAAAGATTTCAGTGAGAATCTGGCGTTTGCCGAGGGATTGCTGACCATCGAGTCATTGCCGGGTGGTGACTATCAATTGATTGATCTTCAGCGGGGCACCAATCGACGCGTGATTGTCGTGGAAGGTCCGGAGCACAGTTCGGTTGCCACTGGTTATGTCCGTCAACGCGAAATGTCACCAGCCGTTCCGCTTGGTATCGCATCGATCACTCGTGACGAGTCAGGGTTGAAAATTCAGTTGTCGGGGCAGACGCAATTAGCTCGTGTTCATCTGTATGGCTCGCGATTTCTTGAGCAAAACTCGCCGATTGGACAACTCTATCAACCATTGCCGGGGCTCGATGGACGGAGGGTGGTTTGGCCGCGATCTGGCTACGTTAGCGACCTTCGATTGGGTGACGAATACCAGTATGTCTTGCGTCGAAAGTACGCCAATAAGTATCCGGGCGTGATGCTCCCTCAACCCAGTGTGATCCTGAATCCCTGGGCGACGGAGGATACCGCGAATGAATCCCAGATGGCGCGGCCTGGTCAATCACCTCCGAGTTCCGCAGCGCGGGAGGGAATAATGGAGATGGCCGCTGACGCCGAAGACCGCATGCGTCAGACGCCAGCGACGACGTCCGATTATGACTTCCTGGCCGATGCAGGCGTCGTGTTAGCAAATTTGCGACCGGACGAGAATGGAATCGTCACGGTGCCGGCCGAGGCGATCAAGGATTTACCGATTTTGCAAATCGTTGCTTGCGATCCCATCACGATCTTGCAGCGGGCGGTGACTGATTCGCTGCAGGAAATCGAGACGGTCGATTTGCGGCTGGCGAAGTCGCTGCAGTCGGAAATCCCGTACTCGTTCCGCCGCGGTGTTTCGGTTGCGTCGAAAGATCAGCCATTGGACTTGGAGAGCCTTGGCTCAGCACAATTGCAGGTTTACTCCTCCGTTGCCGACCTGTGGAAGCTTTACAAGACCTTGGTGAACGATCCTCGGATGAATGAATTCGATGAACTGGCCAGTTGGCATACGTTGGAAGATGACGCAAAACTCAATGCTTACTCCCGTTTGGCAAGCCATGAACTGCATCTGTTCCTGTACTTCCACGACCGGTCGTTTTTTTGTCAGGTTGTTTCGCCTTATATGAACAACAAAAAAGAGAAGCAATTTGTCGATCGATGGTTGCTGGACGAACCTCTCGATCGCTACGCGACTCTTTGGCAATACAACCAACTCAATGCAGCTGAACGTGCGTTGTTGGCGATTCGCCTGCCCGATGTGCGTGCCAGTGTGCGTCGCGAACTTCTCGAGACCGTTGCTAGTCGCGACGAAGATTACGCCGCCGTTCGAAAAGGGATCGAAAGTGCATTGAAGTCAGGGAATTTTGATGCGAGTGCAAAATCAAGCCTGATGACAGATAACCAGTTACTTTCGTTGGGCGATGAAAAGGTTCAGTCTGATTCGAGCGATTGGTATTCTGACAATAATCGAGGCCTTCGGAAAATGGGTCGGCGGTCAAGTGCGGCGGCGAAGCAAGCTGGCCGTGGTGCCATGCCCGCGGAGGGGGCCTCCATTTTCGGTATGCGAATGGAGATGGCGTTGGGTGGTGGAGGACGAGCGGCCTTCTTTCGCAATCTTGATGCCACCAAGCAGTGGGCTGAGAGTCAATGGGATCGCGTTCGCACAGTCGGTGGCCCTGTTCCGGTCAGCTTGATCGGTACAAATGCATTCTGGGCCGATGTCGCCCAACGAGAACCCAATCAGTCGTTGGTGTCGAGTTATCTGCTTCGGCCGATCGAAAATCGGCATGCCGCACTCATTGCACTCGCGATGAGTGGTTTGCCGTTAAGTCCTGGCGAAGTCGGGCTGCCAACGGAGCCTGATCAGGATTACGCACCCGAACACGCGGTGGCAGTCGTGACCAAACGGTTGCAGCGACTCGAGCTAGCTGATCAGCAAAGTAGTGTTCTGATTGGGCAACGCTTTGATTCGACGAATGGCGAGAGCAATCGCAGTCGTTCAGAACAACCGGTGGAGCCGAAAGAGTATTTGATTGGCCAGGCATACCGAGGCCAGGTCGTGGTCAGTAATCCAACGGCTCAACGGCGGGTGGTCGACGTGTTTTGGCAGTTGCCGGCGGGCAGCCTGCCATTGGCTGGAAAACGCGTCACCGACAGCCAAACTCTCACGCTTGAACCATTCGCAGTCCAAGCGATTCAGTATGAGTTTTACTTTCCTGTGGCCGGCGCGTTCACTCACTACCCAGCCACAGTGGCAAGTGAAGGAATGTTGGTCGCTCAAGCTGAACCAAGGCAGTTTCAAGCAGTTGAGACGTTATCAAAACAGCAGGCTATCACCTGGGAGCAGATTGCCGAGGTGGGGAATGCAGACCAGATCAAAACATTTTTACAGGAGGCGAATCTCCGTGAAATCGATTGGATGAAAGTCGCCCATCGAATGAAAGATCAGCAGGTTTATCAGGTGGTTACTGAAGTGCTACGCGAGTCTCGATTGCCAATCGGGCCATTGTGGGCATACGGCTTTCATCATCGAGATGAAGGTGCGATGAGAGATTTCTTAGCACTTCGTGACGATTTGGCTATGCGTACCGGTCCCGTTTTGGATAGTCCTTTGATGCAGGTCCGACCCGTGGAACGCCGCTTTCACGAGCTGCTGGAATTCTCGCCGTTGGTTCGAGCCCGGATTCATCGTTTGGGTCAACAAGATGAAATCTTGAACCCCACTTTTCATAGACAGTATGAAAACTTTGTGCGGATGCTTGGATTCTCGGCTGACATTCCTGGTGATGAACGATTGGTCCTCGCTTACTACCTGTTGATTCAGAATCGCATAAGTGAGTCGATTGAACAGTTTCAGGACGTTGACCGAGCAAAGCTGAATGAACATCTGCAATATGATTATCTGGACGCCTACTTAGCGATGCATCAAGGTCAGTATGATCGTGCTGAGAAAATCGCGAGCCAGTATTCCGATCACCGAATACCACGCTGGAATCAGCGTTTCGGTCAAGTGGTCGCGCAATTGCGTCAGCAACGTGATCTGAATCAAACTGAAAAATTGGTTTCGCTTGAGGATGCAGCAGATAAGAATCCGATCGCTGAAGGCTCTGGAGACTTGGCAGTGCTCGATCGTGAGCAACGACAAGCAGCAGCTGCCGATGAGCAACCCGAAGTCATCGTCCGTGTTGAAGGGGACGAATTGCGAATCAATCATCGACGGGCCAAAGAGGTGACTGTCAATTTTTACGGTGTTGATCTGGAATTGCTCTTCAGTAAAGCACCATTCGTTCGCGAGGATTTGCAACGGATGGCAATGGTCCGTCCTTCGCAATCTGAAACTGTGCAGTTTGACGCATCCAACGGTGTCGCTACTTACGCACTGGACGATGGTTTGCGTCGACAGACTTTGTTGATTGAGGTAATAGCAGGAGCGTCGCGGTCCACTGCCTTGTACTACGGCGGCGACGTCACGACCTACATTTCCGAAAGCTTCGGGCAGTTGCAGACAAGTGATTCGGCTTCTGGTCGACCCATCGCTGCGGCGTATGTGAAAGTGTATGCGAAGTACCCCAATGGACAGTCGCGCTTCTACAAAGACGGTTACACCGATGGTCGTGGGCGTTTTGACTACGCAAGTATCAGCGCGGCTGGTGCGCAGGGTGCGACAAGATTTGCTATTTTGGTGATGAGTGATGAAAAAGGAGCAACTCTTCACGACATCGCAGCACCAAACCAATGATCAGAATCCGATTCAAAGACGCGCCGATCCGTATTTCCTGGGATCAACGTATCGCCCGAGATCACCGGATGAAAATGATGCGTTCGATGTTCATGTGTTCGATTGGCTTGCTGTTGATGACGGCCCAGGCCGCGCATGCCCAGCAATTCGAGCTGTCAGATTCGACGGGGAGGCGTGTTGGAGTCGCCGAGTTGTCTCGCAGCGGGTTGTCCGTGCAACAAGCAGCTGGCAATCAGATCCGCTATCGACGTGCGATTGACTATGATTCCTCTGATGGTCAGTTCATTGGGTTCTTTCACCGACGGACGGCGCGCGCGCTGCGTTTCCCGATGACGGGACGGGGCCGATTGTTTTTAGCCGACTTAAATCAACCGGTGCCTCGATTTCTCGGCACGGGACGATTTGTTCGTCCCCTTGTGGGACCGCCTGATCCTTGGATCATTCATCCCCATGCTGGGCCTTGGCCGACGACACCATTGGTTTACGGCTACGATCTGGCACCCCATCTTGATCCGTCAATCATTGGCTTCCAGCGAGCTGAGCCGTTGCGTCGATCGTACCTGGTGGAATCGCAAACAGTAGCCAACCCGCCATTGCCGCCGGTCGAAGTGCAATTGTTCAATGATGGCGCACGGGACATTCAAGTGCAGGTCAACGATTTGATTGAACCTGGCAAGCGACAGGCGATGCGGATTCAGCCGCAGACGGCCGTGATCGTCAAACTTCAGCGAGATCCCGGTGGCCAGGAGATTAAACGCTACAAGGTTTATCTTGGGTACGGTGAGTGGACAACACGCGAAACGACCTACCCGGTTCCCTCACCTACCCGATACGAGATTGTCGTCCACGAATGGACGATGCAATCGATCGCCATTGATCGAACGGGTAAGAGTCCTAATAAAATCGAAGACGTTCAGTACCAGGGACGCGGCATCGGGCGGTTTTTACTGCCACCTGGGGATCAATTACAAGCGGGCGTCATCGGGGTCTATTCAGCGGCCCAGCGTCAAGGCAATCAGGGAACGGTTGCCCCCATTCTGCCGCAGGAGCGATCTTCGGCCGGGCAGTTGTCGCCACTGGAGCGGGTGTTGCTAGAAACGCAAAGATGAAGCGTCCTTCGCGGCAAGAGAATTGCGTCGCCAGCCGCTTGATGAACACGCCAATCGGATTTTTGCCGACTTGGGATTGGGTCGGTTTGACCACGACGCGTCAGACTTTGCGGATGAAGGTTTCGGCGTAACTGCGTACTTCTTGGCCATTGAGAACATGAACGCGTCTCAATTGTTGAACTTGTTCATCACTGAATGAGCCGAGTGGGACATGGATGAGTTGCTTCTTGTAGCGGCGGGCCAACCTCCGCCATCCACCTCCGGGTGGAAGCGAAGAAACGAGTGCGATTTGGCGACCGCTGGAATACATGCAGGCAGCCGCAATCAGCCTTTCTTCAAGTGTCTCGGTGTAGTCCAGTCTGGGGTCGGTCCAGACATCCGGAATATCGACCGGCGGATACAAAAACATGGCGCCACCGTAAATACTGCACCCAATGCCGGGGCCGACCATTTCGTCCTGAAAGTTGGTGGCGTACAACGCCAAGGTCGATTCTTGTTTATGCTCTGCAAACCAAGTGCTTCGCCAGGGGTAATCACGTGGATCTGCCGGTGAATCGAACAGCATGACGCAGGCATCCAAGGTGCCGCGACTTGGTGGGACGACTTTGACATAAATTTGGTGTTCGTACCAATGACGCAGGGTGTCGCGAATGTCGATCCCGTCTTTTACGCTTGTCGTGAACTTCTCTGTCCGCGCCAAGTCGTTACCAACGATTGCCCTGGCCCGTTCAAAAACGCGAGTCCGGAAGTTCTCGATTCGATCATCTTCTGGGGGATAGCTGCATTGGCTGTGTGGGTTCCATTTGTACTTCCAACGGCTTTGCTCATAGCGTGATGGTCGCCGTTGTAATTTGACGGTGCACCATGTCATCGGTGGACTGGGGAGTCGGCTAACTAGCGAAACAATATCGCCGTTGGGTAAGCGAGCCTGGTCGATGCCGAGTGTGACCTCGTCTAATTCGTCCTGTTCGATTGCTCCTTCGGCGTACTGGTACTGGTTTGCCAGTTCAGCCACGTGTAACGCAAACTGATCACCTAGGATTTGCTGAGCCGCCGTGACGATGGTGATTAGATCGGGTGTTAAACGACGATGGATTAGAGATAGGTTGCGAATGTATTGAAGGCATTTCGATAAATGGTGTTGGGTGACTTTTCTTGCTTGATTCCCAAATTCTTGGAGATAGCTTTGCCGGGCGGCAATCAATAGTTCCTTCACGCCATCAATCTGCAGGTCATCATCGTCTTCCAATTCTGATCTTGCTCGTTCATACAGTGAAGTAATGAACGGCAACTCGCCGAATAGGAACATGAGGGTTCGGTCTTCAACAGCGTGACGAACCGGTGTAGCCACCTCCTCGTGTTCGGGCAACTCAATGGTGGCCGCTGCTTCGCTGCGTGACGAAGAGCTGGTGTTCGAACTCAATTCGCTGTACGCCTCGCGTATCCACGGCCAATGCAACAGGCTGGTTACGAACAAAATGTTGTCGTACCGTTGCTCCAATTCAATCAGTCGTTGCGCCATGTGGACCATGCGGTCTTCGGTTTGGCGGTCAGGGGGCCGAGTGATACTGGGAAGTACCGCAGCGGCAAAACGTTCTGGTGAGACATGTCGAACGGCGAATGGATCTGGCATGACCGTGGCGTAGGGTCTGAAATGATTGGATTCCAGATCAATGTATTCGCGAGGAACATGCTCTCCCATCGCGGCGCGAATCGCCATGATCACACCCTGGCAGGGGTCGACGGGAACATAGCTGATGGCATTTGATTCCAAGTCCTCGTCGCTGTTTTCCGGCTGATGCGGATCTTGGTTCCAAGGAATCGATTCCCATGACTCATTGGATGCACCGAAGGGATCTGCCGGTGGCTGGATGACAATCGACGGACGAGGCAATTCAAGGACTGCTTCTTCGACACCGTCGCGAAAGGAGTGTGGCAAAGGTACCGCGACGCAGTCGAATGATTGTTCCAGCATCCAGCGACGAACCGTAAGTGCGAATTGCCCGCTGCCGTGAATCACTGGTAGCAGCGATACATGGGAACCGATTTTTAATAAGTCGGGAACTGACGGATGTGTGGTCACGAGAGGTTCGCTTTAGGCCCTGAAGATTGTTTGCGGACCTTATTGTAGGAAGGTCGGCTGATTCAGGCGAGTTGTTGTCAAGCCGTTTCGGGACGTGCACAGGTTCTCTACTTCGTTCAATCGCCAAGCAAACCGGGGAATCGACAAGATTTGAGAGTGTGGCGAAAGCAGTCACCTGCCTCACTAGACGCCCTGCTCAGCAACGAATGAAATTCGGCAAGGAGCAAGATTTCTGCGTCATGATGTGGCGGTAAAAATGGCTGTTTATGACGGTGCAACGGCTTGCCTTGGCAGCAGTGGCGTCGAGTTAGTGCTCCAGCAGGAACTTGACCGTCATCTCCACCGACTTATCGTCATTCATTAGGAAGCTATGCAGGACAGGAACGATCTCCAAGGACTCGGAACCATCCAGCTTTGCTTCATCGACACTGACAACGAAGTCACTGCTTCCATCGACTAAAGGGTTTGTGATGGGCAGGCCGGAAACATCACCGGCAATGATCATGAAGGGAAAGGGTGGTGTTGCTAGTTCTGTGACAAAGGTTTCCCATTGGGGTCCCAGTTCCAAACCGCCTTGGCCAGTCAGCCATCCGTAGAGGCCAGTAGGAGCAAGTCGCCGTGAGATGGCAGCGCCCTGGTTCGGTGGACCCAGCATGACCATCGAATGGCAGCGATCCAACAGATGATGTGGGTCATCATGCTGCAATCGCCCGATCAAGTGTCGCACGACGATGTTGCCCATGCTGTGCCCAACAAAGCTGAACTGTGTGTTGGCTGGCAGGTCTTCCAGAACTTCCTGAAGTGCTGCACTGTGGTTGGCGATTGATTCGCGAGTGCTGGCGTATGCAAAGCGAATGACATCCGGACGTCCCTCTTTGGCCATTGCCGTTGCAATAGGTTTCATGGAGTGATGAGTACGCATCAGTCCATGTAGCAAAACGGTGTAGTGTTTTGGTTTGGCCAGCACGCCTGGATTTGGTTTCAATTTGTCAAGAATCTTGTGGCATTGTTGCTCGGAGCCCCAACCCCTTCTGACATCACTCGGGTCGAGAACACGCCAATGTTCGGTCAACGCATTCTGTTGGACTCGATAGCCATCCCGGTAGCAATGATCCGTCCACAACTGGGTCCCGCCGCCAGTCTTCAATGCCAAGTTGAAGCGTGGGGTGGTCGCAGCTGCTGTTTTGTTTTCCTGGTCTTTCTTTTCTTGCTCGTTATTTTTGGGGTCTGCCAAGGTCTTCTCCTCACCGGCAATTTGCGAATCATCCGCACGAAGTCGTCGGCTGCGGTTGAAATGGCCCAGGCCCGAGGTGATGGCGAACATCAATCCCATTACGATCAGTTTGCTTGGAATGGACAGTCTCATGGGCTAGGTCACGGTCGATGGGTGTGGTGGAAAATCGTCAGCATGGAAAGAAGAGCCCGAAAAGCTGACAGCGCTTCGTATCACGCATTCCCGGAGACGATCAAGCCGAAGAATTCGTCTTCCGCCACGATTCTGACGGGATTTTTGTCGGATTGGGGGGATTTGAGTCGGTGCTGTTCCACAGATTCACCTTTGCCGACCACGATCAGGTCGGTTTGATGGTCGATTTGCTGTTGAATTTGGCCTCCCAGCCGTTTGGTGAGCATTTGGGCCTCTTCTTCACTGCATCGCTGCAGGCGGCCGCTAATCACGATTTGCATGCCCGACAAAGGCCGGATGAACTCTGCTCGCACCAGCAATCGCTGGAGATCGACGGGGGCATTCTGCGGACTGGGGCTTTCTGCTAACTGGTTGGGATAGAGAAACGGAAGTGGTGCGGATGGTTCTTTTACCGTTGATTTCGTCGCCGCCGCTCGTGGGCGAATCCGCCCCGTTGGGCCCTGGTATCCCCAGCCACCGGCCGATCCGCGACGCAGCTTCAGGCGTTTTTCCAAGTCGGGAAGTGAAGTCGCTTCCCGATCGATACCGGCTGCCAACAAAATCTTTGCACAGGCAATCGAATCTTCGAGTGCATCGTGGTGCCGGAACCGGATCCCCAGCCACTCGGCAAGTGGTTTTAGACCGTAACGACGGTGATGAGGCCATGTTCGGCGGGCGATTGCACGGGTGCAAGTAAAATGCAGTTCAGGGATGGATTGGCGATGGGATCGCAAGCACGCAAGGAGCACTCCGATGTCAAAACTCGCGTTGTGCGCGACCAAGCAGTCGTCGCTAAGTGTTTCAGCGATATCTGCCCAAAGTTCACCAAAGCTCTGCTCCGATTGAACTTGTTCTGGGGTGATCCCATGGATTCGAATGTTGCTGCGGCTGAAGTACAGCGGCTCAGGACGGATCATCCACATCCGTTCGTCGACCATTTCCCCGTCACGCACCCGAACAGCGGCCAATTGGCAGGCGCTATCAGGCCTGCGGCTGGCGGTTTCGAAGTCGATTGCTGTGAAATTCGCCGCAAAATCCATGTCTGAGCATTCCTAAAGGCGTCATCCCTGCACCACGATCTGTCTAACCAACTCGCTCTATTCTATTGCACCGGCGTGACCCTGGGCAGCCGAATCCAAGCTGGCCCAGAGTGAAGTTCGGCCGCGTCACTTCGGCCGAGTAGAGGCCAGGGCGTGGTCACCAGCAGGCTAGTAGAGAGCTGGGCGTCTGCCAGAGACGGGCCCTTCTCAAAAAAGGAGCACTGCTAGTGGTCAGCGTTGCTGTGGTCGCATGCAGATACCAGCGTCCGCATACCCTGCTGCCCTCGGGTTCGACAGAGTGATCCTTGTTGGAATAGCAAGGCCAGAGACAGAAGTCTCACACAACCAGATGACGGGCAGGTTAGAATAGCAGGCGACCTGTTCCCTTTCCGTTTTGTCCCTTTCTGTATCGATTGTTCCGATCATGAAACGACCTCGGCTTGTCCTCGGCTTGGCTTCCTTGTTGCTTGGAAGTTCTTTGGCAATCGCCTGCAATGTGCCTGTGTTTCGCTACGCCCTAGAGCGTTGGCCTGCTGATCTGTACGAGATTGTGGTCGTTCATGAAGGGCCATTCTCCGAGTCGGACCAAGCAACTTTTAATCAGCTCGAAAACTCGGATCATCTATCCACAGTCAGTGCCAACTTTCGTGTTCGAGCAATTTCGGCTGAACAGGTAAAGGACCCACAACTGAAGAAATTGTGGAGTTCCAGGGCCGAACGCGATCGTCCGTTGGTGATCACGATGTACCCGCGTAATGCCCGGGAAGTGCCAGATCGAATCGTGGGAGTGATGCCACTTTCGGATCAAGTGGTCGAGGCTGTTGTGGATTCGCCTGTTCGACAGAAGCTCGCAAAACAATTGCTGGCTGGCGATTCGGCTGTCTGGGTGTTTGTGCCTTGCGGAGACGTTGAACAGGACCAATTGGCTCGGAAAATGTTGGAATTGCAGATGCAACGAAACCAGCAGGAATTGAAATTACCTCCACAGGACGAAATCGAATCGGACGAGTTCTTTCAAGCAGACAATCCCATCGAGTTGCGTTTGAGTTTTTCGATGGTCACACTCGATCGTGCGGATGCCAAAGAACGGTTCTTGTTGCAAATGTTGCTGGGAAGCGAATCGGATCTTGAAACACTGGACCAGCCGATGGCATTTCCTGTCATCGGCCGAGGACGCGTTTTGTATGCGTTGGTCGGCAAAGGAATCTTTCCGGACACCATTGAGATGGCATCCCGGTTTGTCGTGGGGCCCTGTTCATGCCAGGTGAAAGATCAGAATCCGGGATTCGATCTTTTGATGGCGATCGATTGGGACAAAAAAATGGGTGGTTCTAAACTCAGTCGCGAGGCTACTCAGCAATCCTCCAAGCCGATCTTGATTGAGATTCCCCCGGGAAAATAGCCGCGAATTACACCACACTCTCTGGTTGCCCATGATCATGGTTCGGCTTCTCACCAGCGTTGGAATCCTGCTCTGCACACTCGGTCCAGTTTTCGCGCAACACCGTGTGACGGTCCGCATCGTTGACGATTCATCGGGAGAAGTATTGCCAGCGCGTCTCTATTTGCGTGCGGTTGATGGTGAGACTCCTTATTTCTTTGAGTCGACATCTGCCGAGGGAACGGCGGTCCGCTACGAGAAGCAGAACTGGATCAATCAGGCGTCGGTCGAGTATCACACGACGATCTCGCCACATCCTGTGATGGCGGTTGTTCCGGCGGGAAAATACGAATTAGTTGTCGAACGGGGTAAGACTTATTTTCCCCACCAGCAGACTATCGAGGTGGCAGGTGATATCGACGTCTCAGTTTCATTGCGAAGCTGGGCCGACATGGCAAAACGTGGTTGGTACAGCGGTGATCTACACATTCACCGGTCGATTGATGAACTCAGAAATGTTGTTTTGGCCGAAGATTTGAACGTCGTTTTTCCATTGACGCAGTGGGTCACGTTGGCGGATACACCACCCTCGTCAGGTAATAAGAATGCCGCGGGAGATTTACCGCGTGAGTTGGTGCAGGTTGATGCTCAGCATGTGATTTGGCCGCTTAGTACGGAGTATGAAATCTTTTCGGTGGGCGATCAGCGGCACACCTTGGGAGCGTTGTTCGCACTTGGGCATCAACAACCGATTCAGGAAACCGTTCCGCCTTGGAGACCCGTCGTTGAATCGTTGCGCAAGTCGGACCCCTCCGTCTTGTTCGACTTGGACAAAGCTGCTTGGCCGTTTGCGATGACTTTGCCCGTCATCGTGCCCGATGCGACTTACGAGTTGGCCAACAATCACATGTGGCGAACACACTTTGCGTTTGGTGATTGGTATACGCCAACACCGAATTACATGCAGCCGCCGTTTGGTGGCGTAACAGGTCGTGAGCGCGATTGGATTGATTTCACTTGGGGGATGTACTACACGCTGCTGAATGCCGGTTTTCGAATGCCGCCCTCTGCTGGAACGGCCAACGGAGTGCATCCGGTGCCGGCAGGTTTCGGTCGTGTTTATGTTCATCTGCCCGAGGGTTTCGATTATCAAGCTTGGAAGCGCGGTTTGCAGTCAGGTCGAAGTTTTGTGACGACCGGTCCGATGGTGATCGCGACAGCGGATGGAACGCCGGCCGGCCATGCTTTTCGAATTGATCAGCCAGGAACCGAAATTGCGCTGTCGATCGAAGTGATCTCGGAGCAGCCAATTACGTTCGGTGAGGTCGTCATCAATGGATCGCCTGAGCATTTGTTGCGAGTGTCGAACGAGCAGCTTCCCTCCGGCGGCTATCGGAGTCTGGTCGAGCAGACAATCCAGCCCACGAAGAGCGGTTGGTTCGCGATTCGCTTTTTTGAAGATCGGGTAGGTGGGCGAGTCCGCTTTGCGCACACGGCACCCTGGTATGTGGAAGTCGGCGACCAATCAGTGCGACCAAGTTGGCAGGAGCGTGAGTATCTGATCACTCGGATGAGAAACGAGCTGCGACGGAGTCGTGGCATCGTTTCTGCGGATGCCATCGAAGAATACGAAGCTGCACTTGCCTTTTATGAAGCACTCAAGGTTGATGACGAAGCAGAGCAAATCGCCAGGACCGCCAGGCCATTGAATCAGCATCGTGATCGCTGGCTTCGTAATATGATCGTCGATCATCGTTTTTCCGCCGGCGAGGTGCGAGCCGCGACCGGGTTAACGATCGAGGCAGCAGCTAGTGAAATCCGGCGATTGGCCGATGAGAAACCCACGCCCTCGTCCAAGGTGCGTGTTCTTCCCTATCCAGGTGGCCGACACCCTCGGCGAGGATTCTTGGATGGTGCGATCGATCCCCAGCGTGATACGAAAATTAGTGTTTTTGCGCCCTGGAACGAGGGTGGCTATGCCGTCATTGATGTTCCCGAAGCGATCTTTTCGAATCTCGGTCTGACCTATCTTGCTCACACTCACATCCCAACGATCTGGTCAGGAAAGTCGATTGAGCTGGAGCCCGTAGAGTGGGAAGTTGTGGGTGATGATGAGCTGCATTATCAGCGAACGTTACCCAATGGAATCCGGTTTGGAAGCCAAGTCCGCTCGGAAGACGATGTCGTTCGAATGGAGATGTGGCTTCATAACGGCACTGACCAAACTCTGACGGGAATGCGATCCCAAGTCTGTGTCATGCTGAAGGGATTGATCGGTTTCAATTCCAAGCGACGACGAGAAGCGGTTGTGCGGGGTCCCTTGATTGCGATCAAAGCTGACCATGGCAATCGCTGGGTCATCACGGGGTGGGAGCCGAACCAACGTGCATGGGCCAACCCACCGGTGCCTTGCATCCACTCCGATCCTGTTTTTCCTGATTGTGAACCGGGCGAAACGGTTCGTGTTCGTGGCGGAATGTGGTTTTATCAGGGAAGTGATATCGAAGACGCGCTTCTGAAGTGTGAATTGTGATTGTGCGACTCGGTTGATCCGGCGTGATTACTCACGAACCACGGTGCGTTCAGCTCTTGCAATGGCAAGAAAATGCGCTACGTTCTGGTCTGTGCTGTTCTGATATTCATTGCAGTTTGACTCTCGCGTTGTGGAAGAAAAATCGAATGGTGATCGCTTGACATCGTTTACATCTGTATGCGTTAGCTTGGTAAGCAGAACCCCATTGGGAGTAGTGCGTTGAGTCTCCAATCAAATCGGGTTCATCAAGGCGACTGCGTCGAAAAGTTGGCGGCGTTGCAGGAGGGGTCGGTTGACCTGATGTTTGCCGATCCGCCCTTCAATATCGGCTACGACTATGACATCTATGATGACCAGCAGTCGAGCAAGGATTACTTGAAGTTTTGCGAGGACTGGATTCGTGGCGTCCATCGGGCCTTGAAGCCGAACGGGACATTCTGGTTGGCGATTGGAGACGAGTATGCGGCGGAACTGAAAGTCCGATCGCAACAACTTGGGTTCCATCCTCGGAGTTGGGTGATTTGGTATTACACGTTCGGTGTCAATTGCGCGAAGGGCTTTAGTCGCTCGCACACGCACCTATTCCATTTTGTCAAAGATCGGGATGACTTTACCTTCAACGGTGAGAACCCGGCGGTCCGCGTCGCTTCGGCACGGCAGATGGTCTATGCCGATTCACGTGCGAATTCAAAGGGGCGGCTACCAGACAATACTTGGATCTTGCGGCCTCAAGATGCTCCACCACCCAGCTTTGCGACCTCCCACGATACTTGGTTTTTTTCTCGTGTTGCTGGCACATTCAAAGAGCGTGAAGGATTCCACGGGTGTCAAATGCCAGAGCAATTGTTGGGTCGCATTATTCGCGTTTCGAGTGATCCCGGTGACCTCGTGGTCGATCCGTTCGGCGGCAGCGGGACCACGTTGACAGTTGCCAAAAAACTCGGTCGGCGATTCATGGGGTTCGAATTATCCAAAGAGTACGTCACGCACATTTCGAAGCGTTTAGCAGAATGCGAAGTTGGAGATCCTTTGGATGGCTCTGCCGATCCGCTTCGTAGTGCTCCCAAGACCTCGCAGGGAAAACGAAAGACGAAGTTTCGCAATGGGAGGCCACTGATACCGCTGACGGATGAAATTGAAGCGGCGGTGATTGACGCGTTTGCGGAAACTTCGGAGGGATACTCGGCCGATTACCTGCTTTGCCAGCCAGAGGTGGGAAAGGCATTTGTTCAAGCGTGTCGTGCGAAGTCGATTCCGGGCGATCCGCGAATCTGGAACACGTTTTTGTTGCGGATTCGGAAGTCTGGGAAGTTGCCGGGATCAACGAAACTGGGGACCCGCTTGTCCACCTCTCAGATGGATCCCTATAGCGATGCCAGTGAAGCAGCGATGAAGCTGATTGGAATCGACTATGGGATGACGCTCGATGAGATGCTTTGCACACCGCACGCGGCCGAGGAATTTGATCGGCTGGCAGCGATGTTGGCTCCCGGTTATTCGCCGTTGGAATACCGTTGGGCCGCGATTTCGCTCCGAAAACGCGCGACCACCAAGCGATTGCGGCAAGTCGCGATTGATCAACGTGAGCGGTGGCAGCAGCAACCGATGCCTGCGCTGGAAGGAATCGAAGATTGCTTGAACAGTGAGCATGAGTGCCCAGGAGTATATGTTGTTTCGGGTGACGAACCGCTGTACGTCGGTGAAACTCGCAACTTACGCGATCGTTTTGAAAAATTGGTCAATACGGAAACCTGGGCTCGTTTTTCTCCACGACACGTCTACGTTTGGAAGCTTGACAGCGAGCAAGAGCAGTTTGGGCTAAGATCTTACCTCGTTCGTGAGCAAAAGCCTTTGCTCAATTCAGCGTTCTTGCAAATCGAGTAACTGATGTTCAAGCCACCGCTGCGAGGTTTAGTCGCAGCCACAACGACCCCGCTTGCCGAAGATGGTTCCGTCAAGTTGGATGAAATTGGCCCAACAATGGATCGCTTGCTCGCGTCGGGAGTCCGCGGCTTCTATGTGTGCGGAAGCACCGGAGAAGGAATGTCGTTGACCAGCCAGGAGCGTTGTGCGGTCGTGGAAGAAGCGGTGCGGTGTGTCGACGGCCGTGCTCCGGTCATTGTTCAGGTTGGGCACAACTCGTTAGCTGAAGCCAACCGATTGGCCGTGCATGCAGAATCGGTTGGCGCGGATGTGATTTCGGCAACTTGTCCCTCCTATTTTAAGGTGGGTGATGCCGAAGCACTCTGTCAGTGTATGCAGCAGATCTCAAGCGGAATTGAGCTGCCTTTTTACTACTACCACATTCCGGCTTTGACCGGTTCGCCGATCAATATCGTTGAATTCATGGACTTGGCGGTAGATCGCATTCCCACACTTGCCGGACTGAAATACACCGCACCAATGTTGCACGACTATCAGAGTTGTCTGCATGCCGGTGGCGGTCGTTACGATGTCGTCTGGGGATGTGATGAGATGTTGTTAGGGGCCGTAGCAACCGGTGCGGCAGCTGCGATCGGAAGCACCTATAATCTCGCCGCACCGCTCTACCAGCGTATCGTTTCCGCGGTCGAATCGAATGATTTGGCTGCCGCTCGCGATCTTCAGTACCACAGTGTTCAGATGGTCGAAGTGATGCAGCAATATCCGTTTCACGGCGCATTGAAGCAAATGATGGAAATGCTAGGAATGTATGGTGGACCATGCCGATTGCCGCTGCGATCGTTGTCTGGTGAGGAATCGAATCAGTTGCGTTCACAATTGACATCGATTGGCTTTTTCGATTGGTGTGGCATGGCCGAGGATTGAAATGATTTGTAAGCACCGATTCATCTGTTCCATCGTTTTTTCATTGGTCTTCGCGATTCAGAGCGGGACAGGGTCCGCTGATGATGCGATGCTTCGCTGGAGCGAGCTCCCCTCCATTCCGGATTCACTTGGTGTTGCTGGGCCAATCGTAGGTGTGCATGGTGATACGCTGATTGTCGCGGGCGGAGCCAATTTCCCAAAACCTGTTTGGGACAATGACAAAGCCTGGCACGACCAGATTTACGTGTTGCGTGAAGATGCGTGGCAAACGGTGGGAACCTTGCCCCGTCCTCTGGCGTACGCTGCCGCGGTATCGACGCCTGACGGTGTTGTTTGCATCGGTGGAAACGATGCGACAAAAACCTATTCCGACGTGTTCTTGTTGCAGTATCAAGAACAGACGGGCGAGATCGCAATTCTTCCCTACCCTGCCCTGCCGAGTCCATGTGTTTACGGTGCCGCCACGCGGATCGGCGACGTCATCTATCTGGTCGGTGGGCAAAGCGGATCTGCGCTCGATACAGCGATGAACAACATGTGGTCGCTGGATTTATCACAGCGTGAAAACGCCGACCAGTTTGTTTGGCGTGAGCACACCGATGTGCCGTTTCCGTCGCGGGCATTCAACCTGACACTGGCCCAGCATGACGGCTATCACGACGCGATCTACGTCATCAGTGGACGAAGGCAGAGTGGCGAGGAAGTCGATTTTCTGACCGACACCTGGAAGTACGTTCCAGCAACAAAGACGTGGGAATCGTGTGCTGCTGTACCTCGCTGCGTGATGGCCGCGCCGGGAGTGGCGTTTGGTCAAAGTCACCTGTTCGTTCTCGGCGGGGCGGATGGTTCACTGTTCGATCAAACGGATCAACTACGCGACGAGCATCCGGGTTTTCCCAAGCAGGCGTTGGCCTATCACACGATTACCGATACGTGGACATCGGCCGGTGAGATACCCGCGAATCAAGTGACAACGGTGGCAGTCAAATGGAAAGATCGTTTGATCGTCGCAAGTGGAGAAGTTCGACCGCGAGTTCGATCCCCCAAGGTGTGGTCCATCAAGCCCTTAGCAAAGTCACTTGATTTCGGCGCTATCAACTATGGAGTGTTGATTGGTTACTTGTTGTCGATGGTTGGGATCGGTGTTTACTTTGCCAAGCGAAACAAGAGTACGGATGACTATTTTCGCGGTGGCAAGAGTGTTCCGTGGTGGGCCGCTGGTTGCAGTATTTTTGCCACGATGCTGAGTTCGCTTACCTTTACTGGTGTGCCCTCCAAATCGTTTGCTCAGGATTGGGTCTACGCGGTCGGGAATATGACGATCCCCCTGGTAGCGGTGATCGCGGTATTTGTGGCGTTGCCGTTTTATCGACGCATTGATGCGACGAGTGCTTACGAGTATCTCGAGCTTCGATTTAATCGAGCTGTTCGTCTGTTCGGAAGTGCCAGCTTCACACTGTTTCACGTTTTTCGAATGGCAGTTGTGATGTCATTAACGGGCTTGGCGTTGGCAGCAGCCACACCACTGTCGCCCAGCCAGTCAGTGGTGATGATGGGGGTGCTTAGCATTCTGTATTGCACGATGGGTGGGATTGAAGCCGTGATTTGGACTGATACTGTCCAGACGGTGGTGCTGCTGGGTGGCGCTGTGATTGCTGTTGTGTTGTTGGTGAGCGGCGTTGATGGTGGCAGCGAAGGGTTGTTGCAGGCGGCAAGCGAGCATGACAAGTTTGCTTTGGCGAATTGGAATTGGGATGCAACCAACACACAGATTGCGTTGTGGGTGATCATCGCCGGAGGAATCGCTCAAAATGTATCCTCTTACACGGCGGACCAAGCGGTTGTGCAGCGTTACATGACAACGCCATCGCAGAAATTAGCCGCGCGAGCAATCTGGACGAACGCGGTACTCACGATCCCGGCGACCTTACTTTTTTTCGGGATCGGAACGGCATTATTCGCTTTCTATCGGTCAAACCCTGAAAAGCTTGATCCCACGGCGACGACCGATCAGATTTTTCCCTTGTTCATTGCCCATGAGATGCCAATTGGATTAGCTGGACTCATTGTCGCAGGGGTTTTTGCCGCAGCTCAGTCGACCGTTTCAACCAGCATGAATTCGACCGCTACGACAGTCGTTACCGATTTTCTGAGACCACTGAATTTTTGTCGCAGCGACCGTGGTTATCTGCGGGCGGCTCGGTGGGCGACTTTTCTGATTGGCATCGCAGGAACCACGATCGCATTGCTGTTCATAAATCCTGATATCAAGTCACTGTTTGATCAGTTCATCAAGGTCATCGGTTTATTTATGGGTGTTTTGGGCGGCTTGTTTGTCCTTGGGGCGCTGACAAGTCGTGGCAACGGTCCGGGGGCGTTTCTCGGTGGCCTCGTGGGCGCTGGTGTGATGTACACCGTTTGGAAAGACACATCGGTCAATGGCTATCTTTACACCGCGATCGGGATTGCGACGTGTTTCGTGGTGGGCTATTCACTCAGCCTGGTTATCCCGGCGGCTCCAAAAGATCTGACGGGATTGACGGTTTATACACTGCGTTCTGAGCGTCAGTCCTCGTCGTCATAGTTGCCTGGTTCCTTAATCAGCCCCCTGATCAAGGCATGGAACGGGCTATTTCGGGTCAAATACCCGCCGGCGTTCCCACTTTGCGGGCGGGCTGTTTACAATTCGAACGGGTAAAATGCACGACGAACCTCTAATTTCCCTCCCCAATGAACTCACCTTAGGACGAATAACATGCAGAATGATTCGACACGCCGCAGATTTCTGAAGTCGACGACGGCCGCAGCGGCCGGTGCCGCGTTGACCAGTACCGTGGCAAAAACAGCTCACGCCGCCGGTAGTGACGAAATTCGCTTCGTCCTGATCGGTTGTGGTGGTCGAGGCACTGGGGCGGCTCGACAAATCATGGCGACCAAGGGCAACACCAAGCTCGTTGCGGTTGCGGATCCGTTTTCACCAAAATCGTCTGGGGCACTGAATGCCCTAAGTCGTGGTGACAACAAAAGTAAAGTCGATGTTCCTCAAGAACGAATCTTCGGCGGCTTGGACGGTTACAAGAAAGCGATCGATGTCGATTGCGATCTTGTGATCATCGCCACGCCACCGGCCTACAAGCCGCAGCAGTTCGAATACGCGGTCAATAAAGGTCGACACGTTTTCATGGAGAAGCCTGTCGCGTCTGACGCCACGGGTGTTCGCCGTGTTCTCGCCTCTGTCGAAGAGAGCAAGAAGAAAGACCTGATGGTTGCGATCGGATTGCAACGCCGCCACGAACCTCGGTACATGGAGACGATCGAGCGAATTCAGGACGGTGCGATCGGTGACGTTATCGCGATGCGTGTGTATTGGAATGGTGGCGGTATCTGGTATCGCAACAGAACGCCGGACCAGACTGAAATGGCATTCCAAACCAACAATTGGTACCACTTCAACTGGCTTTCTGGCGATCAAATCTGTGAACAACACATTCACAATTTGGACGTTGGATGTTGGGTGAAGGGTCAATATCCTGTCGAGTGCAACGGCATGGGTGGCCGCGGGCAACGAATGGACGGTGATGCATCCAAATCACAGATTTTTGATCATACCTTCTGTGAGTACACCTTCCCGGACGGAACGAAGATGTTCAGTCAGGGGCGTCACTGCCGCGGCGCATGGAACCATGTTGGTGAAGCTGTGCATGGGTCGAAGGGAACGGCTGATCCGTCCGGTCGGATCGATGGTGCGAAAGAATGGCGATTTGCTGGCGAAAAGCCAAATGGCCATCAGCAAGAGCAGCATGATCTGATCGAAGCCCTGATGCGTGGTGAGATTTACAACGAGGGTGAATACGGTGCCAAGTCGACCTTCACGGCAATTCTCGGCCGTGAGGCATGCTACAGCGGCAAGGTCCTCAAGTGGGATGATCTGTTAGCCAAGGGCAAAGAGTTGGCACCTGGTATCGACAACTACACGCTCGATACTCCCCCACCAACGATGCCTGATGAGAATGGATTGTACCCTGTGCCGGTTCCAGGCAAGTACGACCCCTTTGCATAGCCGCAACGAGAACTAATTTTTGAGCGTGAACGAGGTTGCTCGTTCACGCTTTTTTTGTGCGCTTTTTGAGCTATGCGTCAGCAAATGATTGCTGGCTAAAGTGGCCAACCTTGCATTGGCTGATCACCGTTTGAAATCGCGACATCTTGCGGCGATCTGTTCTCGAGAAAGCTGGTCAAACTCCACCAAGCCGTTTCTCGTCAACCAACTGCAGTGTTAACTAAGTGGTTGACTATTTCCCTTTCAAGCGGTGGGGTGGATCGGCGCGGCCGGAGGGGAAATGCACCTTGAGTTGCGGCGGTGCGTCGTCTTTGTCATCGGCATCATTATCACTGTCTTGGACTACCGTTTCGGTGTTGCTTTCCGCTGATTCTGATTTGTCCGACTGCGAGGCCCTCGCTCGCGGCTTGAACAGTTTTCCTGCTGGTCCGGCGAGCAGGGCTGGCAGCAGAATCAAGTCACCGACCAGTGCGGCAGCGAGCATCACGAGCATCAATGTGCCGAAGCGTTGGGTTGGTGTGAATGTCGAAAGTGAGAATACGAACAAGCCGAGTCCACCGACGACTGTCGTCTGAGTCATCGCGGGGCCAACCCGTCGATAAGTTTCAATCACCGCTTCGACTCGATGCATGCCCTTATCTAGATTTTCACGGAACCACGCCAGGAAGTGAATGGTGTCATCAACGGCGACCCCCATCGCTACCGAAGCGGTCATCATTGTTCCGATGTCGATATCGATTCCTTGATGGCACATTACCCCAAATACTAGTAGCACAGGGAAAACGTTGGGAATCATCGCGACCATTCCAGCGGCAATTCCGTACCCAAGCTGTCTGGGGCGAAGCCAGTCGATTGGCATCCTGCCGGGATTGAGCAGCCAAATCATGACCGCTGCAATTAGCACAAAGGCAAGTCCGATCGAGTTAGCTAAGCTTTGCAACAAGGTTCGCTGCGCTTTGTAGACGACGGGAACGACACCGGTATAGACGACCTGCATCGGACCAGATCCGGTCACATCAGGAATGCGATTAGGCAGCAATGTTGGCTGGGTCGTCTTGGCAAGTGTTTGTTCGCCATCGATCAGCACGTTAGCGGCGGAAAAATCAGTCGGATCAAATGAGTCAGTACCGAGCCACACAATCGCGTCGAAGCTCTCTACCAACTTTTCCCATTTCTCGCTGGCAACCAGCTCCTTTGCTTTTTCAGCATCGACATTTAACCAGCGTGGTTTGTCAATCCGTTCGCCATTCAACAATTCACCGAGCGTCGCAAGGTAAGTCATACGCTGATCGATATCGCCGCCTTCTCCAAGCAGATCGGCTTGCGCGAGCGATTTTGGGCGTTCGCTGCCGACCAGCATGACGCGTCGTTTTCTTTTTGTAGAACCGTCCCCGGAGTCGAGTTGACGCATCAATTGAGCGCGCGTTTCGTAGGCCCTCAAAACTGGTTCCACTGACTCGCGGAGAGTGGAGATAAATTGTCCGTAGTCAACGTCCGAGAGCGCGGCCACCCGCAAGCTGATGCGCCACAATTCACTATTTGCGTATTGCCCTTCTTGTTCAATTTCTAGGTAGTCATTGTCTCGCAGTTGTTCACTCGCCGCTGACAGTTCCCGAACAAACTTTGCCCGAATTGGGCTGTAGCCGTTTGTGGCTTCAGGCAGCGGTGGCAAAAAGGTATCCGCGGCGAGTGCTTGGCCAACCACCTTGCGGCCCGGTTCCCCAAGCGTTCGGTAAACGACGGTTCGGATTCGCGCGATCGCCTCGACGCGTTGCAAGATGTCGAGAGGTTGTGAGTTGGCTTGGGAGGCTGATGGGGGCTTCGCGGCACTCGATTCCGACTGCATCGAGGGCGGAATGCGAACAACTAATTCCATCGGAACCAGCTTGCCAAAGTTTTCCTCCAGCCAAGCATAGTCGTGAATGATTCGCGAATCGTCGTCGAACAGGTTCAGCAACTGAACCGACGTCTGGATTTTCATCAATCCGGTTGCACTTGCCAGCAGCAGGCCGATACAGGACACGCTGACCAAGCGATGGTGTCTAGTGATCCAGCGTCCAGCAGCCGCCCACCATTCTGATAAGCGGCTTTCGTTTTTTGGTTCGGTGGGAATGTCTCGTAGGAACGCAGTGGATGGCGGGAAAATCTGTAAAGCGGCTGGTAAGTAAGAGAACAGCACACAAAGTGTCATCAGCACACCGAGTGCGGCGTACAGCCCAAAATTGCTGATCGGCGCCAAGTTGCTCGTAAACAGCGAAGCCAAGCCAATCGCCGTGGTCAGGGAGGCCAGTGTGCAGGGTAGGAACGCGTGCCGAAGCGCTCGCCGGGCCGCACCAGCTTCACCTGACTTTCGTACCTCATCGCGGTAGTAGTTGACGACGTGAATAGCGCCCGACAAGCCAAGCACATAAACCAGCGATGGCATGCTCATCAAGATTGCATCCACCCGACCAGATGTCCACCAAACGATGGCCATGCTCATGATCGCGGACGAACCACCAACGATGAAGACCACACCGGTGATCTTCAGACTGCCGAAACAGATTAAGGAGAGCACAATCCCCAGCACGACGCTGTATCCGATCAGACGAACCAGCGTGATACTTCCCTCTTCATCAATCGCCATATTGTCCACCGGCGGTCCGCCCATCCGAAGCGCCGGCATCCCTGCTAATGAAGCTGGTGGTTCGCGATTGAACGGGGGTGGTGCCATCGATGGTGGTGGTGCGGCGCGGATGCCGGATTGCACCGCCAATTCCAGCAGGCGGCCGCGCGGCTGGCCAAGGACACCTCGTCCGACCGCGAAGGGAAGATTGTCTTGTGCCAGTTGAGTCAGCGTCACCAGTACGCATGTCAGTCGGTTAGGTGGTTCGACTTCGACGGTGTCGAAGACGGCATAGAACGCATCGGTTTTTTCATCCAGAGAAGCTTGTTTCAATTCTTCAAGTGAATCGCCGAAGTTTTCGGTAACGATCTGTGCCAGTGCATCTTCGACCAGGGCATCGAAATTTTCCGGCAACTGCTCACGACGTTCTGCCGGTAGTGAAGCTCGAAAGGCATCTGCCGACCAGCCGAATTCTGGGGCAACTGCCGGCGCGAAAAGGGTTCCAGTTAATCGTTTCAGGGCTCGGCGGCGGGCAACCACCGAACGGCGATCTTCATCGGTCAGGTCAATCGGCCACAACGGCCCCCCTTCTACAGTCAACTCGGCAATGATCGACTCGCCTGTCTGCACAGATTGGAACAGAGGAGCACACAGTAAAGAGAGGTCGTTGTAGAACGGGTTGGCGACTTGACCGCTAGTTTGGTCGCCGAACGCGGTGATCAACTGTCCTTGCAGTTGGTAAGTGCCGAGGCGTTTTTTGATTGCCCGAATTGCAGCTGCCGGCCCGTTTGTTCCCTCTTCCCAGCGGAACAGTTCCCCCGAAGGTGTCACGTAATACCACTGCCCACTGGCCGACTGCAGCCATTTCTCGTCTTCGCCACCCCAGTCATCGAAGTCATTGCCGGGAAGCATCAATTCGAGCTTGCGCCCAAGTTCTCTCGCTCTTTGGTATCGGGCAGATTCTTCCGACGAGAGGTTTTCTGCGGGAACCGCGCCCTCGCTCTCGTGCAGTAGCTTTTGCTCAAACAGTTTCAGCCGCTGGTCATCAGTGGTGCAGCCATCCCATGTTGCCAGCACAAAGCTTTCACCCGCGAAGTGCTGGGAAAACCAATCTAATTCGGCAGTTTCCGGGAAGTCATCGGGCAGCCAGTCTTGAACGTCGTTCTGCTTCTGGCTCAGGCTCAACCGAGCGGCCCGGAATTCCCAGGGCAGGAAAAAGAAAAAAGCGACTAAAATCAACAGCGCGTAGGGGATCCCCTTCTGGCTTCGTCGACTAAGCGAAGAATCCTGCTTCATGGGGGAAACGTGCTGAAAATACGAGGCGTAAGGGACCTGTCCGTGATCGGTGACCGATCGTTCCGAATGGTAAACTAACCCCGATTGCTCGCATGGTCTACTTCAAACGGCCTGTCCAGCCTGTGCTTATTAAAATCTCTCTGCCGGATGTTCCGGTCGGGGCTAGTTTGCCGGTCGTCGGTCGCTCGGCGTGGCGTTCGCCTAATAGGCGGCGGTTTTTCGAAATGTTGCCCAATTTCACAACAGGGGAAGCTGGGAGAGGCTGGCGACGGACTAAAACCGTGCTTTCTGTGCTGATTTTGCAGCGTTGGGTTTACAGCGTGTCAGCTGGCAATTCGCCGTCGGCACGGTTGCCCATTTGCCGCATCAAATCGGCATTAGTGCTA
Organism: Rubripirellula sp.; assembly: GCA_029245125.1. Classification (GTDB taxonomy): domain Bacteria; phylum Planctomycetota; class Planctomycetia; order Pirellulales; family Pirellulaceae; genus Rubripirellula. The sequence continues at coordinate 75,172 of JAQWPZ010000017.1, forward strand.
AAGCTCAAGAATCGAACGGAGCCATCAGCGAACACAAAGTTGCTGCCGCCGCTGTGAAAACTGTCAAAACCACCGACGTGCAGCGGGTCACTCGGAACCGGAATATCCTGTTCCCATTCGGTTCGCTCGAAGGTGCCCGTGTTGCGGAGCGTTGCTCGGGTACCCGAAGCCCAGCCTAAGGAATTCGGACTTGGCTTGACTTCCCCGATCAGGATCGTTTGAGAACTGCCGTCACGAATATCCCCAAACCGAATCTTACTATTTAAGAACAGGACACCGTTGTTATCGGCATCAATGGGTGCTTCAACGTCGTGATGGCAGCCAGCGTAGTTGCTTTGTCCGACCAGGGTTCCAGAGGGCGTGTTGTTATCGAAGCCTGGATAGGAGGGGCACAGAGCAATTGAAAGTGGGATGCCTCGCACTTTCTCATTTTCCGGCGCATAGATGCTCTTCGACAAATCGAGGTTTTCGTACAGCACTTGTTGCTCGATGTAGGGCAGGATTTCGACAATCCAGCTCTTGTGATCTCCGATTTCCTCATCTCGAATCGGACCGGTTGGGTTCGTCGTGCCAGACGGGAAGTGTTCTAAGCTGAAATCATGGTGATGGATTGCAAGTCCCAATTGCATCAGGTTATTTGTGCAGGAAAGCCGTCGAGCTGCTTCCCGAGCGGCCTGCACTGCCGGCAAGAGCAAGCCGATCAATACGCCGATGATGGCAAGGACAACCAACAGCTCGACCAGGGTGAAGCCGCCAGTACGGGAAGCAAAAACATTGACACGCGTGTTGCTGGATCGATGGTTTTTCATTGGATTACTCCTCGGTTGAAACGACGCTTGAGGTGGCGGTCGATTTTGGTTGGAATTCGAATTCGTGACTGCGCCGTGTTGTTCTCGCACGCGCCGAAGGTTCAACGAGTGTCGCGGTCACTTTTACCGTTGCGGAGTTAGAAGTCTCTGGCGATACGGTGACTTGGACAGTTGCAGTACCAAACTGATCCAATGCCCCAGCAGGGCTCCATGTTTCCCCTTGATAGTTGGATTGGTTCATCATGCTGATCATCGCGCGGCGGACGCCCGCGTCGAGCAGCCATTCCGTTTGGATCATCTGATGTTCCAGTCTGGCGTGGCGACGAGCTCGCAGCGTGGCATGAACCGTGATCGCCATCATGCCGGCGGCAACGGTCAAGCATGCTAGTGTGCAGACAGTCAGTACACCGGCACGGTTTCGTGGCCTGCGTCGACGTAAGTTGTAATTCATTTGGACGTCCCCTTATTCGCTTTGGGAATCGTCCAGCGACCGACGACCGTTTGAATGTTTCGGTGGATTCGCAATTGCGGAATCGTCGTTTGAATCGCCAGTCGCACGTGTTCCGGTTGGGGGGAGTCAAGTACGGCGGTTTGATCTTCACCTAATTCGAAACGCTCCCTCGATGTCGGTTGTCCATCAAGAGATTGGTTCCGAGCGACTCGATTTTCTTGACTCTGATAGTGAATGACTGATCCGTCGCTTAGGGTGAACTGGATGCCTTGATCGATCTCGAACGACAAGGCTCGGTGAGCATCGTATCGGAACTCTCTGGCCAAGCGATCGATCACGATCGACTGGTCCATTCTCGTTCGGTTGATGGATGCGATTTGCATCGTCTTGTGCATCATGCCCGTTGTGAGCATCAGCACCGTCATGCCTGCCGTCATCACAACGAGTAATTCGATCAATGTGAACGCGTGTCGGCTAAGTCGCTTCATCACTGATTCTCCCCTGCGTTTTGTGCTGGTGCACGCACTGTTTCGGATTGGCCGTCGTCTTCGGGTTTCGGCTGCAAATTGATTTTTGGATCAGGCGAAGTCGTCAAGAAGCCAACGAGCGTTAGCGGCGCGTGATGGGTGGTTCGTGTTGCTGACTCACCGTCGATTTGGAGGGTGAGAACAATCTGTGTCGATCCCGGGGGGTGTTCGATTTTTCCTCTCAGACTCGCTCGTGGCAGTAAGACTCGGGTGTCTGCTGAGATTTCCAAGCTTTCAATCGCTTGTTGGGCCCCCGGTAAATCGAGTGTGGTTAGGTGTTCCAGTTGGTTGCCGAGTTCGTCGAGCGCAATCTTTTGATTCCGAGTGTCTCGCCACAAGCGATCTGTGCGAATCGAGATGGTTGCGACAAACGACATGACGGTAGCGAGCAGCGACGCGCAAACCATCAATTCAGTCAAGGTGAAGGCGGCGCGGCGATGGTGTGTGTGTTTCATCGGTATCTACTGCGCGAGGAGCCAAATGAAGTAAGCCAGAAAACCAAACACCGAACTGCATAGAAGCAGGACGAATGCTGCGATCACGATGGTGAACGCTGGCAGAACCATTGAAACCGCTTGCTCATGCTGGTTCAGTGCGTTACTTCGTTTCCAGTCCGACAATCGTCTTAAAGTCCAAATGATTGACAACTTGTTGGATGAGTTTGCCAACGCATGACTTTCCGCTGTGGTAAGCAGTTGGACGTTCGTCAGGCTGCCCCATTCATCAACGCCTTGTTCGATCTGATTTCGTGCCGACAGAAGTTTCTGGCGAACCTGGCTGTCGTAGTGGTAATGAGCCAAGGTTGATAGTGCTGACGAAACGGGGCGACCTGCTTCCAATGAGATCGCAAGGAGTCGCAGGATTTCAGCGACTTGGGACTGTGCGGTGTTTTTGATCCACTTGGGGACTGCGTATCGATTGATCAGCCGACGTGTTGGTGTCAACCAACACGCGAAAGCAATTGCTACACCGAGGAGCATGTAAAACTGCAGGTGATCTACTAAATGCACCATGATCAAATTTGGCAGCGTAAATGCAGAAAGAAAGGGAGTGGATTGGTCCGAACCCATTTCTTTAAGGAGCATTCTTAAGGTTGGCAAGACGAAGGTAGCGAGAAACCAAGAAGTCAGCGCCAGGACGAGTAAGGTCATCACCCCATAGATGAAGGTTTGCTGTAGCTTCTTTCGCGGTTGGTCGGTTGCTATCTCTCGAGCCTTGATGAGATCGCGGTAAATTTGGGAAAGCGTTCCTGTTTGAGCCCCGAAACGCAGTGCCAAGACAGCTTCGTTGTCGAGTACCCCGGGAGTCTGTTCTGCTGCTTCAATGACCGACGTTCCCTCCGTAACGCGGTTGGCGAATTTGTTGATGCGCGATCGGTATCGACCAGCCTGTTCCTTGGTGTGATTGTGTAGCAAGGGAGCAGGGTCCAGCTGCTGTTCATGAGCGACCGCCAGCAATTGAAGAATTGTACGTTGGCGGCAGTTGCGACTTTCGCTTGTCCACCAGGGTGTGATCCGCCAATGGTGAGTTTTTTCTGCCAACTGTGCCGTCAGTGGGAACCAAGATTCAAGTTCATTCATGTCAAACTAGCCCTTGAATCAAACTGAGCAGTGGTGCGAGCAGAGCGATAGCCACAAAGCCGACCGTTAATCCCGCTAATACGATCGAAAGCTGAGCGACCGCGCCTGTTGACCAGTTAGTGCGGTGAGCTGCATGGTCGGAGTACATCGCCCCTAACTCATGGAGCAGCGGGAGGTGAGGAGTGCCGTCTGATCCCGCTGTCAGTGCGTGGATCAGGTTACCCGGCAGCTTGTGAGCCGCTTTGCTGGATTGTAATGACTGACTTGGATTTTGCGCGGATCGTGCAAGGTCTTCGGCGGCCTCTTGGAAGAACTTGTGCTCGCATCCTTTACCGGCCAAACGCAAAGCATCCGGCAGAGGGACGCCAAGACTCAGCAAGTCCGCCAATTGATTGATCAAAGAGGCCATTGTGGTGACGTTCGCAACGCTGCCCGCGACCAGTCGCCCGAGAACCCGATTCGACAAAGCGAATTGGATCCAAATTCTTCTGGCAATCAACAAGATGATCGCCACGATCCCCAGCGTCGTCATGGTCGATGCGAGTTGATCAGTAAAGAGTCTTGAGATTCCTATTAGCAGTCGGGTGCTGGCGGGGAGTTGGATTCCAAAATCCTCAAAGATTTCTCGAAAGGAGGGAACGATAAAACCGCAAAGTAAACTGATGAAGCCAGAAGTCAGCAACAGGATCATCGTCGGGTAGACAAGTGTTCGGCGACGGTCGCTCCGATTCTGGCTGTCACGAGCTGCGATGGTCATCAGTTCGCTGAGACGCTGTGTTGCGGCCTCTTCGGTCAGCCCCGTCAATAACAAAGGCAACCATCGGATTGCACGCGGGCTGGAACTCAAGTCGGATCCCGATTTGGCGTTCTTCAGCAACTTGCTGAGCTGCTGAATCTCTTGACGTGCGGTACCGCGAGGAATCGCGTCGGTCAGCACCGCGAGCACCGGAATGAGTTGATCTCGTCGCTCGATGACCGAATCAAAGTAATCTTCCAGCCGATGTTCGTCTGCCGATGGGTCAGTAGCGGACGGAGACACAGTGGGAGTGCGTAATGAATCTGAATTCGATTCAGTGAGGACTTCCAGAGTTGTGATCGTCCAGCCTTTGGATTCTAGTTCTGCGATCGCGTCAGCGAGCGTTTCGCAATCCAATTCGCCTTTATATTCGTCGCCATAGCCATCGCTTGCCTTGTAAGAAAACCGTGCCATCGTTATTTCACCTCACCGTTGGCGACGGAATAAAGCAAGTCGGCAAAGGGTAAAAACAGAGCCAAGCCGTAAGCCAAGACGATGATTCCGCCCAAGATGGCGCCGGTCATTGTTGGTATGACCAATCGCCAAAGGCTGCGGTTTTGCTCAGCTGTCTGCCGATAGGATTCCGCTGCCAGATTGAAGACACCAGCCAACGAATGACTCTCCAAGTCGCTTGAAACCGCCCAGCGTAATAAAGGGGGGAGTTCTTCGTTCGCCAGTGATTGCAGATCCTCCGTCGCAGATTCAAAGCGAAGAAGAGCAAATGCTTCTTCGGGAGATTGACCGTCCTCGATCAGAATTGCGAGTTGTTTTGCCAGATTCGCATCTGCAAACGCTTCGTAGTATCGCTTGCTCCCGGGTATCCATTTCCAGTGCGATTGGCGGCGAAGCAGATGCCATCCAATCAGCAACGTAACCACAATGGCCGGGAAGAGGATTGCCCATACCAAAATCGATTCTCGCATCCGCTGAAGCCATAACGTCGATTCGCTTAAACCAAACAGGCTGATGGATAAAGATTCCAAAATTGGGCCGGTGTACAAGCAGAGTAGCAGCAGGCCGAGATAGGCCAGGCAAAACAGCAGCAGAGGATAAAGCAGAGTCTTGCCGACGTATCTTCCAAATTCACTTTTGGTTTGTGCGGGAGACGATAAGCAGTCCAATGCGATCGCGGGGTTGGAATGATGGAGCCAAGCCCACAAGCTGGCGCGGTATCGGGTGGGAAGTTCAGTGGCGTTGCGAATGGCCTCGTCCAGTGTTTCACCACTTTCGACTCGAGTCGCTAAGTGAGCGTTGATGTGATCAAGCTTGGTTTCAAGCGTTTCTCCGCGCTGCAGTCCGATGTCCATTGGCAGACCGGTAGCTGTCAGCGAAGCAATCTCGCGGTTAAAGGCAAATGCTCTTTGTAGTTGTGTTTCATCCATCCATCAGGTCTCCGGATACCATCACAGAGGAACAGAGTCAGCTGGTTTGTTTAAGAAAATTGCAAAAAGAATTGGCTCATGATTCTCTCTTGATGAAGCAGCGACCCGCGCTGACTCAAGCTGCGGTCAAGTCAAACTGGGATCGGTGTGTGAGGGGGCGTTGAGATAGGGAGCGACTGGCTGTTTCTTCGCAGCAGTCACGAATCATGGCTGACCGCTTCAACGTCGCGTCAGCCGATTGATCGCTCAGTGAAGCTCTTGCATAAGTTGCCCAAAGCTAACAGCCTGGGACTGCCGCAATCGGTTGAATGCTTCGCTCAATCCGAAGTGAGCCCCAACTTGGCGATCATGGGAGTACTCAAGTGCCAGTCGTTCTATCTCGACGGCATTCGGCTTTTTGTAACGGGCTCGTAGCTGTTCGCCATATCGCGCCATGGGCGAGCTAATCAGCAGCAGCAAAATAATTGCCAGTGTCAAACCACCCAGTTTCCGTTCGCTGCGGCGAACTTGGCAGTGTTTCCGAGCTGCTTCAATCGTGCTCGGCCGAAGATCTCGCGATGGTCGCACGTGATGCGCGGCCGATAAGATGAGCTCTTCAATCGATGGTTCAGAGCGGGGAAGATCAGACATGAGAGACCTCCTCGTTCGCGAAGGGACGAAGTTTCTGGCCCAGTTTCTCAATTGCGTAACGGTAGCGACTTGCTGCCGTGGAGGGAGTGATCTCCAGCACTTGCGAGATTTGCTGGAAAGTCATTTCTTCCCAGATCTTGAGTACGACGACTTCACTTTGAAGCGTCGGCAACTCTTGCAAAGCCTGCCAAACCGCCTCCTTTCGGTCTTCACCCTCGAGTCGATCGGTTGATCGCCAAGTGATGAGGTCCGTCAAATTCTGCACGAAATACCAGCGGCGTCTGCGCCGCAGGATTGCTAGTGCTTCATTGCGGACCATCCTTAGCAGGTAGGCCCATGGTTGCTTGCTCGCCTGCAGCAGTATTGGCTGTCCGGCGATCTTAGCCAAGGTCGTTTGTACTGCATCCTCGGCATCGTCTTGATGTCGGGTGATGGTCGTTGCATATCGGACCAAACGTTCCGCTGTCAAATCGTAGAGCCCGGTGATGGCCGCCGGACTGCTTTCGGTAAGACGGATCGCGTGGGTTTTCACGCGTTCGGAGAAGCTCTCGCAATTTTCCATGGTGCGTATAAGATGCGCCAACCATGGTCGTTTGTCTAATAAGGTGGCCGTTTTCTAAAAAATTTAATCCCCATCCTGGGTGGTTTCCGTGTGGCTAAGTGACCTGGCGGCCGTAAAACCGATTCCCTAGGACCTGCTCAAGTAGGAACACGATCAGAACAAACAGAATGGCGGGGGAATGGAGCGAAACCCGTTGGGAAGCCTTGTTTTCGGCCACTTCGATTCCTTCGCGGTCGCTGGCTAACACATATTGATCGGGTCCAAAAATCTGATCCAAGTCGCCAGGTTCGATTCTCTCCCGTGCTGTGGCGGCATCCGGCAGGTTCGCGCTGAAACCACTGCCCGCATCCAAGCCGCGGATCCAGTACACGCCGCCGCGAGCGACATCGGTGATGGTGACGTCGGTTGCTTCGGGTGACAAATTCAGGGGGACCGGTGAGGTATCGCCTGGCGGGAATAGCTGAATCCGTTCGGGACGCGACGCCGGGTCACTGGAGGAAACTTCCACGGTCACCGCTTGTCCGACAGCGACGTTTTGGTCTGATTCTCCGCGACGGGTCAACAACTCAACGCTTTGCCGGATCAATAGCCAAGCAGGCCAGGGGTCGATTCCAAACAGATCATTCCAGCTACGGGTTTTGGAACCGAGTGCAGGCAGTGGTGTCGCCAGCATTAGAATTCGGCCCGGTCGAGCATTTGTTTCTGTCTCGGTTGTTTTCGGCTGGGGTTCGACTAATCGTTCCAGCAATGCGGGATGGTCGGATCCAGCAAAGGTCATCAAGACACGATCTGAGGTTGCGGGTTTCACTTGCCAATATTGTCGGACACGAAAATCGGCCCAAGGCGTATCTTTAGTCAGGGTCCGGGTAGTCGGATGATTGGCGGCTGTGACTTGCAAAAAACTGCCCGGTTCGGGGATGCGCCATGGTCGTATCAGTTCGGGAGTCCAGGTGTCGTTGACGGCGGAAGTTCCTGCCTGTGGGCCGAGCGTCACGAAGATGCCGCCACCCTCGCGGGCAAAGTCGCTGATCGATTGATCCTGCAGCACGGTCGCCGGGGGATCCAGCAGCAAGACCGCCACGAAATCACTCAGTCTGACTGCAGGCAGATCTGCGTAGCCGACACGTTCGACCATGAATTCAGCTTTCTCTTCATCCACTAAGCCGGGTGATGCAATGATTGCCTGCTTCAGGACTTGAGCTTCATCTTCGTCGTCACTGACCATCAATATCGCCGATGGACGAAGCACTTCGAGGGTGAAATAACGAACGTCATCGAGCGGCATTGCATCATCACCGACGATTCGGATGCGTCCGTGATGGATGCCCACTTCAAGTGATGGAATTGTCATCAGCAGTTCGCTCGACCCACCCGGTGCCACGCGGACATTCGTTCGGTCAAGTCTTTGCATTTCTGGGCGTACCACTTTTCCGTCGCGTACGAACGGTAAGGCGGGGTCATTCACAAACAGATCTAATTCGACCGTTGCCGCGATCGGCCCGGTGGTTTGCCCGGTGGTTTGCCCAGTGGTTTGCCCAGTGGTTTGCCCAGTGGTTTGCCCAGATCCGAGCGAGAGGGTCGACGTCAACGCGATCGGTACACCTTGTGGCGGCGTGGTGTCGGCGAAGATTGGCGTGGAGAGTGAACGATTAGTTCCCTGCATCTCGCCGAGATCGAAGATGGTCATTGCTACCGGTGGTGCATCGGCCAATAACGCAGCCAAGCCACTTTCCCGAATCGAATCGTTCCACGTTGAAGCGGCCAAATCTGTGACGAGTAAGATTTGCCGATTGGGTAGATCACTTGTCCGCAGTAAGCGGGTCGCGGCATCCAGTCGGGCAGCTAGCGGTTGGGTGACCTCGAGCGGTTGCAGTTGCTCAATCTTAGAAACGCTGCTGGCGACATCGAGCGAGAAGGAGACGATTTGGGACGAGCGATCAACGATCGCAATGCGACTTGTTCTTGGCAATCGTGTGACCATCCAAGTCGCCAGATCTTTCATTCTGGCAAGACGGTCATCGTTTGGTGTTTTCCACGCGGAGGTGGGAGCATTGTCAAGTACGATCGCGATTGACACCGGCTCGGAAGAGGATTGCATCGGTGCTGTGCCAGATGCGTAGGTCGTGATGCCCCAAATCATCGCGACCAGAACGGATACGATGGCGGCTGCCGTCAAACTGTACACGGTGGTTTTCGCCTGGCCCCGTGATATCGCAACGGTCGCAAGTACCAACAATGCTAAGCCCAACGCTGCAACCAATCCGATGGTCAGCCAAGTGACGGACAATGATTGGTGAATCGCTGGACGGGCCAGCGCGATCGCCAATGCTGCGAGTGCCGCGATCCGCAGTGCCAGTAACCACCAACGGCGGACTCGTAAACGACTGCGATTCGATTCGAAGCGTTTCGTCAGGAATCGAACCGAGGGAAACACGACTTTGCGTGGCTCGCGACGAGCGACCAAATGCAATACCAAGGGTACCGCGATCGCTGCGATTCCGAGGATCAGCGTGGCGTTAAAAAACGTCATGGTTAAAACCGCGCCTGGCGTTGCTGCAGGTATTCAGTGAGAGCGGCATCAAATGGCATGCTCGTATCCAGTGGGACGTAATCAATCCGAAGTCGGTTGCAACCTTCTCGATAATCATCGCGAAACTGTTCGAGTTGTTTGAGGTAGTCTTCACGGAAACCGGAGGCATCGACCGACACCGTGTGACCGGTTTCTGAATCCTCGAATTGCACTGGTCCTTCGTAGGGAAAGTGAACCTCAGCTTCGTCCATTACGTGGAAAACGATCACATCGTTACCGCCGTGTTTTAGCCGGGCGAGTGCGGCAATGATCTCTTCTGGACTATCTGCATCGGATTCACTTGGCAACAGATCGGTAAACAGCATGACCAGTGAATGTTGTTTCAGCATCGCCGCGACTTGCGTGATGCAGGCTGCTAATTCAGTTCGGCCGGTCGGTTGGAGTCGTGAAAGCTGGGCCATCACGTCGCCGAGGTGACCCCGCCGACTGCGAGCGGGCAGCAACGCTTTGACTTTTTCATCAAACGTGAGCAAGCCAACGGGATCCTGTTGCAGCGTCATCAGGTAGGTTAAGGCTGCTGCCAAGCAGGTTGAATATTCAAACTTGGTCATCGACTGGCTCTCGGTAAAGCCCATCGACTTTGATAGATCCATCACCAGATAACCGGTGAGATTGGTTTCGGCTTCGAACCGCTTGATGAAATATTTATCGGTCTTGGCGTAAGCCAACCAGTCAATCAGCTTTGGATCATCACCGCGGTTGTAACGTCGGTGTTCACTAAACTGAACTGAAAAGCCTTGGAAAGGACTCGAGTGCAAGCCTTGTAGAAAACCGCGAACGACCATTCGGGCGCGTACGTCGAGTCGCTTGATCTGTTGCAGCGATTCGGGACTGAGCAGAGCCGACATGTCATTGAGCCTTGGCGAGCTTCTTCGGCTCTGGTGGGCGGATATCTTCCAGCAACCGAGTTATGATCGCATCCGTATCCATCCCCTCGGCTTGCGCCTGAAAGTTGGTCGCCACGCGATGCCGCAGGACAGGTAAAGCGACGCGTTGAATGTCAGCAGGATCGACGCTGAAGCGTCCATCCATTGCCGCGATCGCCTTGGCACCTGCAATGAGGTTTTGTCCTGCGCGAGGACCAGCGCCAAAGTCGATCAATTCGCGGATATAGTCAGGTGCAGTGGGATCTTTGGGACGCGTTGCCCGCACCAATTGCGCCGTGTAGCGAACAACGTAAGGATTGACGGCGATGCTGGCGACCAACCGTTGCACATTCAGGATTGCCCGCGATGACAGAACCTTGTTGACGGTTGCCTTCTCGCCAAGCGTTGTGGTCGTCAGAATCTTTTCTTCCTCTTCCGCGGTCGGATAGTCCACACGAATGTTGAACATGAAGCGGTCGAGTTGAGCTTCCGGAAGTGGGTAGGTGCCTTCCTGTTCGATAGGGTTTTGTGTGGCGATTGTGAAGAACGGGCTCGGCAGCGTGTAGGTATCACGGCCGACGGTGCACTGTCGTTCCTGCATTGCCTCGAGCAACGCCGCTTGTGTTTTGGGCGGTGTTCGGTTGATTTCGTCGGCCAGCAAGATGTTGGTGAAAATCGGACCCTCTACGAAGCGAAAGCTTCGCTTGCCGGCTTCGTCTTCTTCCAGCACTTGGGTGCCCGTAATATCCGACGGCATTAAATCCGGGGTAAACTGCACCCGCTTGAAAGAGACGTCCAATATTTCAGCCAAAGTACTGACCATTAACGTTTTGGCCAGGCCAGGCACCCCTTCCAACAAGCAGTGTCCGCGTGTGAAGATCGCTGCCAGCAGCTGTTCGATCGTTTCACTTTGGCCCACAATGACTTTGCCTAGCTCAGTCCGCATCGTTTGCTGGTGTTCAGCGAACTCGCGGAGGACGTCGCCGAGGCTTCGCGGTGGGGCAGCAGATTGGTTCGCGGGATTCGGATCGGACGAAGGTGGCGGAATGGGCGCCGGTGGAGGAGAACCGCTCATGATGGAAAAGAAACAGTCCTTTGTACGAATGCGATTGAGATCGTGAGCCAAGCAAGCAACACGGGCCAACGGGCTCGTGACTATCGCTATCTTAGACACCACAACCTGAGTGCGGGGAGGAGGGAGCTACACGTGGTCAAACCTTGCAGAACATCATTTGCTGTCCTGGTGATCCTGATCACTGTTTGGATGGCCGCGGTCCCAACGCGATCTTACGCTCAAGTCAACGCGGCAGCGGTGCAGCGATCGATTGATCGTGGAATTACCTATCTTCGCAAAACACAAAATGGGCGAGGTGGCTGGGAGGAGTACGGGGGGCAGTCTTGTGGCTTGTCCGCCCTGTGTACCTTGGCCCTTCTTAATGTCGGTGTGCCTCGGGATGATCCCGCGATCGTCAAGGCGATGCGGTATTTACGAGGTTTTGAACCGGGTGAAACCTACAGCGTGGCTCTGCAAACCCTTGTGTACTGCCAGATGGGTGCCGCGGGAGATCTGCCGCGGATTCGTCGCAATGTCCGATTGTTGGTCGAAGAGCAGTTTCAAGCGGGACGACCTGATCGCATCGGAAGTTGGAGCTACGGCGGCGGTATGGGGAGTGGCGATCCGTCCAACGCGCAATTCGCGATCTTAGCGTTGGGTGCTGCCCAAGATCGTGGGATTGAGGTTTCCCAGGATGTTTTCCGTCGAGCGCTGGACTATTGGGTTAACCGGCAATTGAACAATGGTGGATGGAGCTACCGATCCCGCCCCGTGCCCACGGGCAGCATGACCTGCGCCGGAATTGCTTCGATCATCATCGCTCGCGGGCGTTTGGGTGGTGAGAGTTCGTCGATTGAGGGCGATCAGATTCGGTGCTGTGGTGGCGAAGGCTCCGCCGATGACCCGGTCGAGCGGGGATTAGCGTGGCTGGGCCGTAACTTCACACTCGTTGCGAATCCCGGCGGTGATAAATTCACTTTCTTCTATTATCTCTACGCGCTCGAACGGGTTGGACGACTGTCGGGACGCCGATTGATTGGTGAGCATGATTGGTATCGTGAAGGTGCCGAAAGGCTGATCAAGCTGCAGGACGGTTTTTCGGGCTTTTGGCCGGGAGCCGAACCGATGGAAACACGTGAGGTGGCGACCTCTTTCGCGCTGCTATTTCTCGGGAAAGGTAAACGTCAGGTGGTCGCGGGACGCTTGAAGTATCCCCAACGCTTGTCTCCCGGGCAGTGGAATCAGCACCCCGATTCACTCCGCCAATTGGTGCGGCACGTCGAGCAGAATTGGCAACGCGATTTGACGTGGCAAACCATCGATGCTGCGACTGCCAAAGTGGATGACTTGCTTCAAACACCCGTTTTGGTGATCAGTGGTCGGCAGTCGGTCAATTTTACCCCCGAATTTGCCGAGAGTCTCAAGTCGTATGTCGACCAGGGCGGATGCATTTTATTTGAAGCTGACGGAGGCGATGGATGTGGTGACGCCAGTGGATTCGAGCAAAGTGTGAAGTCGCTTTGCCAGGATTGGTTTCCGGATGCTCCGTTGGATCGATTGCCGCTGAATCATCCGATTTGGTACGCCGAGCACAAAGTCGATCCCACCGTGGTCGGCGATCAGTTTTGGGTTTACGGCGTGCAGGCTTGCTGCCGCACCGCCGTCTTCTTTGTGCCTCAGAGTTTGTCTTGTCGTTGGGAGCTGGGGGACGTTCTTTTCCAGCGTGATCGAGAGTCACCAGCGGCGCGGTCGCAGATCGGTACTGCGATTCGAATCGGTGAAAATCTGATCGCTTACGCGACCGGTCGGGAGCTAAAAGACAAGTTGCAGCAGCGATTGATCCTCGAGTCGGCCGAGGCTGGCTCCCCTGATAGGGGGGCGATCCAGCTTGGGATGTTGGCGATCGATGCCGGGGGACAAGAAGCTCGGCGAGCACTGCCCAATGCTGCGTCACTAATGTCGTCGCGGCTGCCGATGCAAGTTTCGGCGATACCTCGACCGGTCGGGTTTGAGACAGAGCAGTTGTTGGAGGTGCCTTTCCTCTGGATGCATGGCCGAACCGAATTTGAGCTCGAGCCAGGTCAACGTGATGTGTTGCGGAAATACGTCGAAAACGGCGGTGTGATTCTCGGGACCTCGGTTTGTGGTAGCGAGCCTTTTGCCATGGCCTTTCGCCGCGAAATGGCGCTGATTTTTACTGATTCGCCTTTGCAGTCTCTGCCTGCCAGTCATCCATTGCTAAATATCTACGGAGGCTATGACATCCGAAACGTCACGATTCGGACCCCTGCCGCGGCTGGGGCATCTGTCTCGCGACGCACTGGCCCGCCGTTATTGGAGTACGCAATGGTCGATCAAGTCGTCGGAGTTTTCTTTTCGCCACTTGATCTGAGTTGTGCCCTGGAGAGTCCGAATTCTGTCCAATGTCCCGGCTACGACACCGAAGAGGCGGCGAAAATCGTCGCGAATCTGGTGCTTTTCGCTCTGCAGCAGTGATCGAGATTCGTTCAATTCCACGCCGTCGCCCGTTTTTTTGGGGCAGCAAATAAGAGGAAAACACAGGCTTTCTGCTTCATCAAAGCACTGATTCGCCGTGTCGCGGAGCGGTCCTGCTCTGCTACTTCCGGGGGGATAGCTCATTTCGTTTGGGGACTGCGTGCTTTTCACCGTCTTTCTACTTGCCCAAATCACCCTTCACATGCAATAATCCCCGACCGCCAAAAGGCAAAAAGACACGTATTTATCTAAGTTGAGCGTCCTGCGATGGCCAGAAGTAAGAAAAAAGCCGAAACCATTTTCCTCGTCTGCGACGAGTGCGGCGACTACAACTACTCCTACAAGCGTAAGCCGGGTGGTGAGAAGTTGAAGTTGATGAAGTATTGCGCACGTCTTCGCAAGCACACGTCGCACACCGAAAAGAAGAAATAACGTCTCGGCGATTCAGCGATCCGGGCTGCGGTCAAGATCGCTTCGGCTGATTCGATTTGTGCGAACCTCACCCAAGTTTGGGGCTCTCGGCCGACAAGGACCGATCGGAGTCAAGGATGCAACGACAGTGGCGTATCATTCCGCATGACGCCGGTCGTGTCGAGCAAATGATTCGCTCAACGCGTTTACCGCCCGTTGTTGCGCAATTGCTGGTGAGTCGTGGCGTCTATAACGCCGAGGATGCCAGCCGTTTCTTGGATACAAAGCTGATCGGATTGCGCGATCCGCAACTCTTGCCTGGAATGGCAGACGCCACAGACCTGATCGTGGAAGCGATCAACAGCAAGACACCGGTCGTCATCTACGGCGACTACGATTGCGACGGTATGACCGGAACCGCAATCTTGTACAACGGGTTGCGATTGCTGGACGCTGATGTCAGTTACTTCGTACCGAACCGTTTAGAAGACGGGTATGGATTGAACGAAGACGCGATCCGCAAACTTGCCCAGCGTGGCAAGAAATTAATCGTCACGGTTGATTGCGGAATCACCAGCATTGCTCACGCAGATCTATGTCGTGAATTGGGCGTCAAGCTGATCATTACCGACCACCACACGCTGGCGGATCGGTTGCCAGCGGCGGAAGCCATTGTGCATCCCAGGTTGCCTGGTTCGACGTATCCCTTCGGCGAACTATGTGGTGCTGGTGTCGCTTTCAAGTTGGCGTGGTCGATCTGTCAAAAAGTTTGCGGCGCTAAAAAAGTGAGTGAGTCGCTGCGACGCTACCTCATGCAATCGCTTTCATTAGCCGCGATCGGAACGGTGGCCGATGTCGTCCCCTTGTTGGATGAGAACCGAATTCTGGTCGAGCATGGGATTCGGATGCTTCGTGGTGAGCCACTGCCAGGATTGGTTGAATTGATGAAGTTGACCAAGCTGGATCAGGTTTCAACTCTCAACACCGAAAGTATTGCGTTTAGTTTGGCACCCCGTTTGAACGCTGCTGGGCGTTTGGGTCAGGCCCAGTTGGCGATCGAGTTGCTGACGACACCTGCCGGCGATCGAACCAATCAACTTGCTGATTACATTCACCAGTTGAACAACACACGCGATACCTTGCAGCGGAGTGTGACGTTGGCTGCCAGTAAGCAGGCGAAGTCCGAGTTTGATCCGGAGGGAGATCCGGCGCTCGTGCTCGCTGGGGTTGGCTGGCATCAAGGGGTCATCGGAGTCGTGGCAGGACGTTTGGCCGATAAGTACGCCAAGCCCGTATTGGTGTTGTCGATGGATGCGACTGGTAAATCGGAGGCGGTTGGTTCGGGCCGAGTTGGTGGCACCGAAGTTGACTTGCACGAAGCCTTGACTGAGTGTGAACATCGCTTGGTGCGATTTGGTGGCCACCGTGCCGCCGCAGGTTTGACGATCGATGAGAGAGAGATCGAAGCTTTTCGCGGAGACTTCTGTGAAGCGGTCGCCCGCCAGTGGACGGACAAAGAAATTGTGCCGGAAATTGTGATTGATGCGGAGGCGACTTTTGGTCAGCTGAATCTTGAAGTGATCAAGCAGATCGAAATGTTGGCACCGTTCGGGTGTGGGAATCCACGCCCCGTCCTATTCTGCGGTGGAGTCGAATTGGACCAGCCAGCGCGACGCATGGGTGGTGGAGACCGACATCTGACCGTCAATTTGCGACAGGGTAGCAAGGTGATTCGTGCGGTTGCCTTTAGCGCTGGCGATTGGTGCGATCAGCTGAATGAGGCGGATGGCCAAATAGAGATTGCTTATCGGCCAGTGATTAATGAATTTCGCGGTTTTCGAAAGGTCGAAATTCATCTTGTCGATTGGCGGCCCGCGACAAGTTTGGCCGCTGTTTAAACGAGAGATGGCGTTTGTCGTGGTTGATCTCCAGTCAGGCAAAGCAACGTATCGATTGCGTGTCGCGAAAGTTTTCTCGCGGAAGGCCTGCGGCGACCGCCGGCACGCTCCCTGGAGGCTATGCTGGCTTCTGCAATCCCGCAACCTGAGTGAGTCTGCTATGAGATTAATGCTGATCTGTTTAGTGTCGTGTCTTATGTTCTGGTGCCTCGCACCAAGTGCACCCGCGGCGGAACGCCCAAATATTGTCTTGGTCCTGGTTGACGACCTCGGCTATGGCGACCTCGCCTGTTTTGGTGCCGAGGATATGCGTACGCCTCACCTTGACGCGTTGATGGCACGCGGCATGCGTTTCGACAACTTCTATGCCAACTGCACCGTTTGTTCACCCACCCGCGCATCGCTAATCACCGGTCGTTATCCCGATATCGCCGGTGTGCCCGGAGTGATTCGGCAATGGGATGAAAATTGTTGGGGCTACCTTGATCCCAACGCCGTGACACTACCGCAGATGTTAAAGACGGCCGGCTATCAAACCGGAATGGTTGGTAAGTGGCACTTGGGGTTCGCGAAACCAAACGTTCCTAACCATCGTGGCTTTGATTTTTTTCACGGCTTCCTCGGTGACATGATGGATGATTATTACGATCACCTGCGAGGTGGCGAAAATTGGATGCGGCTGAATGACCAAGTCATTCAGCCGGAAGGTCATGCGACGGATTTGTTTACGCAGTGGTCGATTGATTACATCCGCGATCAGGCGGCTGATGACTCGGAGCCGTTCTTTTTGTATCTCGCCTACAACGCGCCACATTTTCCGATTCAACCGCCTGAATCCTGGTTCAAGAAAGTACAGGAACGGGAGCCGCAGCTAAACGAAAAGCGGGCGAAGAATGTTGCTTTCGTTGAACACCTGGACGACGGGATTGGTCGTCTGATCGCTGCTATTAAAGATGCCGGTATCGAGGACAATACATTGGTGATCTTTTCGTCAGACAATGGCGGATCATTGCCGCACGCTCAGAGTAACGGTGAGCTCCGTGGTGGCAAACAGGATCATTGGGAAGGAGGGATTCGTGTGCCGACGTGTGCTGTTTGGCCCGGCAAGATTCCTGTGAAGCGTTCTGCGGAGATGGGAATGACGATGGACTTCTTGCCCACTTTGTGTGAAATCGCTGGAGCCGAGGTGACCGCGCCGATCGATGGACATTCACTTGCAGATATTTGGCTGCGTGGTGGTCAGGGTGATCCTGAGCGAATCATGGTATGGGTGAGGAGAGAGGGAAACAAACGCTATCAAGGGCGGGCTTACTACGCGATTCGAAAAGGTCCTTGGAAATTACAGCAGAGTTCACCATTCGAGCCGATGGTGCTGGTGAACATGGATGAGGACCCCCTCGAGCAAAATCCCCAGCAACCGACGGGCAAAATTGCGGGCGAACTGCAACGAGAGTTAATGTTGCACCTGCAGCGAGCTGGTCGCGTTGCCTGGCAGCCCTAAACACAACCTGCCTGGCAACCCTAAAGAAGAGAGATTTAACTATGCCAACCGCCCACCGCACCCGCATCGGGCCCCTGGATTGCATTGTCGTTGACGGTGGCGAATCGCCAACGATCCCAGTCATCATTTGTCACGGCTACGGAGCTTCGTATGAAGATTTGGCACCGCTGTCGGGTGAATGGATTGCATTGTTAGGCGAGAAAGCAAAGGAGTTTCAGTTCGTCTTTCCCGACGCGCCCCATTCATTGGAAGCTATGGGAATGCCGGATGCTCGCGCCTGGTGGCCGATCAATATGGCGCAATTGGCTGAGGCAGTGCAAGCTTCGCAATTTGATGAGTTGCATGAACAGGTTCCGCCCGGGATCGATGGCTCACGCGAGAAATTGTGCGAAACAATTGAGTCTCTTTGTGAATCTTTTGAGGGAGCATCCACTCCACTGGTCATGGGTGGTTTTTCGCAAGGCGCAATGCTGACGATGGACACTGCCTTGCGTGGTTCAGTGCAATCGCCTGCCCTGCTCTTGCAGTTTTCCGGAACGATCGTATGCAAGTCGCAATGGCAGGCGAATCTGAATCGATTGCACGAGACTGCCGTCTTCCAATCACATGGCGAGATTGATCCGATTTTGCCCTACTCAAGTGCTGTGTCGCTGCACGAAATGTTGCGTGATGCAGAAGTGCCGATCGACTTTCATTCGTTTATGGGTCCGCACACGATTGATGTCGATTCTGTTCAGCGAACTGCGATCGCGTTGGCAAAGTTGGTGGCAGAATAGCAGTGACGCCTGCGGTCGCGTTACCCAGCGAGAGAGCTGTCTTGGCTACGTGAGGTGCTTGTCGTCTCCGCTCCCGCGAGAACCGCTGCCAACGCGATTTTGGGGGAGCGACTTAAAATTCACCAAACCGCTTCTGCTTGTGGAATCCAAATTACGGCTGCGGTCTGGGCGACTGATGAGACAATTCGACGTATAACAGCGTTTGTTGGGAACCTCTTGGCGGAAGTTTACCCTGACTAGCCCATCCAAGTTCCTCGCCTCGCATTTTGAGGGTCGCGGTGAACGTGATGCCAGCAACTGGCGGAATGAAATGATCTCGCCTCCAAATCACACCAGCTCAACTTGAATGATGAAACGACTTCGTGGCCGGCGACCCGAGCGGTCGGAATATACGGTTGAATATCAGCACGGACTGATCTCATTGCTGGATGGGGACGACGTTATGCCGATCCTGAGTCAGCAGCAGTATTGGTTGTGTGAATTAGCGAGCCACTTGAGTGTCGAGCAGATCGATAAGGTGCACGCCCCCTACACTTGGACGATCCGGCAGGTCTTTGAGCATGTAGCCGATGCGGAACGTGTGTTTGGATACCGGATATTGCGAGCTGCTGCGGGCGATGAGACTCCAGTGAGTACTTGGGACGAGAACGAATACGCACGACGTCGGTTCGGGCTTGGAACCTTCACAACCATCGTCAGCGAGGTTGGTGCGCTTCGAAACGCGAATCTTTGCTTGCTTCAACGTCTGGTCCCATCTTGCTGGGAGCATTACGCGACGGTTGACGATCAATCGATCACCGTACGAGCCATGGCATGGTTGTGTGCCGGTCATCTGCATCATCATCTACAGATCGTCGAGCAGCGGTGTGGTGTTAGCGTGCAGAGATTGCCTTCGGGATGATTCTGCAGCATACGGAACCGCTCGGGTTCACTCGGCCGGTTCTGGGACTGACTGGAATCGTGCCATTCCAGTCAGAATCGTCTTGGTGCCGTTACGTTTTGAGCAGAAGGCTCTAGAATAACGGTGAATTCTGGGCACCTCATTTTAATTGGGATTCAACGTGACTGCTGACGAAGCCTTCGATTCTTATTCGGTCAAGCACGGCTTGTCGGACCTGTTAGGGAGCGGGGTTGATCCCGTTCAGGCTGGGCTAAAGCTGCGTGAGCTCGCAGAGGGATCCACTGGCCGTGGAAAAGAGTTAGTTGAATCGATGGCGGCTGAGGCGAATCAGTTGCAGCAATCAGACCCGGCGATCGTTGGTGGTTTGTTGAGTTTGTTGCACATGGTTGTGTTGCAGTCTGGGCCGGAAGGTATCCGTGAAATGGATCCAGGTCAGTTGCAGCAGATTGAAAGTTCG
Source organism: Rubripirellula sp. (assembly GCA_029245125.1). Taxonomy (GTDB): domain Bacteria; phylum Planctomycetota; class Planctomycetia; order Pirellulales; family Pirellulaceae; genus Rubripirellula. The sequence goes on from JAQWPZ010000017.1 coordinate 94,859, forward strand.
TTGCCGGCGGAATCTCCCAACCAGCATTTGTTGCAGCATCTGTATGCGATGATTCAAACCGATCAGTCGCTGCGGTTGCTCGTCGCTTCCTTGCGAAACAGGCCCCCGGAGGACTGGATTGCCGCAGCGCAGGTTCTGAGTCCCTTGATGCAGCATGATGATTGGTCGGTTGACGCACTGTATCCCGGGATCTTGGATTGCTTGCAGTCGCCGAGCCTCGCGTCGCCCGTGCTCGACGTCGCGAGTTTCTTGTTGCGAAAGTCACAAGTAGACTGTCATCCAGCTGCAGAACGTTTGCCAATGTTGAACGAACTGTTGGGAGCGGTCAGCGGCCGGTTAAGTCGGTTCGAGCAAGACCCCCGAGTGCTTGGCGATAGCGTCGAGGTCGTACAGGCAAAATTGGGAGAGGCGGTCGCCTTGGCCGTTTCTCTTTGCGACACACTGGCGCTGATCGGCGATGAATCATCCATTGGTAAATTGAATCAAGCGATCGAACTACGGCACCGGCGAGTTCAATGTGAGGCGGCTGGTGCCTTGGCGCGTTTTGGTGATGAGGTTGGTAAAAAACGCTTGATTGAACTTACGGAGGATCCTGCTGCTCGGTTGAGGGCAATTTCCTACGCAGACGAACTCGATCTAGGCGAATCGGTGGATGATGCCTACCGCACTGACAACGCGACAGCTGAAGCAGAGATGGCTGTTTGGTTAAGCCAGCCACAGCAAATGGGTGTGCCGCCAACACATGTTGAAGTGATCGAAACGCGGCGGATGTTGTGGCCAAGTTTCCAGGATCCGGTCGATATCGCTCTAGTACGGTTTGAATATAACTTCGGCGATCGCGCTTTCAGTAACGTAGGGGTCTGTGGGCCTGTGACATTCGCAATGTCAGCGGACGTTGCCGATTTTCCTGTTGATGATATTTTTGAAATCTACGCTGGCTGGCACGCGGAGCATCCCGATATCTTCTCGATCTCTGCTGATTCGTTTAACGAAGTCCAAGCTCGTATGATGGCAGCTTTCGCGAAACATCTTTCCCAATTGGGATATGAATCGGTTGATGCCAAGCAATTGGGTTTCTTTTTAGATGAGCATGCAGGGGTATTTCAGGCGGTTCGTGATGACACCGAGTGTGTCGTCGTCACCGATGGTTTGGAAACGATCGACAAACCGATTTCCGGACGAATGCGTCCGCCGACCCCAGAGGACATCTTCAATCTGTATAAAGGAAGAAAGATGCTGCGAACCTTTAACACCGGTTCGTGATCCACCTCTTGCCCCCCCGAGTGCCGCATGTCTTTCAATCTCGGTCGAATTACAGATTTCGAGGGTAGGTTACAGCGGGATTACGTTGAATTTGCACGGCTTTGGGCTGCGGTTCGGGAAGATTGGTTGGATGACCAGTGTCGCAAATTTGAACAAAAACATCTGCATTCTTTGGGTCCCAGTTTGAGCCGGTTCACGGCGGAGTTACATGAATTTTGCGACTCCGTTCGAAAAGCGGAGGGGGAGCTTCGCGATCATCACCGAGCCGGTGGCGAGTAACTAAACTGGGAGGAAGGTTTTTAAGGCCTGTCGAACGTCTTTGCCTTTGGTTCGTTTCTCTGCTGAGTTGAGTTTCCATGAAAGACTCTTCCGTCGGTCCCGTAGGGCTATTTGATAATCGGCGTCAGCAACGCTTACTGGATGGGTTATCGGACCGCTTTCGATCATGTGTTGAGCGGCAAAAAGATCTGCAGTCGCAGCACGCGGAAGAGCTGAAGAATGAGGGCGAGCAGCTAACCAGCATGGTCGATGAGACGACGGCGACTTGCCGTCGGCAAAGACGTGAAATGCTCGCGCAGTGGGATCGGACGGAAGAAGAGCTGATTAGTGGTTACGAGTCGACCGTCATCAAGACCCGGCAAGAGTTGAATCGCCTCGCAGCGAAATTCAGACGGAAAGCTGGTGAAGAAACGACAACCATCAATCACAAAGTCAAATCGCGTCGCGAAGCGGTTATAGAGCAATACGACAATCGCAAAAATCAACCGGGGCAACAGCAGCAAAAAGAGCATCGGGAGATCGATGAATCCTTGCAACCAATTCATCAACATTTGGAATGGGGGCGGGCGCTCACCATTCGCCGCTTGGATCGCTTGCCGGATGTTGATCTGAATGAGTCACCGAGTAAGTCGATTTCTTCCCACCCGCCTGAGTCGGTCAAAGAATCAATCGAAACGATTGGTCGGCTAACGCGGGAGTGTGAGAAGACCGTCAATGAGATGCAGGCTGGTGCCGCATCGAAAATTGTTGACTCGTTTTATCTGCCGGGTGGTGTCGCACTTTTTGTTTTTGTCTGGGCGATCGTGGCGTTCTTTGTCGCGCCTCAGCCACCGTGGCTGTGGATGGCTGCTGGAATTATTCCTGCTGGCTTTCTTGGTTTTTCAACTTACTTGATTCTGTTATGGCCGCTTAAACGCATGACGCGACGACTGTACCCAGAGGTCGAGCGAATCTTTCATGCGGCCGAAAAGTGTGCCGCGGCGGGCCGCGTCATTTCAAGTCAGGAAGCGGCAGAGATGTCCGCCGACTTGATCACACGTCGTGACTCACACATTGATGCGACCAAGCGATGGAAATTAGAGCAGTTGCAAGAGTTGGAGACGGTCCTCAAAGTTGAACAGGAAAAGGCTCGCGAGTCGTTACTCGCGACATTAGAAACTGCCGACAATTCGTACTCAAAGAAAGCTGCCGATGTGGATCAGCAGATGCGAACTCAGGCGGATAAAGTTGCCGGGCAGATCAAGCAGAAAATCGCTGACACGGATCATCGCTCCCAGACGCATCGCGAGGTGAGTGCTGAGCGACGCCATGAACATCTGCAGCGACTCGCTGTTCGGTTGCAAGATGGGGTTCGTCGTGGCCTGCATCAGATTGAAATCTGTCAGCAGCGAGCCGATATCCGTTTCCCGGACTGGGCCGATGTTGCTGGAGGAGCGACGCCGACGGGTAACCTTGATTTCCTGCCGTTGGGATGGTTGAAGGTTGATGAGCGACTTCATTCATTCCTCCGCCCCCCCGCACTTACTAGCGGTCCTGGTGACGGATCTGATCAGGCGGAGGCATCCCAAGATTCAGACGGCATACTGATTGATTTACCTATTCCTGAACGGATGCCTGTGGGATTGCACCGACGGTTGCACAGTGGTGTCGTGATTCGGGCACCCCAGGCTCAAATGAATCAGGCGATCGAGTTGGCGCACCAGATTTTGTGGCGGGCATTGACTGGGGCGGAACCGTCGCGAACCAAGTTAACCCTGATTGATCCGCTTGGTCGCGGCCAACATTTCACCAGTTTTATGGCGTTGGCGGACCATGACCCGTCGCTGGTCGGACACCGCGTCTGGACAACGGACAGCAAGATCGATGAGCGGTTAGGCGAATTATCGCATCACGTCGAGGATGTGCTGCAGTCTTCCTTGCGAGATCGTTTCGAGCGGATTGAGGATTACAACGAATTGGCAGGTACGATGGCCGAACCGTACCGCGTTGTGGCTGCGGTCGGTTTCCCCGAAGGCTTGTCGCGGGAAAGCTATCGGCATCTCAAAGCGTTATTACAAAGTGGTCTGCGTTGTGGAATATTTACCGTCCTTGTTTGCGATGAAGCAAAGCCATGGCCGGCTGATATGCCATTGCCGACCGGTGAAAAAATTGTGCCGCTCTGCTTGGATGAAAAGGGTGAATGGCATCTCGATCTAGAGGGTCTAAAGGAACTGCCGTTTGTTCCCGCTCCTGCACCACCAAGCGCATTGCGAGGCGAACTTATCGAGCAGCTTGGAAAAGCTGCGATCTCGGCATCCAAGGTTGAGATTCCGCTCCAAGCGATTCTGTCAGCTGATGATGAGGGTAATGGCAACACGGATGATGGATTGGGAATAGTGGTTGGTTCGCAGGGCGCCAATCGATCGCTGTGTTTGCAGTTAGGCGAGGGCGTCCGGCAGCATGTGTTAATCGCGGGGAAAACAGGTTCTGGAAAAAGCACGCTGTTGCACTCCATTATTACCTCGGGCGCTCATCATTACCGGCCTGATCAGCTGCAGTTTTATCTGCTGGACTTTAAGAAAGGTGTTGAGTTCAAGCCCTATGCGGATTTGGCAATTCCGCACGCACGGGTCATTGGAATCGAGAGTGAACGCGAATTCGGCCGCAGTGTGTTGCAACGATTGGATGCTGAACTGCAACAGCGCGGAGAGTTGTTCCGTTCCGCTGGAGTTCAGGAATTAGGGGATTATCGAACGGCAACAGGCAAGACACTGCCACGTATCATGTTGGTGGTCGATGAGTTTCAGGAGTTGTTCGTTAGAGATGACCGATTGGCGGGTGATTGCACCATGTTGCTCGACCGTCTTGTGCGACAAGGTCGATCGTTCGGGATGCACGTTATTTTGAGTAGTCAGTCATTGGCGGGTGCTTACTCATTGCCGCGAGCAACACTCGGGCAAATGGCAGTGCGGATAGCGATGCAATGCAGTGAGTCCGATGCAGCCTTGATCTTGTCAGACGACAATACCGCTGCACGACTCATCAGCCGACCTGGCGAAGCGATCTACAATGACGCGGGTGGTTTGGTGGAAGGTAATCAGCCGTTCCAAGTAGCGTGGCTGTCTTCCGCCGAGCACCGCGAAATGCTCAGTTCTATTGCTGGTCGTGATGAGTCATTTGTTGCAGCGCTTCCGCCTCCTGTTGTGTTCGAAGGTAACCGGCCCTGCCGGTGGACTTCGACCTTGGCAGCGGCGGCAATGTCCGATGACCAACGATTTGTTGGTCTATTGGGCGAGTCGGTGGAGCTTGGGCCGCCGATTGCACTTGAGCTATCACGCAACAATGGCCGTAACGTGCTGGTAATTGCTCCGTCGGATTCCCGGTCAGCCCTGATGGCGAGTGCCGTTGCTGGGCTGGCAAAATCTGATCCCCGGCTTGAGGTTTTGTACTTCGATGGAAATCGAGTGGATGACAGTCCGTCCACTGCACCGTGGTTCGAAACAGCCGGCATTCAGGTTCAAACGATCAAACCACGTGACTGTGAGCAGGAGATGCGGCGATTGGCCGAACTGATCGCAGAACGAGGAGACGAGTCCGAGGGAACAGCCCCCATTTTGCTAGTCATCGATCCGCTGGAACGGTTCCGTGACCTGCGACAGGACGACTCATTTAATTTTTCATTGGATGCTTCGAGCGGGCAAATCAGTGGTGCTGCTGCATTTCAGCAAGTGCTTCGTGATGGACCGGCCGCGGGTGTTTTTGTCTTAGTCATTTGTGGTTCCGCAGAAACACTTTCCCGATGGCTTCCACGGGCATCGCAGCACGACCTTGAGTTGCGAATTTTGGGGCAAATGAATCAATCGGATTCAGCGCTGTTGATCGATTCGCCGATCGCATCCGATTTGTCGGCGGCCACGATGTTGTTGTACGACGATTCAGACGGCCGGATTAGCAAATTCCGCCAAACAGATCTCCCCGATGCTGGTGCCGTGGCCAAGTGGTTAATGTAAATGATGTCAGTCAGCTGAGTCCACGCTTGGGGGGCGATATCGAGCGACTCGATCATGCTTACCGCTTTCATGGCTTACCAATCTTGGTGATCTCGCTTGTGATTGCCGCCGGGCTGAGCCTCAATAAAGAGCTCGCCGCAGCGGATCATCCAACCAATATTTTATTGATTACGTGCGACAATCTCGGCTACGGAGATTTGCCTTGTTACAACGCAAAGTCAACGGTTGTTGCACCAAACCTTAGTCGTCTGGCTAGCGAAGGGGTGCGGCTCACGAACTTCTACACGGCGTCTCCCACGTGCACTGTTTCCAGAGCTTGCCTGTTAACCGGACGACTTCCCCAGCGACACGGACTGCAACGACAACTGCCTGGTGTCGAGGGAAATTATGGTGTTGGCTTGAATCAACAAGAACGACTGTTGCCGCAATTTTTAAAAAGTGGGACTCGTCCCTATGCGACCGGTTGTTTTGGGAAATGGAATATTGGTTTTGCGGCTGGTTCTCGGCCAACAGAACGGGGCTTTGATGAGTTCGTGGGACATGCTTCGGGCAATATGGACTACTATCACCATCACTATCGCCAGCAACATGATTTGTATCGTGGGACAGTGTCTCGGGAGACAGAACATCTCTTTCGCGAGGGAGAGTATTCGACAGATTTGTTTGCTGATGCAGCGATCGATTTCATTCGGCGTCACGGTGGTAATGATCAACCCTGGTTTTGCTATTTGCCATTCAATGCTCCGCACTTTCCTTCCGCTGGAAATAAGCGGCCGGGCCAACCAACAAACTGGCAAGCACCCGATGATGCTTTTGAGGCTATCGGCCTTTCGCCCAGTGAGAAGGATCCTAGGAAACGTTACGAAGCGGTTGTGTTCGCTTTGGACCGCGCAATCGGTCGAGTGTTTGAATCGTTGGAAATGTCTGGCCAGCTCAACCACACGTTCGTCTTTTTTATGTCTGACAATGGAGCGTTTCGACTCAATCGAAAAGGAATCGATGTGGGGCGTAATGATCCGTTGCGGTCTGGGGGTGTGACCTGCTGGGAGGGTGGTTTGCGGGTCGCTGCTATGGCACGTTGGCCACGGCATATACCGGCTGGTTCAGTGAGGGATGAACCTTTTTGGTCTCCTGATCTTCTGGTGGCATGTCTCAAAATCGCAGGAGTCGATCGGTCAATCGATTTGCCGTCAGACGGTTCTGGTCTGATTTTGGATGGAAAGAATCCACTCCCTTTGTTGACCCAAGGAAGTAAGTCACCACATCGTTCGTTCTTCTTTGCGTATCGGTCTCACGCAGCAGTCCGCATGGGGCGTTGGAAAATTGTCCGCGAACGACCTACGGAGGCTTGGCAATTATTCAATCTAAGAACCGATCCGGGTGAGTCGACTGATCTCGCTGGGAAAGAACACGATGTTTTGAATCAATTGGTTGCAGAATTTGATTCTTGGAAAGAAAAATTGGCCATGGAATAGTTCGTTTGGTGCCCTGGTTTTCCTTTTTTGTGGACAACTCTGATTGCGACTTCTGCTTCGCCAATCCATCGGTTGCTCCCTCAGTCCGATGGTTTTTGGTGGGTGCCACTTCAGCGTGAATCACGCGATTTCATTGGTTTGCGATTCACCAAATAGATTCCCACAGCGACACAACATCCTGCGAGTAATAACCAATGGGAATACGGATCACCTCGGAATGCCAGCGCGAATAGCACGCCAAACAAGGGTGTGGCAAAGCCAAACACGGAAATTGCCGTCGCTGTGTGCCGGCGTAGCAAGGTTGCCTGAACAGCGAAGCAAATCCCCCCCACGATCAAGCCTTGGTACAGAAGTGCCAGGATGACTGGCGTGGTCCAGGCGGTGACATCGCTGCTGGGGATGCCCTCCACGAGAAAGCTGCAAATCACAAATAATCCGGATCCAAGCAGGTGATGCCAGAAGATAAATTTATTGGGCTCGACACGAGCGACGGCATATTTGGTGAAGACAATTTTGATGCCCAGGACGATAGCGCTCAGCAACATCAGGATGTCGCCAATCGTGGTTGGCGAGTCGACACTGGCATTCGTTGAGGCCGCCGAGTCGCCATGTCTCATCTGAAAAACAGTCAGTGCCACTCCGAACGCGGCCAAGCCGATGCCACTCACTTTCCGTGGCGTCAGGCAATCCGCTTTCGTAATGAAATGTTCAATCAATGCGACCCAGCCAACGTAAGTGCTGATCATCAACACGGCATGGGAAGTGTTTGAATAATGAATCGCAAAGTTGAACAGTAAGATTTGAACAAGCAGCAGTAACGCCACTATCGCGGAGAGGCGGGCCTCATTGGCGTTCAGTTGCAGGGGTGATCGGCGTAGGCGACACCAAAGCCACATGAAAGCTGCTGCTAAAGCAAATCGAATCGCTGCCACCGCAATCGGATTCAGCGTGTCTTCGGAGTACTTTACAGCGACTGCTATGCCGCCCCACAGCGCGGCGGTCATCAGCGAGAGAGAAGCCGCGGTGGCATCGAGGGGTTCTTTCATGCCTCGATCTTAGTTGTCACCTGGGGTGTGCGGCCAGTGGTCCGTTTGAGTCAATTTTGGGTAACCCAGGTTCGTTGGGTGCGACACAATTAACCACCCACCGACGGGTGTGGTTTTCTCAGCCTTCATGGAGGGTTCGATGGGTTTCGTTGCATTCGATCACAGAAGCGATCTGAACGATCGTGATTTTGGAATTGTTGACGGTGTCAGTCAGGCCATAAAGCGTTTGATCGGCAACGAGGTCAAACGAAGCGATGTCTCTCAACTCTCGCAATCGTGCAGCCGATGGGAGCAATCGGTGGCAAATTGGATCGGGTGATGAGGTTGCTGATGCTGGTTTGGAGCCTCGGCCACCGGTCGCGAAGATTGGTAATCAAGGTTTTCTTGAATTGAACGCAGTGATCGCCCAGAGCGTATCGAAGCTCAAGTTATGGGCATGTTCTTGTTCAGCAACCACAACGGTAGCGTTCGCAAGTTTTGCTGCGAATCTTTGCAGGGTGTGGATTCATGGAGATGCGGTCAAATCACTTCGGTGATGTTGCACTTGCAGAGGATGCTGCAAGCTCTTGCTGCGCCGTTCGAAGAACATTTTTCGGACTGAACGGCTTGACGAACACAGCCGAGATTCCCAGGGCGGTCCGCAGTAATGCTTGATCTAGTTCGTATGCTTTTCCGGTCACCATGAGGATTGGCGTTTTTGCAAAACGTACTGTTTTTCGTAGCCGTTGGCAGAGTTCGGATCCCGTCAGACCTGGCATCTCTTCATCGGTCACAATCAGGTCGAAATCATGCTGCATGCACAGTTGCCAAGCGTCAGCCCCATCAACCGCAGTCGTTACCGAAAAACCTGCTGTACGTAAGGTGCGTTGCAGGACAAGGCGAAGGGCAGATGAGTCTTCGGCGACAAGAATATGGCAAATTGATTGTTCCATCATGCTCCTCTACACCGGAACCTATCCCAGATGCTTCCTGCTGGTCGAGCCAATCACAGATTTTTCTTTGGATTTAATTTTTAGACTGCGTTCAAAGTCATGCAGTTGGATAATGTCGAGGTTCCGTGGCGGTAGCTGCGACTATGGTCGCTGATGCGAATCGAATCAGGTTGCCTGGGACTTGGGGGAGTGCATCACTGGTCTGGAAGTGCAGACTACTGCAACATGGGAAGCACGATGAAAAACTTAATCACCATTGCATTGAGCAAGTCGATGAAAAAGGAGCCCTGCCGCGCGCCGCACAACCGATCAGGTTTGGTCGGACCGAGGCCGATCACACGAACGCGCGGCAGGACGTAATCAATCGCTAGAGAGCTTTCGACTTTGATTTGCGAACACGCGCGACTGCCCAGGTAGCAGCGCAGACGGGTAGCCTAGAATCAGAAATCGAATCAGCTCATGCCGAGATTGGCGGTCCACGGGGATGTGGGCAAGCATCCCAAAGCTCATGGGAGAGAACCGCGGACAGAACGGCTAATCGTTCCGGTCTGTCTGCTGACGCCAGCGGAGGGAAGGAAATCCATTGGACGCCGACTGGGCAAGCGAGCGACTGGCAAGTTGCACACGAGTCAGAATCGTGTGGTAGTTCCTCGGGCTCGCTGCTGTGTTCTGGATTGGCCACTGCTTCACTGTGCAAGCAGCCGTGACCGCAGCTCGATGCAGTGTCGACTTTTGTTGTGACGCATTCCCCGCACGTGGCTACGTGCAACCAAGCTGGTGCGTGCCCGAAGGCAGCAACGATGCAAAGGATGGCAGCAAGAATGGGGCGGACGTATCGCACAGAGTTGGCGTTGTAAGCAGTATTCGTTGTCCGACCAATAGACGCTAGAAGCATTACGATGACTGAGTACGGTTGGTTCGTCAAGGCAACATTGAATTCAACCAAGCAGCAAATGCAACGATTTTAAGTACTTCCCCGCTCTACGCGTGATCACTTCCCCGCTCTACGCGGGATCGACGTGTCGAGACACACTGATTGTGTTAACCGAACAGCGCCCCGCCGCCCGCGAACTTGGATCAGGATGAAGTCTCGTTTGGGTAAGTAACTCGCGAAGCTGTGGCGTCCTGAGTAGATGGAAAGTCGCTCTCGCTGCAAGGCACCAGCCGAAGATCGTCCTGAAGTGGGGCTTGTAAGCTCCGATCGGTCAAATACTCGCAAAACGCGGAATTGTGTGGGTGCAAGATGAAAGGTCCTTCCGGCGACGATTCTTGAATCTCGCTGGATTTGCCTTTTTCCTGGAGGCTTCGGCATTCAGCAAGGTGATCTCTGCAGAGCGTCCTGGTCCTGTCGCGTTCTGATTCAAAATCTCGCGCGGGATTTTGGCCGGTGGGACTTTGCCAGTGATGAGTTGCGGTAAAGAATTGCTCCGCGACAACTTGGGCGGGTTCCGGTCGCTAGTATTGCGGGATCGAAGTTTTGCTTTTCCACGGTCCCGGCAGGTAGTTACGCCCGCAGAGAGTGGCGAGAGCACAAACCGACAGGTATTTGCGTCACTTCGTAAGGTTTGGTGGATATGGGCATTTGAGCGTCTTTCTGTGTTCCAAAAGGGAATGTTCCCACCTGGGCTTCATCGAAAGTGTGCTCCGCCAACTGCGGCGAGACGCCGTTTGAAACGGCAGATTGCAGAAGAATCCAAAAGCGACGCGGACGGGACTCGAACCCGCAACCTCCGGATCGACAGTCCGGGGCTCTAACCAATTGAGCTACCGCGCCTTTGGGTTGGCTGGAAGTCAAAAGTATATCGCCGGCGGTTTCCCCCGCAAGTCCGGCCTGTTCGCAGATTGAACGACTCGACAAGAAGCGATTCTGAAGATGACGATTTTGGGGGTCGCGAGGGGGCGTGCGGGATTGCCTCGGTCTGGAAGGCACCCAGATCGGACCGGATCAGCTGATGAAAGCGTCGGTTTGACCTAGTCTTTTTTGGCGGGACGCTCGATTCCGTTGATTTCTCGGATGCGTACGCTGAAAACGGGTTTCCACTCCAATGTTTGACCGCTATTCATTCTCGACTTGGCTTTTTGACGCTTGGGGCGAGCTAACTCGGTACTTTGGCACGATGGACGAGACTCATTACGGGGTGTTGGCTGGGTGTGCCGTGCTATTTGGTTTTCTGTGCTTGAAAGGCACTGGCATCAATCGCTGAGCGAAATGGAGGCTAAAACCGGCGATCAGGTTTTGGCTGTTCCAAACTCCGTTCCCCCTGATTTCCCAAAAACGGTTGATTCGAATTCACTGGCGGGTGGGTGAGCATCCCTTCAAGGGCATGAAAAAAGCTTGTCATTGCGATCCCGCAAGAACTCTTCGGTGGCCGGATCGATGGGCTGATTGGACATCGCCAATAGCGAAATTGGGTGATGGAGACGGCGGGTGGTATTTCCAGGACACCTTCTCCCCCAATCCTCCTGCTCCCTCGGCAGTGGCAAAGAATTTGCACTCTCGCGGGTCACCGGTATCATTAGGCCGCAGCAGGTTGCCACGAGTTTCACCTTGCTTAATCCATAGGGGAGTCGAGCGATGCCATTGTTTGAAATCGAGACGGATTCACACATAATCATTACCTGGGCTGACGGCGAGGATTCGGCCCGAGAGGTAGTCGCCGATGCGTACCCGAACGACGAAGTGATGCGGTTGACCAAGCGTCCTCGTGACACATGGGTGATCAGCAAAGGAGCGTTGGGTCTGACGAGCCCGCGATTGGATCCTTGCTTGGTCGCACGGGACTGCCTCAGTCGTTCCGCTGGGGATAAGGTGAATGCGATTCGGCTTTACCGAATGGAAACCGGGAGTGATTTAGAGCATGCCCGGAAAGCGATTGAATCCAATATGGTGATGGGCTGGTAGCCGATGTGAGCCACTTGATTGGCTAAGATAAGCGTGAACATAAGCCTGAGACCGACCGCCTTGCCGACCACGAAAAATTGATGCCGCGCGTTTCCTATTTGCTCGCGCTCCTCTGCCTTCCCTTCGTGATTGGATGCGAGGGGTGCCGCCAAGATCCGGAATCTGGTGCGGATGAAGATTCGCCTGCTCAGGCCGATTTTACTGCGCGGCCCGCACAAGCTTTTCCGGGTGCTGCCAACGCGACCGGGGGTGCCATCAAGCCGGGGCACTGGATGACGGCGGCGCAGGTGCTGAAAAGTAACAACGAGGATGCTCGAGGTGAGTTGCTCAGCCAGACCTTGGCGACAGGTGCCAGTTTTGACACCGGAGCGAAGACCAAGTCTCAAGGTATCTTGCCCAACATCCGGCCAATCGTTTTGCCGAAGGGTCAATCAAGGCGATTCGATTACCGTATCCTTGCTCCGCTTCCCGCACTGGGTGATCAGAAACGGGCGTACCTGAGCAGCCAATTTCGTTCAAACAGTCGGTCGGTTTTCTTTGAAACTGGCGCTCAGCCGTTCAATGTTCTCTCTGGTGAGGAGTTTTTCTTCATCATTCTGACCAATCGGCCCGAACGTTTTACAAAATTTCAAGTGTCTGACTGGGTGCGTCCGTATCGTGATGAATCGAGCGAATTCAGTGGTTCGGCTGCGAATTACCGAATCGTCATTCCACCCACCAAGGATCTGCTGCCACTCAGCGAAACAATGCTGGATTGGACCAGTACTGCAGTTGTGCTGTGGGATGATTTGTCACCAGATGCATTGACGCCGCAGCAGCAAACAGCACTCGCTGATTGGGTGCGATTTGGAGGCAAGTTGATCGTGAATGGGGCAGTCGCCTCCGATTCGATCGCCAAGACCAAGCTGTCATCACTACTGCCTTTGCAGCCGACCGGTAATATCGAATTGGATTTAGATTCTGCTGCTGATTTGTTGCGTTCCTGGAGCGTCGATACCGATGCCTCGGTCGATAAGCAAATCGCGGTGCTGCGTAGCCAGTCCGGGCGTGTGGCGGTTGATGGGAACGCTGCGGAGGATTCCACAAGCGTTCAGGGGACTGGCAACTTGGTTTTGTCCCGACGGGTCGGAGCCGGAACCGTGGTGCAGCCTCGATTTGACGTCAGCAGCAACTGGTTGTCCGATTGGAAGAGTTATGACAGTTTCGTGAACGCTACTCTGCTTGGCCGGCCACATCGTCAGTTTGTCCAGTCAACTTCTAGTATCGGTCTCGATGCGATTCAGCAGGAATATCCTGATTGGTCGAATGCTTTTTCGGATCCAGTGATGAATTCGAAATTCAGGATTACAGCCCGCGATGCGGTGCTTCGCACCAGCCTGCCGTTGGAAGGGATTTCGGTAACTGCCTCTCGTAGTGTCGTTGACCCATTAGTTGCCTTTGATTCAATCACTGGGGTCGGTGGGTGGACGGATCAAAGCGATGCGATTCGAGTGGCTCAGCAGGTGCTGCGGGACGAATCTGGAATCGAGATTCCGAAATCATCCTTGGTGATCAAGTCACTCGGTCTTTACCTGCTGATCCTAGTGCCAGTTAACTATCTGTTCTTCCGATTGATTGGCCGGCTTGAGTACGCTTGGATGGCGGTTCCCCTGATCGCCGTTGGGGGCGCGGTGTGGGTTGCTCGAACCGCACGTTTGGACATCGGCTTCGCTCGTAGTCAAACGGAGATCGCGATGTTGGAATTGCAGCCAGATTACGAGCGTGGCCATCTATCCCGCGTCGTATCGATTTATAACTCGCTCTCTAGCAAGTACGACATTGATTTCAACACGATCGATGCTGTTGCGTCGCCAATTGCGACCGGTGACATGGCGGATGATGACGCCAGTTTTCGTACTGGATTCACCGAGGGGCCATCTTTAGCGGATTTGGCTGTTGGCAGTAACACCGTGCGGATGTTGCATGCGGAACAAATGATCGACGTTGGTGGCTCGATTGAAATGAGTTCTGATGGTCAGCTTGTGAATCAAACGGATTATGATTTGTTGGATGCGTTCGTTGTCGAAAAAATGGCCGATGATCGTGTCCGAATCGCGGCGTTGGGGATGTGCGAAAGCGGATTGGCGACCAGTGTTCGTTTTCGAGACGCTAAGGAATTGGTGATTTCTGATGAAATCCCCGAGCGGACTCGGGCAATGCTTCAATTGTTGGGTTCACCAGAATCGATGCCCAAAGATTCCATGCGAATGGTGGCGAGAATCGAGCAGGTGATTCCCGGTATGACCATTACACCAGCAGCTAGCCAACGCACATCGCAAACTATCGTGATCGCTCATCTGCGACACGCACCAAGTCAGTTGCCGCAGAAGGATTTCAATTTGCTTGGAGATCTTCGCAAGGTGTTGACAGACGATCAAATCGAAGAAAAACAACCCTCCGGTGAGGACAGGTAAAGTAGCATGATCACTCTGGAAGGTTTCGGAAAAGATTACGGTGATTTCACGGCGGTTGATAGTATTGATCTACAGATCGATGCTGGAGAAACATTCGGTTTTATCGGTCCCAACGGTGCAGGGAAAAGCACAACGATTCGGTTCTTGGCGACTCTGTTGCGTGCAAGTCGCGGCCGAGGTGAGGTTGCCGGATGTGATGTGATGGGTGATCCGGTCGGTGTGCGACAGGCTGTCGGTTACATGCCAGATAACTTCGGTGTTTACGACGGGATGCGAGTTTGGGAGTTCTTGGATTTTTTCGCCGTCGCCTATCGAATCGGACGTACCGAGCGGAAACAGATCATCGACAACGTGCTCGAGTTGCTGGATCTAACTCACAAGCGTGACGACTTTGTTAATGGCCTGTCGCGGGGGATGAAGCAACGACTCTGCTTGGCCAAAACGCTTGTCCATGATCCGCCGGTACTGATTCTGGATGAACCGGCAAGTGGCCTCGACCCCCGCGCGCGAGTCGAGGTGAAAGCTCTGCTAAAAGAGCTGCGGAAAATGGGAAAGACCATTTTGATCAGCAGTCACATCCTGACCGAGTTGGCAGATTGCTGCACATCGATTGGAATCATCGAGCGTGGTCAGATGTTGATGCATGGTCCGATTGAGAGTGTCTATCGACAAATCAGACGCAATCGCATCGTGGAGATTCAGTTCTTGTCCGGGGAAGATGCCGGCATGTCGATTCTTCGTAGCAGTCCGCATTTACGATCCTTGGATATTGAACCAAACGCGGTTGTTGCCGAACTGGAAACGGATGACGAGGGCTTGGCAGCCTTGATGGAGCATTTGCTCGAATCGGGCGTGCGAATGAAGTCGTTCAACGATCGCGACCCTACGCTAGAGGATGTGTTTATGACGGTCACCAAAGGCTTGGTCACCTAGTAGCAGTCTGTCCTCAGGCAGCTTCCATCGCCCGCACGATGTCATCGACGACCTTGGTCTGTTCTAACGGGTCCGTGACCGGCAGAGAACTAATTTCGTGAAACGATCGAAACCAAGTTTCCTGACGACGCGCCAATTGTCGAGTGTGCGCTGAAACCTCTTCGATCAGAACCTCTTGGTCTCCGCTATCCTCGAGCCACTGCAGGACTTCGCGGTAACCAACTGCTTGAGACGCTGTCCGAGAAAGCGCTCCGTAGGTGTTCAACAAACTGCGGACTTCGTTCAGTAGCCCAGCGGTAAACATTTTTTGGACGCGTTGGTTAATCCGTTGATGAAGTTGTGGACGGGGCCACGCAAGGCAATAGACGTTGCAGTCTGTCGGGTTTTTGTGTCGATCGAATTGGGTTTGCTGGTGGCTAATCGGTTGTCCGGTGTGTCTCGCGACCTCCAATGCGCGAGTCATCCGCCGGGTATCTTGCGGTCCGATCCGATGAGCAGCCAGCGGATCAACTTGGATGAGTCGCTCTCGAAGGGCTTCGACTCCGTAGCGACGGACATCCTCTTCGACTGCTTGTCTGAACTCCCAATCTGCTGGCGGACCTGGATCAAATCCTCGCAATACACCCTTCAGAAACATCGGCGTCCCGCCGACAAAGATCGCTGGCTTGCCAGCTTGTCTCAATTCCGCAACGATTCGATGAGCTTCACGTAGGTAACAGGCAACGCTGAACTCTTCATTGGGGTCAACCAGGTCGAGTAGATGATGGGGTATCTGCTGGCGTTCCTCGGGGCTTGGTTTGGCGGCTCCGATGTCCATTCCCCGGTAGACGGCAATGGAGTCAAGGGAAAGGATCTCGCCACCGATTCGCTCGGCCAATTCCAAGGCGACCGCACTTTTTCCGGCAGCGGTCGGCCCGGTCAGGATGATCGCTTCATCCACTAACGGAGGGAATGACTCCGCCGCCGCTGCAGACGTATCGGTCGGTGGATGGTCCGATTTGGTAGACAAGAGCTGGTCCATGGCTGTGGGCCTGAGATATTTGAAGTGCCACAGTCTTTATAAGTCGCTGGCAAGTCGGTGCCTATTGGCGATCTTCTGGTTGCAGCCAATGCTGAAAAAAGGCGTAAATTTGCTCGTTTGACTCGGGGGTCGGTGAATGTTCTTCACGGTTGGTCATGGCGACACGATTTTCGAAACCCAGGACTCGGTTGACGGCAATCAAATGATTGAGCGCAACCCAACGTTCTGGTTTGTCCGCGGTTCCGCCTGAGACCAAGATAGGCCGCGGGGCCATCAATGCGTGCAGTTCGATGAGATCGTGCCCGCCTTCCACCAAGACCCGATAGGAACCCGTCCGTGGTTCCCCTTCGCTGGGTAATTTTCGAAAACGTTGCGACTGCTTTGGATTGTTCGTCTTACCAAGTTCGTAACCGAGATACCAAGGGTCCCAGTAGTTGACGCTGCCGCCGGGGTTCTCTTTGCGGCGGTCCCGTTCATCAAACACAATGCCGGGATCCGACCATGCCGCACAAGCAAACCGATCATCCATGCAGGAGGCGAATAACGACCATTTTCCGCCAAACGAATGACCGACGATTCCAATGCGGTCCGCGTCTACGTCTGATCGTTGGGCTAGAAAGGTGTTGGCACATGCGGCGGTGTACGCCAACGCAGAGAGTGGTTGAACCTGTACCGGTTTTCCTTCACTGCCAAAGTATTGTCCTCGGTGGCCGGCTTCACGAGCATCTTGGAGATTGACCCCGGAGTTTGGTTTGCCAATCGACAGCGTGACGAATCCGCGATTCGCTAATTGCCAGCCGAAATCACGAAGCGGAACTCCCAACCCGGCCCCCGTTTGGGCATCGTAGTAAGGAACGACGACCGCTGGAAATGGTCCGCTTCCGCTCGGGACTAACAAAAATGCATCGACCATTTCGCCACGGATCCCGATCCCGAGCCGTAAACGATGCTGCTGGATTTGGTCTTTCCTGGCAGTCACTTCGATGACTTCGACAACGGGCTTTTCAATGAGAGGAGGCCACGGTCCAAGTATCTCTTGCCATGCCAACAGGATCTCTTTCCTGCGGCCTTGCCAGTGGTCTGCATTGGATGCCATCTTGCCGTTGTTTAACAGGAGTGGTGACCGATAGTCACCAAAGTCACCGCGGTATTGTGGTGGAGGTGAGTATGAATCACGCAGCAAGTTGGCAGGCTCCGTACCGCGGATGCAATGCGTAGTCAGTAAAGCCATGATCGAAAAAGAAACGCACCGCCAAATCGACATCACTTGTTCTCCGTTTTGAAAGTGGCTGAGCGCATCGCCACCGTGTTGGTTGTCGTTTCGTTTTCCGCCGTCGGTGCCGGCTCTACTTGCTGACTCTTTTGGCGATAGTTCCGAACGCTGTTGGGCAATGTGATCAATGCTGTTTTTCCGGCGATCACTAACAGCAATGCCAAGCCGAGCCCACCGAACACTTTAGCCGTGGTGCTGTTCACTTGCGAATGCATGATGTCGCGTTGGTTGGTCAGCCAAAACAAAATGGCGGCGACCAGTGGGGCGGCAACGACAGTCACGGCCTGGGCGGCAATGATGGTGAGCGTGCGGTCGAAGTCTAGTAGAAACGCAGCTAAGGCGACGACCATTCCACAAATTAGGGCAACCGCAGTGAGTATCCGTGGTGCCAAGTCCGAAGGCTTGCAGCCGAGACCAAATCCATCGGCAGCAATGAAACCTCCGATCATCGAATTGATCAAAAAAGAGGAGTAGGCTGCGGAGAAAAGTCCCAGCGAAAAGATGACGCGTCCACGACTGCCGAAAGTTGGTTCCAACGCATTGGCGACGGCGATTGGATCACGCAATGCGACCGGCTGGCCGGTATACAATCCCGCCGCTGCTGTCGACATCAACATGATGGTGATCAAAGCCATGATGAGTGAACCGACACGAGCGTCGAGGATTCCACTCCGTAACTCTCGTTCGTCCCACCCTTTTTGACGTACGAGGTACGCTTGATAGAACGCCGCAGCGATCACAAATGTGGTGCCAATCAGGGCCAGTACATCCAAATTCATGATGTTGTCCAGCTGGGGAACAAATCCTGCTGCCATCTCGCCCGGGTTTGGGCGAAGGGTAATCAGATTAATCGCGAAGCTCACCAACATCACCGCCACGAAGGCCATCATTAGACGCTCGAGGAGTCGGTACAGATTTTTAAAAGCAAATAGAAATGCCAAGGCGACGGCATTGAAACCAACCACCAAGGCGGCCACCACGGACTTAGAATCGGTGAAGGTATCGAATGCGGCTGCGACACCGATGTTGTTGCCTGACTGGAATGCGGCGGAAATAAAAAACACACTGCAACCAAGTAGCACTGCAAGTGGGCGACCGGCTTTCTCGCGAATCAGGTTTCCGGGCGTGTCCTTGGCAACCGCTCCCAACTTGGCTCCCATTGTCATGTAGACGAGCATGAAAGCGACGGAAACGACGACGATCCAGAGCATCGAGTAGCCGTGGTTCGCCCCGATTTTTGAACTGGTCACGATGCTGCCGGGACCGATCACCACACAAGCCGTGATGAGGCCCGGCCCGATTCGGCGGTACCAAGGATGGTCGCTGGGGGATTGATTCATATTTGGTTGGGGAGCTTGAATAGACGAAATGGATTTGCGAACGATCCTAAACCATCGGACCAAGGCTCTCTACAATGTGGCCTCGCTAAGTCAGCCAAACTTCCGTTTCAGCATCATGAAGTCGACCATCCAGCACCGCTGATTGCCGCCAAGCCAGTTAATGGCACCCCTGTCGGTGGGTCTGGAGGTGGCGTAACTCGAAAAAATTGATAACCCAATGAACAAGCAAGAGTCCGAATCAGTCGTGATCCGGTTGGATGATTTTCTGAAACATGAAGGAATCGTGGGAACCGGTGGAGAGGCAAAAGTCCGGATTCAATCGGGGGAGGTTCGAGTCAACGGTGACGTTGAGATTCGGCGGCGTAAGCAACTATCGGTCGGAGATGTGGTCGAGGTGCTCGGGGAAACACTGACAGTCGGCTGACTCTTCAAGATCCAAATCCGCAGGTTTGAGCAGCAAATAAGTGCGAAACGCGATTCTTGCTGCTCTGTTTGGGATGGGCATGGATCTGCCGATTTGCATTCGCTTTGATCATTTGCGCGGCGCGCGAAAGTTTGCGGGTTCTGGCAAATGAAACGCTCTCGCGATTGTCTGGACAAGTCAGTGGCTTGAAGCGGCCGATGAACTGACTACGGGCGACGGCTGAGTGGAAATCAGTTGTTGATGTCAAGCACAGGCCACGCAGGCCGCAAAGTCTGCCATCGATCGGGGCGGAAGGAACTGCCAGTTATGAAATTGAATACCACGTTTGCCAGAGCGATCATCGCTGGATTCGCGATCCTTACGACAGCCACCTCCGCCTCCGCTGATTGGCATTCGTTCTGGCACAATCTTCACATCGGGTTTCATCGCAATAATGCCTGGCCCGACCCCTTCAATGAGGCGGATGCGATTCAGGTAATGGCGCCCTTTGAAGTGATGAAGGCCAACGGATGGAAGATGCACAACACCATCGGGCACGAGTTGTTCCGACCTGGTGACGGAGCGCTACTCGCGTCTGGCAACTATCGGGTTCGGTGGATTGCGACTCAGGCACCCGCGAATCGTCGGACAGTTTACGTGTTGCAGAGTCGGTCGAATGCTGAAACCGGGGCTCGAGTTGCATCGGTACAGCAGGCGCTCTCCCGAATGAACCTCAACGGACCGGTCCCTACGGTTCTGGTGACCGATGTTGAGCCCTCGACGTCTCCGGGCGACTGGGCGACCAAAATCAATCGGGAGTGGTTGGAGAACTTGGCCGCACCGCGATTACCAAGTGAAAGTGCGAGTGGGCAAGCAGGTGTCACGACCCCCACGGGTAATTAGCGAGACCAACAAGCTGTGCTGGCGAGCCGAACCGTCAATTCGTCCCGCTTCGCTAACTGCTCGACGAATTGCAAGCCGTAATTCGGTCCACAGCAATCAAGACAATTTGCCGTGCTATCTAGGCGATCTTCCCTGTGGAAGGTCGCCTTTTTTTTTTGTTGGTTTGGCCGGATCGCGGCATTGAGGTCAAGTTTTCCGCTTGCGTCGGCCGATCCTGTTAAACGGCATTACTAGAATATTCGATACGACCGGGTTCTGCATCGGTGCCGACAAATTGTTGGCAGAGCTGCAGAACCGGGGGAGAAGATGACTGTGAAACCCGAAAACCCTGTCCGCAAGGCACTGCTAGCATCCCTGATTGCTGGCAGCGGCGTCTTTTTCACTGGATGCACCACGAGCGGATTTTCTGTTGCGTCGGTGAATCCCTTCGCAAAGTCTCCCGCGGCGGTTGAGCCTGGAGTCGGTGTTCAGACTTCGTTGAGCGATTCCATCGCTTCGACTGCCAGTGGTTCGACTAATCAGATCCGTTCGTTGGGAACGACAGCGCGAAGCGCACTCACCAAAACGAAGGATGCGGTGACGGGTGTCTTTGCCGCGAAGGAATCAAACCCTGAGGCGGTGGCTAACGACCCGCTATCACTGGCGAACAAGCCGACGAACATCGGTCCGGAGGTCTACGTGGCCCAGGGCCAACTGTGGGAATCAACGGGTGATTTCGGCAAGGCAATGGAAAGCTATTCGCTGGCTTTAAAGAGCGAGCCTAGCAACGGTCCTGCCTTAACCAGTGTCGCACGCTTGCATTATCGACAGAGTAACCATCAGCAAGCCGCTGAGTATTTTCGTCTCGCGATCGAACAGTCGCCGAACGATGCTGGCCTGCACAACGACCTCGGATTGACCTTCAGCAAGTTGGGTGATCATCAAGCCGCTTCGCAGGCTTTGGAGAAGTCACTTCAGATTGCACCGGGGACTCCTCGCTATGCGAATAACCTAGCGAGCGTCAAGTTCCAGGCTGGTGAAGCTCCCGCAGCCTACAGCGTACTCGCGGCGAACAACAAACCAGCTGTGGCCCATTTCAATATGGCGTATCTGCATTTCAAGAACGGTCAGTTGTTGGATGCAAAAAACCATCTTGGAGAGGCGATACAATCACAGCCGGAAGCTACTGACGACGCAGCGGTCCAGCTCGCCGTCGAGCGGTCGCAAGAACTACTCGCGAAGATCGATGCGACGATGGGCCCGATCGCTCAGGCTGCTCCGCAAGCGACGATCGCTGGAGGGGCGTTGTTCCAGCAGGACACAGCTGTCCGGCAGACTAGCCAGTCATCCCCAGCGGCGGTGAGTCCACAGGCCCCAGCGGCGGTGAGTCCACAGGCCCCAGCGGCGGTGAGTCCACAGGCCCCAGCGACGGTGAGTCCACAGGCCACTGTAGGACCTGCTTTGAGCGGCATTGCTATGCCATCTCAAGCGGTCTCCGCATCAATCTCGAGCGGAACGAAAACGCCTTCCGCGGATACCCGGCCAATGCCGGTCAGGCCAACGGAGAGTGGTTCCACTCCTTCGATTCCCTTCGGGATGCCGAACGTGAGTGAATGATCACCTGCAGGTGGGAGGGGCACTCCGGTCAATCGACACGGGTGCCCACGTGGAGCGGTACCCTAGGGAAAATGGGTGAATCAGGGCTCGTCAGTGATGGGCTGAATGCGGCGGATGAAACGTTCGTTGATCGCCAGACGATGCACTGCTCCGCATCATTCAGGGCCGCTCATTCCAAGGGCTCATCTGCTGGAGCTTCACCTTCCTGGGCTTCACCCTCCTGGGCTTCACCCTCCTGGGGGTAGGGCAACGGTTGATGGTGGAGTTCCGCCAACGCATTCGATGCGGCCCGTTGCTCGGCATCTTTTTTGTTGTTTCCCCAGGCCGCAGTGAACGGGCGATCGTCGATCACCGCTGAGATCAGAAAGGACTTGCGGTGGTCGGGTCCCGACTCTCGGACCAGTCGGTAAACCGGTGTGCTCGATAATTCTCGCTGGGCGTATTGCTGCAGCGTCGATTTGAAATTACCAGCACCCTGGCTCTCCACTGCGTGCTGCACTTCATCGGCCAGCCACTTTTTAAGTCGTTCTTTGACGACTTCGCCACCCGCATCGAGATAGATTGCTGCCACAACCGATTCGAAAACATCGCTGACCAATGAGCGTGGAAAGCTGCGATTGCGGGTGACGCCCCGTCCGACGATCAGGCAACGATCTAACCCCAACTGGCACGCGACTTTGCCGCAGGATCGACGACTCACGACGGCTGATTTGATCTTGGTCAGATCGCCTTCGTTGTATTCGGGGTAATCCTCGAATAGCCATTGGCACACGGTTAACCCGAGTACAGCGTCGCCAAGAAATTCCAATCTCTCGTTGCTTTCCAGGCGATGGGAAGCTCCCGAGGCATGCGTTAGCGCTGACAGCAATAACCCGGCATCCTCAAACTTGTAATCGATGATTTGTTGGCATCGCGCAAGTTTGGAAGCCTGGTCAGAGCCGTCTGCACTGCCAGAGTCATCCACTAATTGGATGTCAGTGGCATCGGGATGGACGTTTTCCGATGAGTTCACAGTATGGCAGACTTGGGCCTACCCGCTCGATTTCCTTGCCCTTATGGGCAGGGTAATCCGACGAGGGCCGCCAGCGAAATAGGGATGGACGAGCCATGTCACATACCGGTGATTGGGTTGATGTAACCCAATCACCGGTGTGCGAGCACTGTCGGCATGATAGCGGGGTCGAGAGGATCTCGCCAGGATCCGATTGATCTTTTAGCGACGATTACTCAGTGGGTGATTGGTCACTGAATTGCGATTGTTTGGCGGACACTGCACCTGCACGTCTGATGGTTTCGGGATCTTTTAGCACTAAGTAATGTCCGTGATCGGCGGTAACGATAACAGCGGTGTAGTCCCAAGCATCATTCTCGTCGACCCAATCCATCACGACACTAAAGGCATCGTCGCCACTGAGGACGGCTCCGATGCTGTTGTCCAAATTGTTGGCATGATTTGCCCAGTCGACGTCGCCGGCTTCCACCAGCAACCAGAATCCCTCGATGGACTGCTCCAGTACCAACAACGCGGCCCGGGTTGCCTCGGCCAAAGTTGGGTTCTCGGTGACATCGGCTTCGGAATAAGTTTCAACGCCCGTCACACCGTAGGTTGGGTTGTACATGCGGTCGGCGGTTTGGAAGGGCAAGTGACCTCCTTCGGCACCAAAGTAGCCAATCAAGGGTTGGTCATGATCGATGGCTTGGCGTGCGGCAGCCATCAGAACTTGTTGTCCTCGTTTTCCTGGGGTGCGTTGGGCAACCACGTAACGACCCCCGTTTCGGCGATCCACTTTAGCAAGGTCATCTTCATGGAAATAACGATTGCCGGGGAGGAAATTATCACCTTGACCACTATCCGTTTTGGAGGTTTTCCCCCAACCCCCACCGATGAGAACATCGACTCCGGGTAAGGGATTGCTCCGATGAGAAGAAGATGGCAGGCCGACCAGGTCACGACTGATGTCTTGGTAGTCACCCCGGCTGACATTGTTCGCATAGGTGGCGGCAGGCGTTGCGTGGCTCACCGGGACGCTAGTGACAACCCCGATCCGGAACTCATCATCAGCCTGCAGTTGTCGGGCAATCGGAATGACTTGGTTTCCATCGACGTCAAAGTTGATCGCGCCGTTATAGGTTTTAATGCCAGCAGTCATGCTGGTGGCGGAGGCCGCCGAATCGGTCACCGAGTGGGGCTGTTCCCGTGACAGACCGAGCAGATAGTCGCTGCCGGCAAATTCTAGCCAAGGTGCTTCGCCGCCGAATCGCGAGTCAAATCCGCCAGTTGCTGGTGTGTTTCCAGCATTGACCGTTTGAGCGTTGACATCATGTTTCGCAGTCGTCAATCGTGGGCTGGTGCAGACCAAACCAAAGTCCGTTTGGGTTCGACGATCGTCCAGAAATTTCAAGCCTGTTCCGCGACCGCTTTCGTACTGCCGTGTTGGAGCGTTGTAAAGAGCCGCCGCCCGCGTTGTTTGCCAATCCATCCCGTCGAAGACCATCAGAATGATATTGCTGTAGCCAGCTTCGACAGCCGCGAGTTGCAAGCGATAGATATCAGTCTGGTCATAGTAAATCGCGGTTGGATTGACTGTACCTTCAGGAACTTTTCCATACAGCTCTGTCAGTCGTTCGGGATTTGTGTAAGCACTGCCACGAGCTCGTAGTGAGTCTAGTGAGATGCCAAATGTATAGACGGGGATCAGTCGATTGCTGTGGTTGGTCCAAGTTGTGAACTTATTCAAGTCATTGCCCCAGGATGCCCAAGCCGCCTGTTGGTCTAGGATCGCTTTGTTTTGCAGTTGCCGCATGGGATCGGAGAAATTGTTTACCTTGCCCTCGCTGCTGTCAGCAGTGGAGTCATCGCTCCCTAGAAGACGTGGTATCAACTCTGTCGCCAATGTCGTTGTCTTCTGCAGCACTGTCTTCTGCAGCACTGTCTTCTGCAGCGTTGTCTTCTGCGGCGTTGTCTTCTGCGGCGTTGTCTTCTGTAACGCAGTGGCGTCACGAGGAGTCGTTTGGAGAGGCGTCGGTTGCTGTCCCACGACGGTGCCGGGGATCAGGTGAACGGTTCCGAGTCCGAGGGTCAAGCAAGCGATAAGGCAAAGAACTCGGGGCATCAATCAGGCTCATCAAAAGGTAGTAAACGAACTTGCATCAGCTCATTATGGTTCGTGCTGATTTAGGTTTGAATCGGATTTTTATAAACCGCGACGTCGTTGTCTGGGCTGCTGTGTAACCCGACCGGTTGCAACCAGGTATTCCTGACGCTCTTTCCCGACACCGACACCGACCCGCAGATAGAGGTGGTCGTCGACCGCGACTGGGCTCGCGAAAATCGAGTCACCCGATTTGTTCTCCGACAGCAGGTCGAATCGGTCTGGTACGGCCGAGATGACATAAACGGTGCCAGCTTGGGAAGCGATGTACAGCCGGCCGTTGGCTAGCAGCGGCGACGCGCTGACTGATCCTCCGAACAAACGTTTTCGCCAAGTCTCTTTGCCATCCACTGAACGCCAGCAGTACGCGACCCCATTGTCAGCGATTGCGAAGACAAAATTCTTGATCGCCAACAACGATTGCTCGTAACACATCACGCGATTTTCCCAAAGTCGTGATTGTGTGCCGTCACCGCGAACGCACCAAGTGCCAGAGCGAGGGTTGCCACCACTTACCATCACGCGGCGATCGTCCCACGCGATCGTTCCACAGACCGCTTCAGTGCTCGATTCAACGACCCAAAGTTTGCGACCCGAAAGCGGGTCATAGGAAGCGATCATGTCGGCTCCAGCAATCAGCAGTTGACGCTGTCCGGCAATCGACGCCACCACGGGAGAGGCGAAGTTTAAGTTGCTGGGTCTCGGGACCTTCCACACGACCTTGCCGCTTCGGGTGTCTAGCGCGTAGATGCCACTTTCGGGGCCGTCGTATTCAGCGGCAACGATCACCACATCATCTTCGATGACTGGGCTGGCTCCGTAACCGAACTGAAAAGCGGACGGTTTGAAGGCGCTGACTCGCGTTTGCCAAACCTCTCGTCCCGAGGGTGTCATCGCTGTTAACCAGATTGCATCGTCGGTATAGAAGACAACGAACAGGTTTTCACCATTCCATGCGGGGGTCGGTGAAGCGTGTGAATTGTTGGGGTGAATCACATTGGGCAAGGTGCCCCGATGGACGACCCATTGATCCACCAGTCGTCCACTCTCGCGGTCAAATTTCAGTAGCGATTGCGATTTCGTGTCGGCCTCGGCTGTGGTTAGGAAAATGCTGTCCTCGATCACGACCGGGGAGGAGTGGCCGCGGCCGGGTAGCGGTGTTTTCCAGACAATATTGTTACCGTTGTTCAAGTTCCAACGAATCGGTGCGTCGGTTTGGGGAGATGCATGGTTATTGCCCTGCGGGCCTCGCCATCCCGGCCAGTTTTCCGCACGGCAGAGTTGGGGCGTAGTCGCAGCGAGCGACACGAGTAGGATCAAAATTGACCAGATTCGATTCATTCCAGGTTTTCCGTGAACGGACAATTGTGAGGATGTCGGCTTTCGATCCTGCCAA
Source organism: Rubripirellula sp. (assembly GCA_029245125.1). Classification (GTDB taxonomy): domain Bacteria; phylum Planctomycetota; class Planctomycetia; order Pirellulales; family Pirellulaceae; genus Rubripirellula. The sequence continues at coordinate 121,215 of JAQWPZ010000017.1, forward strand.
CAATCGACGATCATAGCTACGGTGAGTTCAGAGGGCACCGGTGTCTCTCTCTGCACCGTACCGGATTCTTGAAAAGACGTGGAGTATTCAAATGCGGGCCGCAATCGTTGGCGTGGGATTCATGGGTTGGATCCACTATCTGGCTTACCAACGAAGCGAATTCGCGGAGATGGTCGGTTTCTGTAGTCGCGATCCTGGGAAACGGGCCGGTGATTGGCGCGGAATCAAAGGGAATTTTGGCCCTCCCGGCGAGCAAATTGATATTTCGTCCATGGCCATTCATGAGTCGATTGAGCCCTTGTTGGCAGATGATTCGATCGACTTGATCGATATTTGCCTTCCTCCTGCGCTCCACCCCGAGACGATTCGCCAATGCCTTCGAGCGGGCAAGCATGTGTTGTGTGAGAAGCCACTCGCGTTGGATGCTGCCACGGCTCGACAGTTGGCCGATGAAGCGGCCCCCGGTCAGTTGATGGTCGCCCATATTCTGCCACTCATGCCTGAGTTTGCTCTACTTGTCGCCGCCGCCAGTGATGGGCGATGGGGAAAGCCCGTTTCTGGCCGGTTTCATCGCACGATCGGGCCACCCGATTGGATTCCCGATTTCTACGATCGGTCGAGCGTCGGTGGACCCCTTGTCGATCTTCACGTTCATGACGCCCATCTGATCCGGTTGCTGTTTGGAATGCCAACGGCCGCACAGACAGTCAGCCGGCAGAAAGAAGGCGTGCCGATGTTCTATGAGACAATTTTTGAGTTCGACCAGCCTGGTGTTGCCGTGGCTGCTGGCGGAGGTGTCATTGACTCCCCGGCCCGACCCTTCACCCATGGCTACGAAGTGAGCTTTGAACAGGCGACGGTGAGGTTCGAGTTCGCCGGCTATGCGGATGGATCGACGACGCTGATCCCGGTCACCATTATGAAGCAGGATGGGACTGTGGAGAAACCAGAACTGGGAGATGGCGATCCGGTCAATGCGTTTGTTGCCGAAATCAATGCCGCAGCAAGAAGCATCGACCACGGCGAAGCGTCACCTGTCCTCGATGCCAATACCGCTGCTGATGCACTCGCGATTTGCGAAATGCAAATGTAAGTGACGGCTGCTGGTGGGGAAGACTCGAATGAGCCTAACGACCGAAAATTGAATCGAGGCCCCGATTGATCTGTTGTTGCAGATAGTTCTCGGCGCTGCTCTGGACTGCTTGTGCACCTAGTTGTGTGATGACATTCCGCACCGAATCGGAGTCGAGGCTGGGCCGAGATAAAGTTCCATCAATTTGCAAGGTCACAGGTTGTCCGGCTAATCCTTGCAGATCACGCCCCAGCCAACGCGGATCGAGTGGCACTTGGGCAACCAATTCCAACTGGCCCGCCAAGCTCACTCGCCCGCTAGTCACGACCTGCGCGCGATCGACTTCCATGAACAGTCGGTCGTGCGACACGAATCCTCGTTCAACCGTGAATCCGACGGTTTGCGGTGGCATCTTGATCAGCGTTTGATTGACCGGAGGGTTGTTCTGCGCTGCAAGTGGATTGCTGATCGACTTTAGTTGATTCACACCGGTGATGATTTGCTGAGCCAGCGGCCCTGCCATCATCTGCACACCACCCACGTTCAATCGCCCTGCAACGCGACTTTGTTCGGGTTGGTCGAAGACGATCAGTGCTTCATCGATCTCGACACCAATCACTCCGTCGATTCTGGCGCTGTTGGCGACCAAGGGTGCGACGTACTTTAGCCAGCGATTTGTTTGCTCCGGGCTCAAACGGATTGACTCTGCCAGCACTCCGGGCTCAACTCGTATCCAAAGGGGGCCGGGGCGATAATGAACTTGCCCGGCCACACGAAGCGAACCTTGGTCAACGGGAATCGTGGCGGGGGAAACCGATACACTTTTTTCGTCCAGTCGTATCGGGATCGAAGCCGATCCAAGACGGATGCCAGCGACTTCCCCCGATTCCCAGCCCAGGTTGGCCGCGACGGTTAAGCCAACCAAGCCATCAGGGTGACGGACGACACGAATCGAAAGTGGTGTTTGTTGGATCCCAGTCGCTTTGATTTCGATTCCGGCCAGTGAGGACAGGCGATTGGCAACCTCGTCCATCTTCAAACGAGCGGGTCCATCGAGTTCGACGATTCCCGTTGCCGCATTCCACGCGACTTTTCCCGTCAGCGTGGTGGCGAACCAATCACCCGCGACTTGAATCGCATCCGCAAGCACATCGCTGGTCAGGGTGTCGTAGCTCAATTGGCCATCGAGAGTTAGGTTTGGCTCGGACCAAACGATTTGCGAGGTTGCCAATTCAGGCCGCCCCAGGGCTCCCGGTCGCGGTGGACCGACAGTTTGGTATTCCGCACTAGCTTGCGGTGGTTGGACGACCGCCAAATTTGTACCATCGGTTTGAACAACAATGTCGAGCCACTGATCGCGAGAGGTGACCGTGACGGAGCCCTCGCAGTCTCCCATCAACAACCAATCTTTGCCCGTCTTGGTCGTCGATTCACTGGTGTAGCTGACCTGTTGAACCGCAGGCGAATTTACCACACTGATTTTTTCGCTGACGCTGCCTTGAAGTCGCTCTAGCTTCGCTCGCCATTTAATGTCCATCTCGGTTTGTGCGGCCGTCATGGACCCCTTCGCTGCTGCGGAAAAGGCATCACCGGCAATCGTGAAAGATTGTGAATCGAGTGAACCGGTTGGCCACACATATTCGCCATCAAAGTGAATCTTGATGTTTGGCTGTGTGAATTGTCGTCTGCCATAAGAAAGTTGTGGATTGGTCAATTCAATCGCGGCCGAGGTCAACCGCGCAGCGGTGGAAGATAGGTTTGCTGTCGCGTTCATTGTGAAGCCGCCCGAGGCCTGATGTAGTTCGGGTGGCAGCCAGGGGCCAAGGGTTGCGTGCAGCATTTCCAGTCGACCCGCTCCTTGGATACGGAATGGCATCGCAAGTGTGGTCGAAGGCTGTGCGACAGGTTTGGTAAGCTCGGCGGTGATGTCCAAGCCATTGCTATTGAGGTCAATGATGACTTCGGAAAGTTGGTCTAGGGTTTGGTTGCCCCATTGGCCGACGGCTGTGACACGTCCTTGCAGCGAGGGACGCTTGAGGGTTTGGCCATCTGCCAGAGCAATCAACAAATTGGATGCGTTGCCACCGCCGCTTAGTCGCCAGGTTCCATCGGCATTCGAATTCCAAGCCAACGTTCCTTGGGCAACACCAGCCAAGTTGGTTTCGGAAATCTCCGCGAGAGGGCGTAGCATCGATGACAGGCGACCGAAGTCGATGTCAAAATCAACGTTTCCGGCTCGTAAGTTTCCCTGGCCCTTCGCGGTACCGAAGGTGCTGGTCCAGCGAAACTGCTCTGCTGTCAGCACGCCTGATCCACTCGAAACGGTCGCGGTTAATTCGATTGGATCAATCACCACTTCCCTGCCCTGTGACCGACCTCGTAATTCATCGCTGCGAAGATTTAATTTGCTGCTGCGGTTTTTGGATTGGGGTGAGGAATCCAAACGAGCATAGATGCGGCCAGACAATAACTGTGCGTCGTCTCGGATTGGTAGCAAGCCTGGGAGGGATTGATCGAGAGCTGCAAGGTCGACGTTCGCGGTTGCCGTTCCGTCAATGGCTTGCAGCCACTGCAGTGGGTTGTCATTAGCGCCGACGAGCGAGAAAGTTCTCGAGAAAGCTCCATCGATGGTCGCCGAGGCGAAGTCTGTGCTGGCTTGAAGCTGCTTGCCAATTACTCGATTGTTCAGCAGGATCAATTGACCATCGACCGTTGCCAATGAGTTGCTCCAGACACGCGAGCCTTCGTCGGACGCCCGCAGATTTCGGATCTGAAGTTGATCGATCGAAGCCTCAGTGCTGCCATCGCTGGAACCCGTCATGGCGATTGATCCCGTGGCATCCCCACTGAGTGTGTAGGGAATGGACGAAGCTGCCTCGGGGAAGCGTCGCCGAACGAGCGACATGACCGAGAGCGGCAGAGATTCGCTTTCGAGCCCCATTGTCCAGGAGGCTTCTTGGGCGGTTGCGTCGACCTGTGGAGCCAGATCGACCTGTGGAGCCAGTGCAACCTGTGGAGCCAGTGCGAATCGCGCTTTGCCCTGGAGCGATCCACCACCACCGGAGGGCTCGGTCAATACGCCGGCAAAGGTCGCACTTATTTCATCAAGACCTGCTTCCACTTCCGCGTTGCTTTGCGTTACTTGCCATACGCCGCCGGTAATCGCGTCGGTGACGGTGACCGTCAAGTCTTGAACCTTCAACGAGGCGGAAGCCGAAGTTTTCTCCTCCGAGGGAGTCAGCAATATTGCTAAATCTTGTTCCAGGGATGTTTTGCCCTCATCGAGCTGGCAGGCCAAGGCGACACCGCGGAGGGTGACTTCACCGAAGTGGTTGATCGAGCCCATCAAATCAGTAACGGTCAAATCGACGTCCAGTTGATCGATGACCAGTTGCGTTCCCGCCTCGCCTCTTACCTCTAATCCGGTGACCCGCAGTGGCGTGATCCAGCCGATTCGGATCGCTTTCACTTCAGCGGTGAGCCCATATTCCGATAGGGTTCGAATCAGGATCGATCGGCCCATCGACGAATGACTGATTAAGCTTGGGATGCAAAGCCCCAGGGCAACGACCAAGAGCAAGCCGGTCAAGGCGTACAGTTGTCGCCGCCTCGATCGTTCGCTGTGGCGGCGACGCGTTAGGTTTCGCTGCGATCGCTCTACCGACTCGAGCACAAAATCGTCACTATTCACGGTTACATCCTTGCCTTCGCCGAGATCAAAGACTCCAACTGGGAGTCTAGTCAGATTCGGCGTGTGAACCCAAGATGGATTCACTCTGATAGCAAAGACCCCTCGTCAATGCTGATGAGCGACCGAAACTGTTAAAAGTCTCTCCAAACGGTGGCAGCTTCTATGAACATTTTTGTCACCGGTGGCACCGGATTGCTCGGAAATACGATTCTGCGACAACTTTCAGCGAAGGGTGAGTCGTTATTGTCGCTGGTGCGAACGGAGCCGGAAGCTGGTGTATTTGAGGGGATCAAAACTGATTTTTTGCGTGGAGACCTGGAGCAGGTTGATGCGATCGAGAAGGCTGTGCAGTGGGCCGATGTGGTGATTCACTCGGCTGGTCTCATTCACCTCGGCTGGCGGCGTCGGGAGGAGTCTTTTCGGGTGAACCGAGATGGAACCGCGACCGTCGTGAATGCCTGTCTGAAGCATCAGCGGAAACTGGTGCACATTGGGGCTGTCAATTGCTTGGCACTTGGATCGATTGATCAAATCGCTGATGAAACGACACCGCTGGATCACGCTGGTGGGCAGGTGCCGTGCAGTTACGTAGACAGTAAAAGAGCTGGTTTGGCGGAAGTCCGACGGGGAGTCCGTGAAGGCCTGAATGCAATCATGGTGCACCCGGGCTTCATGCTCGGGCCTTGGGATTGGAAACCGAGCAGCGGCAGGATGATGGTGGAGGTGGCACGCAGCTGGAAACCGCTCGCCCCTTCAGGCGGTTGCAGTTTGTGCGATTCGCGAGATGTCGCGACCACCGTAATCCACTCGTTGCGAGCAGATTTAGAGAGCGGGCGAGAGTATATTTTGGCCGGCCACAATCTGACCTACCTCGACCTGTGGCAAAGGATGGCTAAACACATGCAGGCCCGTAAACCGATCATGAAGGCCGGGCCGCTACAGTTGCTGGCTGCCGCGGGGGCGGGAGAGTTATGGTCTCGGATCACGTCGCGATTTGGAGTTCAGGAACCCGATATCAACAGCGCGGCAGTTCGCATGAGTCGTCAAATCCATTGGTACGACAGTTCGCGTGCTCAAGCTGAACTCGGCTACCAGTTCCGCGATGCAGAGGCCACCTTATCGGATGCTGCGACTTGGCTGAGGGGTAGCTGGGATACCTCGGCAGTGGGTGCTCAGTAGTTGTAAGCCAAAAAATTTGCGCCTTTTTTGTGGTTCAATTCTCTTCACGGACACAAATTATCAGCGGGTAAAAAGTGGGGTTTTAGAGCAAGAACCGACCATCTTGCCCCCCATGGGGGTGGTTTTTTGCTGTTTGGCGGAATTGACAACCGAGCCAAGTGCTGGCCAATCTGTTCGTCCGTTTACTGTCCGGGTATCTGCTTCGTGTAGCTCGGACGCTTCTGACTCGACGAGATTTGATGCATGGCGAAAGCCTCGCTGCAAGCGATTCGGGACGCCTCACCGGCTGTCCTACCTAGTTTGTTGTTGACCGACTTCGGTGATCTGAAAAGTGAACTGGTACGGTTGGAACAGGCAGGTGCCCGCGTTCTTCACCTAGACGTCATGGACGGACACTTCGTCCCGAACCTGACCTATGGGATGCCGATCGTCGAGGGATTGCGTCGACATACCGAACTGCCGCTCGACGTGCATTTGATGATTTCAGATCCACTGGCCTACGCAGAGCCGATGGTCAAGGCTGGCGCAGATGTGCTGACTTTCCACGTCGAGGCGGTGCACGATCCAAGAGCGACTGCCGAGCAGATCGCCGAATTGGGAGTTGGTGTTGGTGTCGCGCTCAATCCTGAAACCCCGATCGGCTCACTCACCAGTTGTTTGCCCGTCGTCGATCAAGTGCTCGTAATGAGTGTGGAAGCTGGTTTTGGCGGTCAGAAGTTCAATCCGGTCGCCTTGGAGAAGCTCCGCGTGCTTCGGCAGGAGTACCCAGAGCTGTTGCTGGAGATTGACGGTGGGATCGATCCCGAAACGATTGGCCAGGCTCGCCAAGCCGGTTGTGACTTGTTCGTGGTGGGGTCAGCGATTTTTCGACATGACGATTATGGTGCGGCGTTTCAGCAACTGAATGCTGCGATCGCCGCTGCGGAGGGTGCCGAATTATGATCCTCCGATCCGCCCGCACCGCCCGTGTCTTACTGATTCGACCCGGTGCGACCGAATTTGACGACCAGCGACGTATCAAAGGCAACCTCGATATGCCAATGAGCGAACGCGGTCGACAGCAAGTCCGCTCGCTCGCTGAGCAGATTTCCGAATTCCCGCTCAGAGCGATTTATACGGCTCCCGGCGAGTCAGCTCGTGAGACTGCTGATTGGCTGGCTAAAGGACGCTCTGATCGAGGACGCAACGTTCCCACCAAAGTGGTCGAAGCGTTTCGTAATATTGATCATGGTTTGTGGCACGGAAAACTGATCGACGAGCTGAAGCGAAATCACCCCAGGCTTTATCGCCAAGGGCAAGACGCACCGACCGATATTTGCCCGCCGGATGGAGAATCAATTCGGGAAGCGAAAGCTCGGGCTGAAAAGGCGGTTCGTCGCGTGATCCGCAAAAGTGGTGACGACGTGATCGCCATCGTGATCCCCGATCCGATGGCTTGGGTGGTCGAAAGTTTGCTAACGGGCGAAGAACTTTCCAATCTTTGGAAGGCCGAAACCGACGCCGGTGAATGGGATTTCATCGAAGCAGGGGCTGAACGGCCTTGGTACGAAACCAAGTTGCCAAGCCGGAAATAGCCCCCAAGGCTGTGCCATCAATCGACTCGTTCGCGGTCGCGTGTCGCGAACAGCGGTCGAAATTCCGTGGATGGATCTTTGCGTTCATGCTCGCTTTGTTGCCGAAAGGCTACACCTCTGTGTCAGGAATAGCTCTTTTGGGTGGTTTGTTGCTTTGGTGTGGGGCCTCGATCGGCGAGGCAACCCGCGGAGATTCGTCTTAGACGGCCACTATTTTGCGTTTTTTCCGCGATGGGAGCGAGAATCTCACCGTATCCGGTCTTTGTGGTGCGCAGGATGACTAAATAGAATAGTGTCGCGGGTTTGATTGGGTACGTCCTGCTTCGGCGGTCGTTTTAGTCAACATGGAGCAAAAATGCTCTCCGCCTGTCCTTCCGTATCCCGCTGTGCCCCATAGAAGTGACGCGAATGACTCGACTGTCCCTCGCCCTGATTGCGATCATGTTGTCTGTCCCAGTGATGGCAGCCCCGCCCGTGTTGCCGGCGCAAGTCCAGGTAATCGATGAGCTAATTGCCCAAGGTTGGACGGATTACAACATCCGCCCGGCACCAGAAACGGACGATGCCAATTGGTGCCGTCGCATTTTTCTGGATGTGATTGGGCGGATCCCCGACCACCAAGAGTTACAGGAGTTTGTCGACGAGCGAGGCTCGGACAAAAGAAGCAAGCTGGTCGAAAAACTGCTGTACGACGATCGGTACACCGAGGAATATGCCGGGCATTGGGCCACGGTCTGGACGAATCTGCTGATCGGTCGAGGGGGTGGTAATGACCGTCGCGCGATGACCAATCGGGATGGGATGCAGAAGTATCTGCGAGACGCGTTCGCAATGAACAAGCCCTACAACACGATGGTTTACGAACTGGTCACAGCGACTGGAGCCACCAAGCCGGGAGCAGAGGGTTTCAACGGTGCCGTCAACTTTTTGGTTGATAAGGTCAACGCCGAGAAAGGTGTACTTGCGGCGAGCAGCACATCGCGAATTTTTCTGGGACAGCAGGTGCAGTGCACGCAGTGCCACAATCACCCGTTCAACCGGTGGAAGCAGCAGATGTTTTGGGAGTTCAATTCGTTCTTCCGCCAAACACGTTCTCTGCGGCGATTTGTGGATGGGGCTCGCGACATCGACTACGCCGAACTAATCAACGAAGACTTTGCCGGTGAAGCTAACGACGCTAGCGACGCGTTAGTGTTCTACGAACTTCGTAACGGTCTGACACGAGTTGCGTATCCCGTCTTCACCGACGGCACTGCGATCGAAGTCAGTGGATACGTCAGCGATGTCAATCGACGCAACGAGCTTGGCCGGTTGATGCTGGAGAGCGAGAGCTTGGACAAGATGATTGTGAATCGGATGTGGGGGCAATTCCTCGGCTATGGCTTCACTAAACCAGTGGATGACTTAGGTCCACACAACCCGCCATCGCAGCCGGAATTGCTGGAACGACTTGGGAAGGAATTTCGACAGACCAGTTACGATCTGAAGCAGTTGATTACCTGGATCACACTGAGTAAGCCCTATCAACTGTCGCCGGTTCTTGGATCGTCCAACAGTATTGACGACCCGTCCATTGGGGAAACGCCAAAGTTTTCTCGCTTCTACCTTCGCCAAATGACCGCGGAGCAGTTGTACCAATCGATGGTGACGGCAACCAACGCTGCCGGGTCGGGCAGCTATGAAGAGCAGGAACAGCAGCGTCGACGTTGGTTGAACCAATTCGTTGTCACGTTCGGCACGGATGAAGGTGACGAAGCCACGACGTTCAATGGTTCGATTCCTCAAGCCTTGATGCTGTTCAACGGCGAGTTATCCAAAAAGGCGACGAGCACAGGCAAAGGCAGCTTCATCGATCGCATTGCGACGAGTGGTAGATCGCCCCGTGATCGTTTGACCAACCTGTTTATGTCGGGTTTAGCTCGACGGCCTACCCGGAAAGAAGCCACCGTGGCGAATCAACTTTTGGTCGCCCGCGAGGGTAACGAAAAGGAAATGCTGCAGGACATGTGGTGGGCGATCATCAACAGTAATGAATTCATTATGCAGCATTGATTTTCACTTTCATTGAATTAATCACAATATCCAATCCGACTTACAGCCCCTACGAAAGAATCTCTTATGAATAGTCCTTGGCAAACTCCAAACGGAATGACACGACGGCACTTCATGCAGCATTTGGCTGGTTCCTCGGCTGCTGCCGCTGCCTCGGTCACAATGGGCAATGCCATTTACGCCAACGCGGATGAGCTCAAAAAGAACCACAAGAGTGCGATCTTGTTGTGGATGGGCGGCGGACCGGCAACGATCGACATTTGGGATCTCAAACCAGGTGCACCGACTGGCGGGCCGTTTCGACCGATTTCAACCACGGGCGATTTGCAAA
>JAQWPZ010000284.1 GCA_029245125.1 Rubripirellula sp.
CGAAGGCAAACCAGTAGGAACGCTGTTCGTCATTGGCGATACCCGAAAAGTACTCGAGCACTCCAGCGACAGCGGCGCCGACCCATTCCGCGGTTACAACAAGAAACACCGAAACTTGATGGACCCCAAGGTCCAAGAAGATGCCAAAGAAATCGCTCAGCTTGATGGTGCCTTCATTATCAACAGCGATGGGATCATCGAACGCAGCCGTCAAATGCTGGAAGTCTCGCACGAAGACCTCACCATGACCAAAGGACTCGGCGCGCGGCACTGGGCTGCCGCCGCGATCACCCGCAAAACGAAGTCCATCTCTGTCGTGGTTAGCCAATCCACCGGCACTGTCCGGTTGTACCAAAACGGTCATACCGTGATGCGAATCGAACCGATGGACAAAGCCGTCAAGTGGCAAGAATTCGCGTTCGAGCCACCAGCACCACCTGATGATTGAAATTGAATCTCACGCGGCGAAGATCAAGCTGATCGAGCGATGATAGACGGCGCTGCTAAACCCCAGGCCAACGGAGATCCCAGCTAAACAGGGAACCCAGCTAAACAGGGATCCCAGGCCAACGGAGATCCGAGGCCAACAGGGAACCCAGTCCAGCAGGCAGGCGAGCTAGCTCGGCGAGCCCAGCAACCGTCGGGTGGCCTGCTCGATATCAGGCTGACGCATCAGCGATTCACCGACCAAGACGGCTTTTACGCCTCCCTCGCCTAGCCTTTCCAAATCGTGGTGGTCCCGGATTCCACTTTCACCGACCACCAATCGATCGCCCGGAATCTTGGGTCGCAGATCGAGTGTGTGCTGCAGCGTCGTGTGAAAGGTTCTTAGATCCCGATTGTTGATGCCGACGAGCTTTGTGCCGGTCGCGAGTACGGCATCAAGGTTCTCTGGTTCGAAAAGCTCAATCAACGTCTGCAGACCTAATTCGCATGCTTGATCATGCAACCGTGACAACTCTTCACCCTCCAAACATTCGGCGATCAAGAGCACACAATCAGCGCCGGCAGCGCGGGCTTGTAGCAATTGGTAGCGATCGACAATGAAGTCTTTGCGGAGCAGTGGCAGGTCAACCCGCTCGCGGACTTGCCGCAGATACTCAAGCGACCCCTGAAAGAATGGTGCGTCGGTCAAGACGCTAATGCATGCGGCACCGCCCTGCTGGTAAGCACTGGCGATTGTGACCGGATCAAAGTCCTCTCGAATCAGCCCCGCTGAGGGACTGGCCCGCTTCACCTCGGCAATCAATTGAACCTGATCGCCGTCGGCCAACGCAGCGTGAAAATCTCGACAGGGAGCGAGGTCGGCGATCAACGCCTCCAAATCGGCAATCGGCACCGCCGCCCGATCAACCTGAATCGTTTGGCGAGTCTTGACCAGGATGTCGTCCAGAATAGTCATCAGTGTTTAAAGTGACGTCGTGAAGTGAACACCATTGGCAAGCCATGTTCGTCACAGGCCGCGACCACTTCATCATCTCGCCGCGATCCACCGGGCTGAATGATGGCCACAACCCCGGCGTCGGCTGCCGCTTCAATGGAATCAGGAAAAGGAAAGAACGCGTCGGACGCGAGCACTGAACCAGCAGCCCGATCACCTGCTTTGTCGATCGCAATTTCGACACTGTCAACGCGACTCATCTGTCCCGCCCCGACGCCAATCAACGACGTATCCTTGCCTAACACGATTGCATTGCTTTTAACGTGGCGAACCATCTCCCAAGCGAAGGCGACATCGTCCCAGGTATCCTCAGGCACTTCGTTCTCGGTCATTGTTTTCCACTGCAACGGTGGGCTGGTCATCCGATCGGCGTCTTGGACCAACATGCCGCCGCTGATAAACCGACGTTGGATCGGCGATGCTGGCTCATCCAACCGCCCGACCTGCATCAAGCGAACGTTATCTTTCCAGCGTGGTCGCGACGTCAACAAGCCAACTGCTCCCGCCTCAAAATCTGGCGCGACAATCGCCTCGATGAACAGACCAGGCTGGCAGAGGATTTCCGCCGTCGCGGCATCCACCGTCCGATTGAACCCCAGCACCGATCCGAAAGCGCTCAACGGATCACCATCGAGTGCTTTCTGGCACGCGACCGAGAGGACTTGGTCACTCGCGGCGCCGCAGGGATTGTTGTGTTTGATCACTGACACGGCTGGCCCAGCCAACCCACGAACGATTTCCAATGCCGAGTCGAGATCAAGCAGATTGTTGTAGGAAAGCTCCTTGCCACTGAGTTGCCGTGCGGAAACAAGGTTCGCCGAACGAACGTTAGGATCGCTGTAGACCGCCGCCCGTTGGTGTGGATTTTCGCCGTATCGCAACTGATTTTTCCGCTGCAACGACAAGTGGACGCTGGCAGGAAAATCGCCACTGATCGATTCACCACGCATGAAATCGGCAATGGCCCGGTCGTAGCCTGCGGTATGCTCAAACGCATCGGCGGCCAACTGATCGCGAAGCACTCGATCGGTCCCACCACTTTGCTCGAGCTGCTCCAAAAGTTCACCGTATTGCTCAGGACTGGTGGCCACCGCGACGTCGCCGTGATTCTTTGCAGCCGCCCGAACCAAACTCGGCCCGCCGATGTCAATCTGTTCCACGCATTCGGCGCGAGTCACCCCAGAACGAGCCGCTGTGGCGGCAAAGGGGTAGAGATTCACGACGACCAAGTCGAATGGCTCGATATCGTGCTCGTCGATCGCATCCATGTGGTCAGCGCGATCCCGGATGGCCAGGATGCCGCCGAAAACTTTCGGGTGCAACGTCTTCAGACGCCCGTCAAGCATCTCCGGAAAACCCGTGTAAGACGAGACATCTTCGACCTCGATTCCTGACTCTTCCAAATGTCGACGTGTCCCACCGGTGCTGTAAATACGAACACCTGCCCGCTGCAATCCGGCTGCCAAGTCGGCTAATCCAAGTTTGTCACTGACACTAATGATCGCGGTGCGAATGGGGACGACGTCTGACACAGCGGTAACCGGGTTGGGGGCATAGAAGCACGGAAACAACAAGCATGGTGTAATCGCCTTGCCCACGCATGGTCAACCCGGTGGACGGACGCTACTCCTACAGGCGAACCGGAATTCCGGCCTGCTGCATCACTTGCTTGGTTTCAGTAATCGTGAATTGTCCGAAATGGAAGATACTGGCGGCCAGTGCCGCGTCCGCTTTGCCGCGGAGAATAGCATCAGCCAAATGCTGCGGATTCCCCGCCCCACCACTGGCGACGACGGGAATCGATACGGCTTCGCTGACCGCGGCCGTCACCGGCAGATCATAACCGTCGCAGGTTCCGTCGGCATCCATGCTGGTTAACACGATTTCACCGGCACCCAGGGATTCGATTTCCCTGGCCCAATCGACCGCCAATAAACCAGTGGGCGTTCGTCCGCCATTGATATGCACCTCCCAAATCTCTTCCCCGTCACGCTGCACACGTTTGGGGTCGATATTGACGACGATGCATTGACTGCCAAATCGATCAGCGGCCCGCCGAACAAATTCCGGATCTTTGCAGGCTGCCGAATTAATCGACACTTTGTCACACCCTGCCTGCAGCAAGCTCCGAACGTCCTCAATCGTCCGAACCCCTCCACCGACGGTCAACGGCATGAAGACTTGATCCGCTGTCCGCCGCACCACGTCTAGGATGATATCGCGTTTCTCATGGCTAGCCGTGATGTCCAAAAACACCAACTCGTCGGCCCCCTCTTGCTCATACCGCCTGGCCACTTCGACTGGGTCACCGGCATCACGAAGATTCACGAAATTCGTGCCCTTAACCACTCGGCCGTCGTGTACGTCAAGACAAGGAATAACTCGTGCGGCAAGCATGGCGACTCGTGAGAGGAAAGGAACGTTGTACGAAAGTGGTGGACTGCGACTCAATTCACGCTCAACCGACCCGAGCAGCAGCCCCTCGACGCGGTGCCCCTCTTTTCCAGCGACCGAAATTCCCAGCGACCGAAATTCCCAGCGACCGGGGCGAACAAAGGCCTCTATCGGGTGAGCCCAAAACGAATCACCCGCCCATGATCTAATGAATCACTTCCAGCCGCAAGTTGCGGAAACGGATCTCGGTTGGACCTCCGCTGTGCAATTGGAGTGCGATGATGCCACTTTCTGCTCCCTCAGGGTCCCGCAGATCGATGCATTTTTCGCCATTGATCAATGTCTGGATGTGATCACCCCGGACAACGATCTCGTACTGGTTCCACTCTCCCGCACGCACACTGTCTGCCCCCGTCGCGAGTTCGCCAAGCAACCCGCGACCGTGCTCTTCGTACAGTTTCCCCCACCAACCCGTTCCGATATCAGCTTGATAGCCAGACACTTCGCCATCCTCGGATCGACTGCGGAATTGAATCCCGCTGTTGCCGGCATCATCCACCAACTTGACCTCGACTGTGAATCGAAAATCCTGGACGACCAGATCGGACACGATCCATTCGTTTCGTTTCAATCCATTGGTACGTCCCACGATCTCTTCATTTTCAACGGACCACAATTCTTCCGCACCCGACCAACCAGACAGATCTTTACCGTTGAACAGGAGCGAAACGTTTTCTGGAGTCGCCAACATTGCCGATTGCTGCTTACTCCGCAGATAAGCGATTAAGGAACGAACCTCATGAGGCGAGAATTGCTTCAGCTGATCCTCGGGCATCATCGATTGCGTTCCTTCCACACGCTGCTCGATCTCGTCTTTCGGCACAAGGACGAGGGCATCCGACGTCTGCAAAGTCAATGACTGGGCATCCTCCGCTTTGATCAAACCACTGACCACGCGTCCGTCAACCGTTAACACATTCGTGGGCAAGTACTCTTTCGCCATCACCGCACTCGGATCAACGATGTTGCTGAGCAAGTATTCGAGGTTCGCTCGATTGGATCCTGTCAGATCGGGACCGATGGTATAGCCTTCGCCGTACAAGCGATGACATTTCATGCAAGTCTTGGCGAAAACGGCTCGCCCAAGCTCGAGACTAGGATCTCGATGCTCACCCGATTCGACCAGAGCCGTGTATTGCTCAATTTGCAACAACTTATCAGCCGCCGACTTACGAACCGTTCCCCAGACGCTTGTCAGCAGTGTGTTGATCGTCTCGTTGTCCAAGAACTGCAATTGACGCACGAGATCGGCTGTCAAATCGGTCCCTGAAATTTGCTCGGCTTGAATCGCTTTCAGCAATGCCTCACCCGACGCAATACGGGAACTGAGTGTACCCAATGCCATCCGCTGCTCTGCTAGGGTCAGATTCTCATAAGCTTTCAGCAATCCCGGCGCAACCGCTGGATCATCGTACTGCGCTAAGCCACGAATCGCCGTTTCTCGCAGCGGTCCCTGTTCCGCAAGCAGGGAGATCAAGGTTGGCACCAATCCAGCATCGTTGGCATCCAACAGTGCCCCAATCGCGACCAGCCGATCCTCAACGGCGGAAGCTCCATCCTCCACCTGCGCACGCATCGCCTGCATCGCAGCGAGATCACCAAACTTTACCCCCAAGGCGATCGTCTGCAGTCGAACCTGATCGACCGAACTGGCACGCAAATGTTCGGCCACCGAAGCCCACAACTCGGGCGCTGCCACTCGTCGCACACCACGAAGCGACGCTCGAATCGCTTTCAAATATGTGAGCTGCAGTGGCGCTCGATCGGCATCACTTAAGCCTTGCACCAAGATGGCAAGCGAGGTGTCGGCATTCCCGCTGCCAATTCGCCGCAGCATAAACTCACGCAGCAACGGAATCTGCTCTCCGGCTGCCATCGCAAAACTCAACGCCCGGGTCGTATCGACTTCGGCCAGCGGTTCCGCGGCGTACCAGTACAACAATGGTAAATTGTGATCCGCAGCATCTTCGGCGTGCGAGGTGAGCATTTCCAGCACATCCCAACGCTGGTCGAAAGGCATCAACTGCGCTGCCGAAGCCAAGTACCGACGCACGATGGCTGAATCATCAGATTTTGCCAGGGACACAAATGCCTTTCGCTGTTCGACCGTCGGCCGATTCGCCGCCGACTCCATAGCCAACTGCACACTCCAACCACGGACATTGGGACTCGCATCATCCAACATTGCGGCCAACGACGATTCATCTAATCCTCCTGCGACGTGCAAGGCCCACGCTGCTCGCAAGCGACGAGTCTCGTCATCATGCGATGCCAAAAGCTCCCGCAAAAAGCCAAGGGCCTCGGAATCAATGGCTCGCGTCGCGGCACGCTCCTGCAAAATCCGTCGACTGTGACGCACGTACCAATCATTGAGGTGCAATGCGAACTCAGCAAGTTTCAAATCGGATGCCTGATTCAAATCAAGATTGGGAGCCGAAGTTTCACTCTCACCATAGCTGATCTTGTAAATCCGGCCGTTGCTTCGATCGTGCCGCTCAACCTCCCTTCGATGGCACGCCTCCATGTCATACCAATCGATCATCCAGGCATTTCCGTCGGGACCGTAACGCAAATTCAAAATCTGCGAAGCATTGTCTCCCGTCAACAGAAAATCGGGACCGTGATGGCCAACATATCCTGATCCTTCGGCAGCCAAAATATCGACATTCAAGCGTTGTCCATGAATGTTATTCATGAACAATTGATCGCGATATTCACCTGGCCAACGGTCGCCTAGATAGATCATCGCTCCGGCATGGGCATGACCGCCACCAGCCGAGTTGGATTTACTGTTTCCGCTGTGAGGCGTTGCACCGAGATAATGCAGATGGTCGGCGACCGTGACGATATCGCGGTACGTGTAAGCATTGAAATGCTGGCCACCCTGACGCTGATACCGGCCCCCCTGGATGATGTGATACAGATGCGGGATCACACAGGCGGTGATGAATGCTTGACCGTGATCATTGAAATCGACGCCCCAGGGATTGCTTGTCCCGTGTGCGAACACTTCGAATTCATGTCGGATTGGATGATAACGCCACACACCGCAGTTCAGAGGAATTCGCTCTTCATCAGGCGTCCCCGGTTTGCCGACGCGAGAATGTGTGAACACGCCGTGACATCCGTACAACCATCCATCCGGTCCCCAAATGAAGGCGTTCAGTGTTTCGTGAGTATCCTGAAATCCCCACCCATCCAACAAAATCTCGGGTTCCCCATCGAGCACATCATCGCCATCGCGGTCGGGCAGAAACATCAAGTATGGAGCGGCACCGACCCAGACCCCACCAAACCCAACCTCTAAGCCGCTGACCAAATTCAAACCCTCGGCAAATACCTTTCGTTGGTCGAGCGCCCCATCACCATTGGTATCTTCAAAGATCAAGATTCGGTCACGCCCAGCATCACCATCCGCTCGAATCGGGTACTCATAAGCCTCAGCAATCCAAACACGCCCGCGATCATCCAGCGCCATTGCGATCGGCTGCTTCACCTCTGGCTCACCAGCACCCACCACCACTTGAAATCCATCCGGCACAGTCATCGCCGCGGCCGCTTGTTCTGCCTCTAAGCCGGCATGCGGATACTCGTCGGGTTCCAGTGCGACCATCGTCGCCGTCGGGCGACCGGGCCGCTCCAAGTGCAATCGAAAATCGTCAAAATTTACATGCCCCCATCCGCCGGTGTGTTTATCCACAATCCGAACTTGAATTTGCTTGCCGACGTGGGCTCGCAAATCGACCACAACACGCCGCATGGCTTCGGTCTTGGTCCCGTTGACTTGATGAATCACCGTCCCATCATCGACCCGAATCAATTCCACCCGAGTCGTTTCCTGATCGCCACCATTGGCCAAGAACGAAGCATAAGGTTGGGACACCACGAACGCGGCGGAGGTCAGCGTCCCGGTTCGCTCATCACCATACTTTTCGTAGCCACCGATCCAGTAATCCCCCTCATGATTGCTTTTCATCTCAGGCCTTCGGGGTGCGACCGTGTCCCCTTGAACAGGTTGATCCTCGAATGCATCGCCGGTCGCCGTCCAATCGGCCAATGACCCCGTCTCAAAATCAAGATTAAGCACCCGACCATCACTCGCTTTGGGACGTTCCCCGGAACTCGCAGCCTGATCGGTGGGACCGCTCGGACCGGTGACATAACTGCCATCGGATGTTCGCACTCGTAGGTAATCGAGTGCAAACATAAATCCTTTTACCGCCTGTGGATTGGCACCCACGATCTGAACACCAAGCTGGTGTGATTTTCCACTGACCGACAATTTTGGAAACGAAACCACGCCGGTCGTGACAACATTTTTTTCGTACAGATCGATTGGCCCACCCAACAGTTGGTCGTCCAATGTCAACTGGACGATGCCATAATCCCGCGCGCACGTCATCACGATTTCCAAGTCGACCGTGCCAGTGAACGGCGGCAGCGTCAGTGATAACTGATCCCCTGGCCGGGCGCCTGTCCACCAAAGCTGCGACTGACCACTCCAGTTGTCTCCACCAAAGTTCGACATGTCTTGTGGCTTCGCGTTACCCGCGGTAACACGTGGCTGCAGCCATTCCCCTTCAATGGCCCCTTTCGCTCGACCACTCGTTGTCTCGAGCTTGGACTTGGGACCTCGCACTAATTTGGCGTTATCAGCTTTCGGCAGCGCTGGGCCCTCATATGGTTTTGGTTGAGCCTGCTGCCAAGTCGCCTCGTCGACCAACTGCTCTTGGTGGATCAGCACATGCGCTCCCTTCATGCCGCCGACAACAATGTCTGGCTTTTGATCGTTGTTCAGATCAACAATGCTGACCTGCCGTCCAATCCCGGCTTGATCGTCTAATTGGTAGGGAACCCAATCGATTCCATCTTCACCGCGTGTAAGCCGAAACCAGTAGACAACGGCGCCGGCATCCCACATCGGACTCTGCTTGTGATGCGACCAGAAGGTCTTTCCTGTCACGATGTCTTTCAAGCCGTCGCCATCAATGTCGGCTAATGCGACGGAGTGTGGTTCGCTGAACAACACACCGTATTTGTTCTCTGACGGATGGGATCCCATGATCTGGCGGCGGCGAAACAAGATCACATCACCCTCTTGAACCTGCTCGTACCACGACAGTCCAAAATCGTGGGCAGCTTCGCTGGTGATGACATCGTTGTCGCCATCACCATCCACATCGTAAGCATACATTTCGGCACCGCCGTAACTGGCCGAAAACTTCACGTCATGGTGACGCCACCGCTTGGTCAAAGCGTCTGTTTCAGGTTGCTGGTACCATCCTGCGGCATGAAGCATATCCAGCCGTCCGTCACCGTCGATATCTCCAATCCCCAGCCCGTGACCGAACCGGGTCGCGGTAACTTTTTCGCTGATCGGATGAAACTCCCAATCGCCGAATGGATCTTGCCAATTGACAGTGACAAACCCAAAAAATCCGTCGCGTGTGCAAACCAGTTCCGGCCGCTCGTCACCGACGATGTTGACCAACTGTGGTGACTCATTGGAAACCCAATCGAACACCTGGTGCTTTTTCCAGTGGTTCTCGAAACCGTCGGCACCAGGGTTCTCGTAGACATAGGCGGGAGTGCCCGGAAAACCAACGACCAGCACATCGTCCCAACTGTCACCGTCAAAGTCGTACAGCCAACAAAAGAAGTTATCCGCATACCGATTGCGGTCTTGCGGAACCGGTTTATAAATCTCGTGTTTCGTCTCGAATTTCGGACCTTCAAACCAATAGGGACCGCAAACAACATCGGCGACCCCATCGCCATTCACGTCACCGGCATTTGCACCCTCCGAAAAATAGACATCCGTCAGCTCTTGACGTTCAAACGGATGGAGCGAAAGATCGGTGGATTGTGCCGTCACGTTAGCGAACCCAAGCAACCAGAGCAGGCATCCGCAGCTTGCCAAATACTTCATTTTGACTTTCCTTCCGAAAGGCGAGATTGCCTAACAGTTTATCCGAGGCGAGAGAGTCAGGCACGCGCAAACGCGATGTCTTAGCCGAGTTCCTGCGAGTTCAAAACACAACAAATCAATACCGCAGTATGGCGGCAGCAGTCGATCGACATTGCGACAAATAGCCGCTACCGAACAGGTTGAGGTGATTCAGCAAGTGGTACAGCAGATAAACCTGAACACGTTGCTGCCAACCAGTGGGCAAAGGAAAATCGGCCAAGTAGGCGTCATAAAACTCTGCAGGGCATGAACCAAAGAGTTTTAGCATCCCGAACTCGGCCTCCCGGCAACCGTGATAGACGGCAGGATCTATCAAGGCCGGTTCCCCGTCGGTGTCGCAGAGATAGTTGCCGCTCCACAAGTCACCGTGCAACAACGAGGTGGTTGCCTCGCGTCCCGCCAAAAGCTCCGACATCCGCCGCACGATCTGCTCGCAATCACGTCGCAAGCAATCGTCCACACCCTGACGAACTGCCCAACGAAGTTGGTATCCAATTCGATGGACGGCAAAGAATTCAGCCCAATCCGTGGACGGTGTGTTCACCTGCTTCGCAGACCCGAGATAGTTATCGCGTGGCAAGCCAACTTGCATCCCCGCGGAGCAACGATGCAACGCCGCCAACCGTTTGGCAAACCGTTCAAAAAAATCGACGCCCGGTGAACTTGTTTCGAGCCACGGCAACACAAGCCAACTGTTTCCAGCGACCACGCCGACCGCCAATGGCTGAGGGATCTGGATCGCATCGACGCAACTTAAACGCGTCAGACCATCCCACTCGGCTTTAAAATTGTCGACAAACGACTCAGAGTTCGACTTCACAAACAGATCTTGCGAGCGCCCATCGCCGAACCGGACTCGCACTCGCCGCGCCTCGCTGATGCATCCACCACTGATCGACGAAACTTGTTCGACCGCGTCGAGCGACGGAAACAAGTGCTGCAAAGCTAAAGTCAGGTCGGCCATCAGTCGCAACGCATTGCTATCTGTTCACATAGTCGAAGCGAGCCAACAATCGCTCGCACTCTTTTTGTCTCAGCCTCACGAATATGCTGCAGCCTTGCAAAGGGTACTACAGCCTTTCGAAAATACTGTAACTTCGGAACAGACGGCCCACGGCAGTCCATGCAGGGAAGTCCGTACAGGGTCATCTGTACGAACCGTCTGCCTCTAACTCTGAATTAGGGCAGGGTTTTTCCCAATTCGTGATCGGCCGGTTTGATGCCAACTCGATTGGTACCAAAGCCATACGCGCTGGGAACATAGGGGTCGACGTAAGTGACATCTCCCTTTTTGGGCACATCCATCTTTAGCCCCCAATAAACCGAATTGACGATCATGCGACGCAAACCTTCACTCTGCAGATCGGTCGCGGCGCCGAGTGTCGTACAGAAAATTCGATTCTTAACACCATCGCCGTGCTCGTGCGTTCGCGTCCAAGCAACTGGCATCATCGGGCCATTGATATCCTGCTCGACACCATCCGAGCGACGCTTTTTGGCATACGTTGCAGGAGGATCTTCCGGATTCATCCCGACCAGCACCTGACCCCGCACCAAAATCTCGGCGTCCTTCGGAGGATAAGCCTCGTAGACATCGGAGTCACCAAAGATCTGGCCGACACCAGTCAAAATGGGATGGTCGGTAGCCGTCGGTTCGACAACACCCAACGTGGCCTCTCGCTTGTGTTTTCCCCAGTGACTCACCCACTCCTCGCCAAGCACATCTTCACCGAAGCGATTTAGATCGCCGAACTTGGTTTTACCATTACCGGGATATTTGAAAGCGTGCGTACTGGTTCGCAGCCCAATCACCGGGATGCCTCGATTGAAGGCATCGACGAAGTGACTAGCTGCTTCGTCGGGCCAATTGCGAAACCGCAAGAGCATCACGATGGCATCAGCCGTATCAAGTTGTTCGGCACCCGCCAAACTTCCCTGCGCTTTCGGATCAATCACACCTTTGTCATCGATCGAAAAGAGTACCGTGCAGGTAAAGCCATGCCGCTGGCTCATAATTTTGGCCAACATTGGCAATCCTTCTTCCCCGCGATACTCCTCGTCACCGCTAATAAACACGAGATGCTTGCCCTGGCCGGGCCCCGCCTTGCCTTCGTAACGAATCCAATCATCCGCCCCCTGAACCAGGGAAGGGATCACGAATCCAGCCAGTAACAGAAACCAAGGTAGTCGCATCGTAGTGTCTCGCAGAAAATGGAAGTATGACTCGAATTCCAATCGCAACTCGTGCTAGTTCTTCGCCACCGATCGTTTATAAATCGGGTGACTGGCCCGCCCACCGGCACGCAGATAGGCGATTAGATCGGCGATCTCGTCATCGTTGAAGGTATCCAACAGTCCCGACGGCATCATGCTGGTTTTTGACGGGCGTGTCGTTTCGATATCGTCTCGATTGACTTTCGCCAACGCGGAAGGATCCAACATGTTGGTCAGCACCTGCAGTTGCTTGCCATTCATATTGATGACGCGACCGATGACCACACGACCATCGACCGTCAAGAACTGGGTTGCCCCGTATTGATCACTGATCTCTTTGTCCGGCTCGATAATCGATGCCAACAAATCTTTCACGTTGAACCGTCCGCCAGCAGCGGTCAAGTCGGGGCCCAGAATTCCACCCTGCACACCCATGCGATGACACTTGTAGCACTGGGCCGAGGCAAAGATCGCCTTGCCTTGCTCAAAATCCGGAACATGTTCCTCACTTGCTACTGCATCCAGCAGGTCATCGACCTGCCATTTTTGCACGAGCGGTCGTTGTGGAGCCAACTCGACAGCCGCTGAATTCTTGGGTGGTGTGATCACCTCAGCCAAACGTTGCTTGGCATTTTCCGGCAGTTGCCCGAGGCCAGCCTTCTTAATGTTCTCGATGAATCCACCGAAGGACATTCCACCACGGGCTGAGCGAATTTCGTTGAACCACTCAAAATACTGACGTCGCAATTCAGGATTCCAATCCTCGTCTGCATTCCGCAGTGTCATCGCATAATGAATCTGATTCTCCTGACTTGGCGATGACCGCAATTCTTGGACGACCTTCGACAAAGCTCCCGGAGCCTTGAGATAGACAAGCACCTGAGCCAGCTCACGGTCAACCTCGTTGTTGCCCGTCGGGAATCGCCCGCTGACTTGGGCCAAGATTGGCTTCGCTTCGGCAGGGGTAATTCCACCCAGGCGAATTGCGACCAGTCCGTAAGCACGAAGAAGATCAATCTGCTGATCTGTCGAAAGTTGATCCCAAGCAATCGAAGTCAGTGCCTGCAGCGACGCTTTCTTATCGCTGGGCTGACCGTGCTGCGCCAACGCAATGATACCCAGGATTCTCGCCTGTGGATCGTCCAGCTTCACCACCTGATTTCGCCATTGATCCACCGATTGATGCTCCAAAGCGATTCGGGCGGCGAACCGCACGGCCCGATCTTCGTGCCCAAGATGTTCCAGGGCGGTAGCAACCGCAGCCGCGGAAGGCTCACTTACGTGCAATTCTTCCATCATTTCCCGCGTTGCTCGCTGCTTCGCCGCTTCCGCATCGGCGGCGATCCCCGACGCATCTTGGCTGAGATCGCCCGTGTAGCGAATTCGGTACAAACCGCTCTGAGTGCGACGACCACCAATCGTGAAGTACAGCGCCCCGTCCGGATGAACCGCCAGATCGGTCACGGGAAGCGGAGCCGCTGTCGCAAATGTTTCAAACGTCCCTTGGTAACTGCCACCGTCGGGCGTCAAATGAACAGCGTGGATATTCCCGTAACTCCAGTCACAGATAAACAACGCATCTTGGTACTTCTTAGGAAAGTTCGTACCGTACCCAAAAGCAATCCCAGTCGGTGATCCAGGACCAATGTCGACTGCTGAACCGACTGAATCAGGATAATAAGCAGGCCATTTTCCTGTGCCGTTACGCCATCCAAACTCAGCACCACTGACAACGTGATTGATTCGTGTCGGGCGATACCAAGGGGTGCCAACGTCCCATTCCATATCGGCATCGTAAGTGAACAGTTGGCCGTCACGATTCAACGCGATGTCGTACTCGTTTCGAAAACCAGTCGCGACCAGTTCGATGTCCTTGCCGTCCGGATTCATCGACAAGATGAAACCACCGGGCGCCATCCGGCCGGCGTTGTGCCCCCGGGCATCCGGCATCCGGCCCAGCAAGTGATCCTCTCCCCAAACTTGCGGCACACGACTGCGGGCAATGTCGCCAGGCAAGTTCGTATTATTGCCAGCACACATCAAAATTCGTTTGCCATCCGGAGTCAGGATCAGGGCATGCGGCCCGTGCTCGCTCCCCCCATTAAGAGGTAGGATATGCTCCTTGGTGTCGTACTGGTCATCTCCGTTGGTGTCGGTCAATCTCCAGACCCCTGGGCCGTTGTCACGCGAATTGACATTCGCATACAAGGCTCCGAAAGCACACAGCAAGCCTTGCGCGCCTTGGAATTCGATTTTCAGTTTTTCGACTTTCGGCTGATCGCCTGAAACATCGATCCGATACAAGCCACCATATTGATCACAGGCAATTAGGCGTCCTTTTGGATCGACGGTCAAACTGACCCATGAGCCTTCTGATTCGGAAGGAACTTCATAGAGCAACTCCACCTGAAAACCAGGCAAAGTGCTGAACTGTTCGGGTGGTGTCACCCCCAGCCCGGCAGCCTCCGCTTGAGGCATCAAAGCCTGCTGGCTGTTGGCAACAAAAAGGCAAATCGGGACGAATAAGAGTCGCAGTAGGGCGTTTCGCATGAACACCAAATCCTTGTTTAAAACAGACCGAAAAACGCAA
This sequence comes from Rubripirellula sp., assembly GCA_029245125.1. Classification (GTDB taxonomy): domain Bacteria; phylum Planctomycetota; class Planctomycetia; order Pirellulales; family Pirellulaceae; genus Rubripirellula. The sequence goes on from JAQWPZ010000284.1 coordinate 14,668, forward strand.
TTCGAAAATCGTGACCAGCCGATAACAATTGGCCGAGTCGGTGCATCCAGACCACTACCCCGTCCTTCAATTCCGCCGGGGATTGGGGGAATCCCTGGGATTCCAGACTGAACAGCTGTGCTGCTCCTTGTCGCATTTCCTTTTTCGCACCAAGCGATGGAAGATGTCTAGGGTGGGCAAACGGCCAATGATAACCGCACTGCGGCACTTACTCCAACGCTCCTTGCGAATTGCCGATAAAGAGATCTGTTCTCATGCTGGTTTCCAAACTCATTTTCCGGTGATTTGTTATTCTGTGCGGAGCAAAACAACCTTTACTTGCCACTGCTGGGAGCGACCGTGTCCACTTTGCTGACCACCCCTCACGAGCTTCAACGAGCCCTCGGATGGGACCGAGATGCCGCATCGGACAAATCCGAGCGAGATCGCCTTCGCAGTTACATCGCTTTTCAGATGGCTACCGCTGGACTGTCCCCGCCTAA
>JAQWPZ010000060.1 GCA_029245125.1 Rubripirellula sp.
TAGAAGCGGTTGCCCCCACCGCCCAGCAATTCGGCGACCCCGAAGGTAAAGAAGGTCTGAATTGCGAAGTTCGACAATTCCTCCTCACACTTGTACTGCAGGATTAAGTAGTCACCTGGTTGTACGAGCGGCCTTGCCCGAGGGTCATTCATCGCCTTGGCCAAATCAACCTCGATCGCGATCTGTTCGTTGCAAGAGGTCTTTCGGAGGATATACAGAACTCCGGGCGGGACACGAGTACCGGAGGACATACCCATCATGCCGCCTCCGCCGCGACCGCCCCGTCCGCCGCCCTCGTCGTTGTAAATTCCCTTACCGGCCAGCGCCATCGCTCCCAGTACGTCGAGATCGTAGTCCCGAGGTAAAGTCTGTTCGCCACCGGGCAGCAAACCACCTGTGTAATAGACTTCGGTCTCGCGAGATTCGACGTAAACAATGTCGCCGTCCTGCAACCTGACATCATCATCCGAGATGCTCGGAATCACACCTGGCTTCACTCGAAGAGGGATCGTCAAGACAGACGGATCATCTGGCAGATCAGGAAGACAAGCACAGGGATCCAGCATTACCGCCTTCTGTTGGTCGTAAAAATCTCGCAGAAACTGTTCTCGCTTTAGACGATCAGCCTCGTTAGCACGAAGGATTTTTACTTGATTCTTGGAACCAAGACCGGGGAGACCGCCTGTCTCGATAAGTGCATGGAGCACGTCATTCTGGTAGGCCTTTAGCTTGACCATACCTCCCCCGAGGCTCTGATCATTACCACGAGCGATCTCACCGCCTCCGACTCCACCCAAGCCGCCGCCTTCGCCTTCTCGCACAACGATGACGCTATAGGTGCGTTCTTGGATGATCGTGATGATCGGGCGGGCTTTGTCCGGCCGTAAAACCTCAGCATCGATATAAGCCTCACGAATTCGGTCTCGCACCTGCTCCAGGGTTAACCCTTCCACCGGCATCGGCTCGAGCAGCGGCAACGTGAGTGTTCCATCCTCCATCACTGCGATCGGATACCCGATCGATGGGGGCAACATACTATCGGCACCTGGAAAATTGACGGGTGGTGGCTCTGGCGGTTTCTCTGGAGGTGTAAACGGCAATACACCCTCGATGTAGACGCCTAGGATGTCTCCGGGCCCAAGCTCGTACTGGCGTGGTTGATCGATCGCGAGCACACCAATATCGACAGGGACCAGGTCGTTCTTGGGCTCTGCCAAGAACTCCTGCGGCAAGCGGCTTGCCGGAATCCCGTCAATTGGCTGCGTGATTGCCGTGCAACCACTTAGGCTACTGACAACAACGCCTGCGGCGATTGTGGTGACGACGGCTCGTAGCTTACGGATCGCACGCCTGCCGGTTGAAAGTCTCGTTCTCATCCCTGAACTCTCTTCCTAAAACCCAACGATAACTGGTTTAAGTTGGCAGACCGACTCGCGAGCCGGCCACCACAATCATTTAAACGTAAAAGGCAGCTCATCACTGGCCGGTGCGGACGGAAGCAATTGCAACTCGTTCGCGTTCGATCCTGCCACTGACGTAGATTCCGTACCCACTGACTGTGTGTCGATGAGCCCCATACTGGAGAACGGCTCTCGAGTCGCAATGAACTCTGGTTTGTTCGGCCCGGCATCGGGTCGCACCGGTTCATTGAAGGCCGCGTCCGGCGTTGGCGGAATCACCATTTCGATGCCCGCGCCGTCCGGGTCTACGATGCCCTGCGGCATCTCCACAGGGATCATCTCCGTCCCGCCGTTGAGCGGATCAACGATGCCAGTTCCGCAACTGTTGCAAGATCCCCCTACGCCGCCAGCAGTCGGTGCACCAATTGTCTGGATTCGACCCCAGTTCCCGATGCCCTCCTGTTCAGCAGCCTGGACCCCCATGGGGTAACCCTCGAACCAAGCGTTGACCGCCTGACGCCCGGTTGCCGACTGATATTTCCAGCCCCAGTACCGCGAAGGAGCGATCTTCGGGCAACAGCCTAGGCCACCCCCCGCGATTTCGACGTACCCGTCGATGAACCCTTCCTTGTACTCATGCCCATAAGGCTGATTACCAAAGCGGTCTTTACGGCAATGCCACGCCTTTTCAGCCATCGCTCGGTTTCGATAACCGATCATGAATTCGTCAACACAATCGGAGTTCCGAAGTGCATTCACGGTTCCCCGCGTCAACGTACATCCGGTTGATTCCGCAACGAACAGTCCCAGGCAGGCTAAAGCAACGAGTTGGCGAACCAATTTTCGTCGCTTTCGGGTTCGTGGCCGCGGACTTTCTCCGCTAACTCCACGCTCCGATATTTTATTTCGATGGTCTGGTGCGAGGATCGCACTGGATCGACGAATCGCCATTTTGCCCCCCTTGGCTACAACGGCATTCGGTGTTTTAGTCATGCTAATCGTGCGGAAGATGCAGGTTATGCACCTCTCGCTTGGGGTAGTTATCGCCGGATATGCCGGTTCGGATTAGCCAAAACCGCTGGAAACACGAGCTCATCAGGAACTTGGGTGGTTAGCAACTTACACCTGAGTCACCTTTTTACTGGCCGTGAAGACCTCCTCAAGCAACATGCCGCTGGGGAATAGAGGAGGCGATTCTTCGGCAACACTTCTCCAAAAGCAGCATCTCAACTGCCTTTAAAAAATGCCCGAGAGTCTCGTGAATCACCCGATTTTCGCGAAGGCAATCAAGTTGGGCCCGCTGCGAAGACGACTTCTGCCATGGGGCATTTTACGCTCCTTAGTAGAGTGAATAGATCGACGTCGAGATTCTTTGGAACGCGTACTTATGCCGATTCTGCCTTCCGAACCGGACTGCCATCCCAGCAACCTGCTCGATCATGACGAGCGAACCGAGGACTCTTGGTGGCTGCTGTACACAAAATCGCGTCAAGAAAAACAGCTGATGCGTCATCTTCGGGAACTAGATGTCGCTCATTACGCGCCTCAGATCGCCAACCGGCGACGGTCGCCTGCTGGTCGCATTCGCACAACCTACGCGTTGATTTTCAACAACTACGTCTTTCTCTGCGGCGATGACGAGGCTCGCTACAAGGCGGTCTGCACGGGATGCGTCCTCAAAGCGACGGAGATCACCGACGTCCCTCGTTTCGTGGACGATCTGCGGCAGATCCAGAATCTCATCAACCTGGGTGTGCCCTTAACGCTCGAAGGTCGCATGCAGCCCGGCCAAAACGTGCGAGTCAGGAGCGGTGCATTTTCAGGCTACGAGGGCACAATTATCCGCCGCGAACAAGAAACGCGACTGCTCGTCGCGGTCAAATTCATGGAACAAGGGGTTAGCGTCAAACTTGAGGATTGCCAACTCGAGGTCATCGCCTAGACCACACTCGGTAAACAACGCGGCGTTGGCTTCTCACGTTATCATGGTCGGTAAAGTCGTCTCACAAGCGCAGGAACGAGGAGCCTAAAAAAGAGGAGCTCCGAAAGAAGAACCTAGTCGCTTGGGAAAACCGGCTTTTGAACATCCGAACCAATTCTCACGACAGGCATCCGCTTTGCCTACAGCACTCATCACCGGCATCACGGGTCAAGATGGCTCGTACCTCACCGATTTTCTATTGCGTCAAGGCTACGTTGTGCACGGTTTGGTACGACGTAACAGTTCGATTTCCCGAAGCCGCCTAGAACCGCTGTTCCAAGATAAACAAATCTATGAACAACGACTTTTCCTCCACTATGCGGACCTCGATGACGCGACAACGATTCGGCGCATCCTGCTGAAAACAGAGCCCGACGAGATGTACCATCTTGCGGGTCAAAGTCACGTCGGTCTCAGTTTCGATATTCCAGAATCGACCTGTCAGTTCACAGCGATGGGGACGTTGAAGTTATTAGAGATCGTCCGTGACCTAGACAAGAAACCGCGGTTCCTACACATCAGCAGCAGCGAAATCTTTGGCCGTCCAAATCAGTGGCCTCAAGTCGAAGAAACCCCAATGCAGCCGGTGAATCCCTATGGAATTGCCAAAGCCTTTGCCACCCAAATGGTGCGGTTGTACCGAGAATCCTTCGGCTGCTACGCCTGCAACGCCATTTGTTACAACCACGAATCCCCGCGTCGAGGTGAATCGTTTGTCACTCGAAAAATTTCCCGCGCAGCTGCTGCGATCTCACTAGGACTACAAGATAAAGTCGCTCTCGGGTCGCTCGATGCAAAGCGAGACTGGGGTTACGCGCCCGAGTATGTCGACGCGATGTGGCGAATGCTACAGCAACCAGAACCCAACGACTTTGTCCTCGCCACCGGCGAAACTAACCAAGTCCAAGACTTCCTCGAAGCTGCCTTCACGACCGTCAACCTCGATTGGCGAGACCATGTCGAACAAGACCCTCGCTACAACCGCCCAAGCGATGTCAGACACTTGGTCGGTGATTCCAACAAGGCACTGACCAAACTCGATTGGCGGGCAAAAACCCGTTTGCCGGAATTAGCGAGCATCATGGTACAGAGTGATCTGGAATTGATGCGTGGAGCGAATCCAGCCGAACCTGCTCCTGACAAACGCATGCAATAGGCCGTCACTTGAGCCACTCAGCACGGCCGCACGCTGATCAAGATCATTGACGGAGAGGCGGATGTCGACCAGAAATCAAGTTTGAGCGTGCCGCCCGCAAATCACGAACGTGTTGCGAATCAAAGGGGATAGCTTAAATCGCCACAGGAATGCACGCCACGAAAGCAATCCAACCAATTGCTAACGAAGCGTTCCTCGTAGCGGATAGGCGGTTGGGGCGTTCGCGCTGTAATTGACTGGCCCTGATGCGGGTACCTGTGCAGGCATTGCTGAAGGCAACTGAGTCGGATCAGACAGGGTGGTCAGATCGACACTTTGCGATGCAGATGTCGGCATGACAAAAAGCTGAGGATCGCTGCTCAGCAGTTGGTTTACCAGATAGGTCCCAATTTCAATCCGCATCGATAACGGTGGGCCAACGGCGGGCGCCAAATGGATCTCCACCTTGTGCGGCAGTGCACACTGCTGTTGCTCGTAATAAGCGTGGTTTGATGCTTGGCTTTGTGCAATCAAATTACCGCCCGGAGCATACAGGTATTGATCGGTCACATAACCGCCGCTGGGATCAATAAAACAAACACGCTGATAGGTTCCATCGGGCATCGCCATCGTGCTGCGAATCTCCAGCTTGCCATCTTCGCGCAGCACTGGCCCCGCAACAACAGTGGCTGGGTCGATCTGAACTAATCCCAACGCATCCATGATCCACGTCGGATCGACCGGCAAAATGGCCCGTTTGAGTTGCTGGCGATACTGCTCATGGTTTGCGTAGTAAAGAACCTTGGACATCCCTTCAGGAACTTCGAACCAAAACATTTCGTCGTTACTGCCCATGTCCAAACCAACACCAAGGACGATTGGCAGATTCGCTCGCAACCGGAAGCGACGCTCTCGTTGCACATTCAACGTCGCCTGCAACCGCGGGACGCTGGGCATCGTCAGCACTTCAACCTTTGCTGAATTACTGGATAACTGTTGAACACTCGACGTGCGATTGACCACTTCGGCAAGTTGCTCAAGTGTTGGTGTTTGCTCAAACACCACCGGTGGCGGTGGAAACGGCATCGGTGCCCCACCACGCCCGCAGGTGGCTCCGCCACAAACGAAACAAATGCAGATCACGGCGAGGGTGGTCGCCAGTGATTCCCAGGGTGATTTTACTTTCAGTCGTGACACTGCTTGCATCCTTGCCGGTGTCGTGGTCGTATCAGATTGCCGGTTATCCCGATCGCTTAGTCAACTTCTTTGTCTGACACGGGATCTGCTTCACAATAAAGTAGCTCGTTCAACTCTTCTCGCAGCGTCTCTGCTTCACGACGACTGATCGCTTGAACCGGCACCTCAATCAAGCTGCCATCAGCAATCACTTCGACTCGCAAAATATCTTCTTCAATCACAGGCTCATCCGTTTCCGGCAATTCACCAGCATCGACATCCTGCGATTGATTTGGGGAACCCAACGCGTTGACCGATTTCCCTTGGGGTGAACCCTGCGATTCAATCGGAGCGGAACGAACAAGTTTCCGTCGCATCAACATCAAGGCGAGTAGGTAACGACTCTTGGCGCGAGAGGAAACCGCCTCCATCTGCCGAAGCAGATCAATCAGCACTTCAGGCGGTGCCAACACCAGTTTTTTATCGTCTGACATCGGCATGCGGTTTTTCCACCACCCGATGGCATTCTCAGGCGGACCAGTCCAACTCTCTGCCGAGTAATCCTGTCGAACGAACTCTTCATCGCTTTCCAGCACAACGCTGTAATACCACTCACCATCGCGCAACGGACGCGATTGTGTATGACAAACTCTGGTGCACCGACCAACTTTGTATTCGCCCAGCATGAAACATCCAACGTGAAACCAAAACCTTGACCGATCCTCGGCGACGTTAACAAATCGGCGACACGAATCACAAGATGAGACACGAGAGGCCTCATCGCGAGGCCGGCAGCAGAACATTCGTAGCAGCATGGTTCATTGAGGCAACGCATCGTCCCCAACACTCTCGAACCAAACAATCACGCAATGGGCAGCAGCTAACGCGCTGTAAAGAACCGCGTTGAAGACCCTTCATTCCCAATGGGAACGGTCACTTTGGCAAAACAACGCGGGCACTTGCCGGCATAAGCTGTTCTTTGATCATTGCGATAAATCCTGCCGTATGTTTTGCAGCAATCGAACCGAATCCCGAGAAAGGGCCGCGTTGGTGCTGATCCGTCAACGGGTGTTTCACGTCGCGGTCGCACATTGGGATCGTTACTCGCATCGAATAGTGGCTCATCCATCATCTACACCACGCAATGAAAATCATTCTTCCGAGATTGCCGTGTACCACATACCGCTGGGGCTGACGCAAGCCGATTTCCAAAGCCGATCTGGAGCGAGCCATTGCACCGGCATCGGATCCGATTGATCCTTCGGTGTCAGCGTCAACAACTCCTTTGTATCACGGAGACGATCATGCAATTGAAAGACCAATCCCTGTTGATGACTCCAGCCCAAATGACCAACCACCCGTTGGTTTGGCGGGAATCGAAACCGAATCGATCGTGTTGAATCGTCAACTGTTATCAGAATCACGTCCGAGCGAACTGTGGTACGTCCCACAAAGGCGATTCGCTGACTATCGGGGGACCAGGCAACGTCATCACCCAAGTTTTGATAATCGTGCTGATCTCGTTCCAGCAAGGCACGACTCAGGCCATCGGCAACCTGATGGACCCATAATCCATTGTCACGCAGAAAAGCAATCAGCCGACCATCAGGCGACCATTTCGCTGACGAACCTTCGCCCAACCGTTTAATTTCGTCTCCCTTCTCGCTCATCATCCAGATTCCGCGTTGACCTGAATCGCGGGTGCAAACAAAGCGACGGCCATCTCTTGACCAAGACGGCTGCATTCCATCGGTCAGGACATCGGATTCACCAGATTCGACATCGAAGCGTACGATTTGTCCGGTTGTCGTGTCATCGGGCCGACGACGATGAAACAACACGCTCGAACCATCAGGGGACAACACCGGCCATCCGCAATGCGGGAACTCGGGATCACGAAATAAAAGCCGTGCTGAACCGCCACTAACCGGCCCCAGATGCACACCATCCGGTCGTCGAGACTGAAAAGCGAATTCCTGCCGACTGAGAAATCCGTCCGCATCACGGTCAAGCCGATGAAAGAAATAGCGTCGCTGAAGATGGAACAAGTCAAAGGCGTGAAACTGAAACTCGTCGTATGACAACCGTCCGTCACGATTTTTGTCGACCGGTTTCCGTTGCCAGCTGAAATTTACGTTGGCATGTAGCGACAGGCGATACTCGTCCAGCGTCAAACGCTCATCAGCATTCGTATCGAAACCGTGGAACGATGAAGCAACCAGATGCCGACGTGAATCGTCACTGGCAGCAAACATTTCACCGGCTTCTAACAAAGCGTCCAAGTTTTGGTCCGCTGCGCGGAACCATTCAATCGGATCAAAATACTGCTTGGAGTCGGGATGCCCGTATTCCGCGTAGGAAATTTGACCATTGCCATCACGGTCATTCTCTCGAAAGTCAGATTCAAGATTGGCTTGGTTCCACCACCCGCGATCAAATTCCTCTCGGGTGATTGATCCACTCTGATCAGCATCGACATCGAGAAACCGGTCAAAACGCACGAGGCGACCGGTGGGTTCGCGAAGCGGTGGCCCGGCGTACCACCGATAACCGAGTTGCTGTTCGATGAATCGCTTCGCTTCCGACCGGCTCAACCTTCCATCAGAATCCTGATCAGCTTGACGGAGAATTCGTCCAGTCACAAACAGTTTGCTGCCAGGTGATATTGAACCGAGAAAATTGGCCACAAAAGTATGGGCGTTGACCAACTCTCGGGGCCGTTGGTTCCAACCTTCATATGATTCATCGAGCGCCGCAACAGCGGCGCTCACTAGATCATCGAAGGGGTCGGGAATGGTCCCTCGCAGCGAGGGTGGGACGAGCCCTGAAACGGCGGCGAATTCCGCTATCGAAAGTGATCCACTGCGGTCACCGTCATACAGAATGAAATCGCGTTTCAAGACAGCTGGTTCCGCTTCACGAGCGAGAAATTCCGCCTGCCCCAAACTGCGATCAAAGTCGCGGTCTAGCCGCTCAAATTCATTACGAATCCAGGCGGTTGCCTCCGCAATCGTCGTTCCCTGCCCATGCGCCAACGGGATCACCCCGAGGACCAAAATCGACAGCAGCAAAAATCGAAAACACCAACCCATCCCCCGAACATAGTTGCTTCGGCAATCTCCCACAACGCTTCGAGCTTGCTTTGCACCACGCCCCATCTCTCCCCCCCGCTCTCCATCCAGGCAAGACGCATTTTCCAACGGAAAAAAAATTGCAAGTCGACACAGTTACCCGACCCGACGAACGTTCCCGAAGAAGTTCACAATCAAAACTCACCATTGGCGATCGCAGCCTCAAACCGGGTGATGCTTGCCTCGGTCCGTCACAGCATCCCGGTCCGTCACAGCAAATTTTCGGCTCGATTCGGGCTGACCGCACCGGCATTGTCGTGATTTCGAGTCTTCCGCAGGAAAAACCCCGGCATGAGCCCTCGAAAACCACAGCAGATCTGCCAGAACAGCGGCAACAGGCTTGAATCGTTCTCGCTGCTCCGATGCATCCTGAACGCCCAATTACCGAACAAACGCAATCCTGCCGAACAAAGGGCAGGCATTCCAACGAAGCGCTAGGCAATTCCACTAGGCATTGACGTCCGCGCCGTCAAAACGACCCCAAAAACTGAGATTCCAGCGACTGCCATCCCGTCTCCAAGAGCCAATCAGAATCCAAAACTCACATCGCGTCGTTGGGCGGCATTCGCTACAAGAGCATCCCGACATTTTGGGGATGAGTTTCGAACTTGAAGTTGCTCGCAAAGTCGCGAACCGAAAACGCCTTGCTCGCAACTGCATCACCTGTTCAACCACAACGGTATCTGCGATGCGTAATCTACTGATCTTTGGCATGTTGTTGATTGCTGCATCTGCAGCTGGCTGGTTTCGCGTCAACCGGCAGGGCGATCGGACATTGATCGAAATCAATCAAAACGAAATTCGCAATGACGCCCGCAATGTCATCAATCGAGGACGCGAATATCTGCATCGTGGCGAACAACTCGCGACGCAGGAATTTGGCCAATCGCCGCAACAGACACAGTCATACCAACAGCCGCAGTCATACCAGCAGACGCAGACAAATCAGCAGACGCAATGGGGAGGTGAGCAATTGGCAAGCGAGCCTCAAGCATGGCAATATGACAGTCATTGGCAGCCGCAAGCCCCCGCCAACCAGCCGCCGCAGCAGCAACCAGTCGGCAACCGATGGCAGCAACCCTATTCCGCGCAGCAGCAACAGCAGCAACAGCAACAGCAGCAACCCTATTCCACGCCAACTCAGCAGCAGCCGGGAAGCCAAACTCCCTACGCCCCTTTCTGAGCTATCGCGTGCTGATTGACAAATAGCTGACATTTAGCTCGGCAGCAAAGTCAACCAACAGCAGAGCCTGATAGGGCAGGCTGCCAAGACGGGTTGTCCTTCGAATGCTGATAGCACTCAGTCGCTGGACAGGGTCGCAGGGCGTGGTCGAATCGACAAGAACATGGTTGCCATCGTTGCGGCGTAGAGCCAATGTGAGCCAAGTCCGCCAATGACCACACACCACAACACCAAGATCGTTTGGCCAGTGCGATTTGTCTTAGGCGACCAAGCCAACAAGAGTCCCACCGGCAGCATGAACATCAGCAAGTGAGTGATCGACTCATACACCAGCGGGTTTCTGAAAGCAGCGAATCGGGTCCAATCAATGGTTCGATTTTGAGTCGGAGCGGCCAAAGCGTACGCCCCCATCCCGTTGAACCACACGCGTCCTGCCAGCATTGTCACAAAGGTCGCTCCGGCAAGTAACGTTGCCTGAACTGCGATCAATCGGCTGGCAAAGCCGGCCGTCCAATGCTTGCGATCCTCCGCTTGACTCTTCGGAATGATCGGCCCGGGTGGCGCAATGGCGACCGCAAACAAGCCCAAGCTGAGCGCGGATTCGGTCAAACTAGAAAGTAGCATCGCGCGGTTGGCCCACCCGACAATGAAGATCCACAACAGCCACGGAATTGCCCTACCTCCACGCCCGGCAATCGACACCACGCACAAACAGATTCCAACAATCAAATAAACGCGATAGACGAAGACTGAACTACTTAAAAAGAGGGGTGAAACGATCCACCGCGCCGGTGCAGACAAGCCACTCGTCTGGAGAAACGAGGCAACTCGTTCAGGAGACAGCGGTCCGCCGTCGGCATACCAGAAACTAACATCCCCCCAACAGCTGACAAAATAAAACGCTGCGATGATGCACAGCAATCCACGCAGAAAAGCCACCTGCCCAATGCTGTCGGGTGTAAACCAAAAATGATCCCAGCGTCCCGGTAACTCTTGCTTCGAAGACTCACTCACTAGAAGTCTCCTCCGCATCGACCGTCAACTTGCTCGGCACAGTCTCCTCTCTATCCGGCACGGCCCCCTCTCTATTCGGCACAGCCTCTGCACTCAACCGCCGCTCTCGCAATTGGATCAATGCCACCGAATCGTCACTGCGAATCACGCGTGCCTGATAAATGGTTGTGATTCCCGTGTTCACGTCGGTCAGGTCGGTAGGGAAACGGATCACTCGAATCGCTGTAACTGAACTATCTTGCAACGCGATCGGCAACAGCAACTCCGCCGCTAAACTTGGCTGCTCGTTTTCACTTAACAAGGTGACGGTCGATAGATAACGGGCCATACGATCCGACGCCGCCAAACCTGGTTGGGCCTCACCACCAAGCGAGTCGACTGTCTGCCATTGACTCTCCCGAATCTGATCGGGGCTTTCATCAGTCGTCGAGATCTGCAATTGGTGAGGCTGTTCTGTCGATTCACCGTGAGTCAAATAGACAGGCCGGTCATCGGCACCAAAATGGGGCGTACGTAAATAGGGGTGCAGCAACCGCGTCAATCTCGCATGCAGGGACGATGGCTCGACAACACTGGTGTAAGAGATCGCGATCGCGACCAGATGCAAAGACACCCAGATGGACAAACATGTCCGAACGCCCACCTTGGGCATGGCGGGATCTGGATCGGCTTTTGAGGTCTTGGTGCGAGACATGCGGCCTAGGATAATCCGAGGGAAAGGAGTTACCAGCTACGAGTTGCCACTTGCGTGTGGCCAGATTCCGAATGCCTCCCACCCGCATTTTGC
>JAQWPZ010000040.1 GCA_029245125.1 Rubripirellula sp.
TCCCAACAGAAATCGGACGGGTACCAGGAGTGCGATGAAGATCGGGAATAGGATGCGAATCAGTTCGTATGGACTCACATTAATGACACAAAGCACAACCAAGCAGATGAACTGGACGAATGTGTAAAGATGGATCGTGCGTGTCGGTACTCGTCGTGTGTAGTGATTGATTGGGTAGAGCGACGAATCCATCAACCAGTAGCCCAGTCGATCAATGAACTGGACACCTCGCAATGAGGCAAAGCCCATGAATAAGAAGATCCCGTAAAGCGCGGCCATCGGGACGTAGTTAAGCAGGTTTAGTACCAGCAACGTGGCCCCGATTAATACGTGAATAGCAATCGCCGTGATTCGGTTTTCGATGACGTGGATGATCTCGTTACTGCCTTGGTTACCCGTGGTTTGCTCCTCGACAATCGCCAGCGAGCGTAGATGGGCTAAGGATCGTACCGTTGCCGCGACCATCCAGGGCCAGCCGAACAGCGAACAGACACCGATCAGTCCACCGACAACTGCGAGATCCAGGTGGTAGGACTCACCTTTGGTCAGCCGATTTCCAGGGCTGTTGACGAGGCGGGTGGTGATGTTTTGCGAGAGGAAAATCAATACAGCCGCGAGTGCCGCAGGACCGATGGCAGCAAATTTGATCCAGTGTGGGACCCCTGCCAGGTCAACGATCCATGATCGTGAGGAATCGCCAGTTGCTAGCTCACCGAATTGCAGTGTGTCCAAGGTGGAGGCGTCCCCAAGCCACCAAGCGACGGCAATCATGCAGCCCAGCGCGATGGAGGGACCGAAATCGGCTAGAAACTCGCGCATCCACGGCGAGAGATATCGGCTACGGCGAAAGCCAGCTAACGTCATCGCGATGTAGAAAGTTCCGACCGCTAAGACTAGCGCAAGTAGAGCTTTTTCAGCTGATCCCGTATCCGCGCCTTCTTGGAAAGTGGTCACTAGCCCCTGGATGGCTTTGTAGATGAAAATCAAAGACATCAAAGCGGAGAAGATTTCGTCGGTGAACCTCGTAAAGTACCGCATCAGATTGCTGGCGTTGGTAACCGCCAGCAGGATAGTAAACGCAGCAGTCCAGAGGCCGACCCAGCCATAGATACCGAGGAAATGGTTCACATAGCCCATATCGAGGGTGAGTCGATACAGGATGATGGTGAAAATCAGTAATGGACCGATACCACCCAGAATGATGAGTGGCTGTCCGGCCAAGACTGCATAGATGAGGCCGCAGACCGCCGTTGAAATCAGCATCTCTGAGGGGCCGATTGCTTGGTCGGTAGCCTGCCCCATGATTCCGCCGAACGTGACTGCTGGTGCAAGACAGGCGAAGAACATGAACACAATGGATGCCAAGCACTTGGCCCGCAGTCCGTCACGAAAATCACTCAGGTAGTGCGGTGCCCTGCGACGGATGTCGGCCTTGATGCCGGCGAACGGCCGCCGACCAGTTTTTAGCCCCTCGCTAATCGGTTGCGGCTTGGGAGGTGTCGCGAGCACACTGCGATTGATGTGCCGCTCGATGGCGTTGAGCACATCTTGTTGTGTCTTTGCATACGTTGCTTCGAAATGAAAGACGTTGTCAGACATCAGCCTTGCGATCGATGACAACGTATCCAAGTGTTGCGGTGTCTGCTCATTGGAGCCAATGAGCAGAAACACGAATCGGGTGGCAATGCCGTCTGGTGCGCCCAGATTGACACCATGGCGGAGTCTCACAAATACCATTGCCGGCTGCGAGATTGCTTCGTCATACAGGTGGGGAACGGCGCAGGCATGCCCAATCGCGGTTGGAACGGATTTCTCTCGCTCGAGAATCCCTTCGATAACCTGATCCTTCAAGTTTTCTTGCAAACGGCCCGTTTGTACTAAGAACTCAACGGAGTCCTGCACAATGTCTCGCATATCGCGAGCATCAAGATTGAGTAGGCAACTACCTTCGGCGATAGACTGAAACAGCAACTTCACGTCGATATCTCGGCGATATGTTCTTGGCTGAAATTCAATACCCCGCAGGGCAACGAATAAGATCCGGCTTGTCAGATCAAATTTTAGTCGAGAACAGTATTAAATCGACACGGCTTTCGATTGACCAGTCTGCTTGCCTCCCCTTCCGGTTCTCTAACCAGTCCGGTTCTCCAACCAATCCACGGAACTCAACGTCCTACCTAGAGTGAAGCGCTGCGGGTTCGAGCCTGGTTGGACTCATTGAATTTGGAGGCTTGATCCTGGCGAAATGCTGGATGCTTCGGCGTTTGGCTGTGTTCAGCGTGGAACTTCCGGAGCCGGATCAACTCCTCACGTACAGAATTGAAATCATCAGCAATCTCAACCCAGAAATCACCCTCGCGGAATCGCAGAGACATCTCGCTCTCATCGCGGGCGAGGCGTTGCATTTCGCGTCGCAGTCGAAAGAAGGGGCCGGCGAATCGGTTGGTCAATTTGAGCAGATCGTAGGAAACGATCGGTATCAGCAGTATAAACCCGGGCACCCAATAGGTCGATTCGCCGAGGCTCGAGAAGACTGCGTCGTAAAAGCTGCCGGCAGGACTGGAAATCCACTCTCTGAAAATCAGGATTACGAAGAAGTACGTCACGCTAGCGGCGCAGTAAAGAGCTGTGCGCTGCAATAGGGACCCCTGCACGTTCTGATCGACAAGCAGTTGTTGTCGCATCAATCCTGGTGCTTGATCTCGCATCCTGCCCCCCTTTTTCAGCATCCGGTTAAGGGACGTCAATTGGCAAAAGCACCAACAATTGCATTGGCTGACGTGTTAAAGCTGTCTGCGGTCGCACCGGCCAGTACCGTGACGGATCCGATGCAGACAGCAATGATCAGAGCTAACATGACGGCGTATTCGACAGCGGTGGTGCCATCTTCTTCTTGGAAAAAATCAAGCACGGCTCGGAAAAAGATCGACATGGCTGACTCGCGTAGCGTCTCGAATGGGCAAACCTTGTATCAAATGGGGTACAAAACACCCCGACACGGAAACCCTAACATCCTCGGATGCGTAGACACGCAAGTAGAGATGTTCCGAATATCGAATTCTGGTGCTTGTGGCTCTTTTTTTTGATTATTCCATCTGTAAGGCGATAAACGACGGAATTCCTCCAACGATTTGTACGACGGTGTTATCCTAGACACGCTCGTCCGTTCTAACTCAGGCCGCCTAGGGATGGGCGACATTGATAAAGCCCGTCCACTCCCCCCACTGCCGATCCATGCTCGGACCTATCTTTTCCCGCGAAGCGACGGTAGTCCCAAAACGCCCCCGAACGTATCTGATGAGGGGGGTTTATCTACTCACTTTGTTCTTACTGTTGTGTACTGGTTACCTCGTGCTTGACGGTTCTCGCTCGCTGGCAACCAGCAGCGACTCGGCGCGGTTTGGCGGCTGGATGTTCACCGTACTTGCGCCCCTGCAATTGCTTGTGCTTGCCTCTCTGGCGGCGGTGGGTGCCGCCAGCAGTGTGTCTCAGGAGAAAGATCGGCGAACTCTGATCCTGTTGTTGTTGACGAGACTGTCAGGTTTTGAAGTGGTCGTGGGGAAGCTTTCGGCGACACTACTGACCCCGATGGCGATGCTTCTAGGTTCGCTACCCTTATTTCTGACCCTCCCACTGCTCGGTGGTGTTTCTCCGCAACAGGTTCTGGGCGTCTTTGTCGTGACTGCAGCGACGATCTTCCTGGCAGGAAGTATTGGTACCGTTGTTGGAATGTGGAGGGAGAAAACCTTTCAGGCGATCGCGTTAACTGTGCTGCTCTTGCTGTTGTATGTTGGCTTGGGAGAAATCATTGCGGAGAGCTTCACTGATCTACCCGAATCAGTCGCATTAGCGATAAGTCCGATACGAGCATTGTTTGCCGCGGCCTCCCCGATGGCCAGCTTGTCAGGTGAAACCGCCATGGGGGTTGCTTGGTTTGTTGCTGCCGCGACTGGTCTGTCATGTGTTGTTCTGGGTATCGGCGTTCGGATGGTGCGGATTTGGAATCCGTCGCGAGAAGTGCGGATGAAAATGCCTGAACCGGAGACTTCGGAGGAGCTTCTTAGCGAGGCGACGCCGACTAGTTGGAAAGCGAGAGCACCGCGGCGTGTCTGGGACAATCCAATCTTGTGGCGCGAGGTGCGAACCTGGGCATATGGCCGAAAGGTAATGCTGATCCGGTTTGGGTTTGTGATGTTCTTTTGTGCTGTCGCTGGAGTTTTGTATTCTCAGGTCCAAAGCGGTGCTGCGTTCGAGTCAGGCGGACGCATCGGTCGCGCCTTGCCGTCAGCGACTTTGCCACTAGCTGCGTTAGGGGTGATTTCCCTGGTGTTGATTAATGCATTGGCCGTGAATTCAGTCACCAATGAACGTGATGGATTGGCTTTGGATCTGCTCTTGGTAACGGATCTGAGTCCAAGAGAGTTTGTGTTTGGGAAGCTGTTGGGGGTTTTGTATGTCGGCAAAGAAATGATGGTCTTGCCAGTCTTGTTAGTGATCTATTTAGCCACCAACGGCGTGATGACGATTGAGAACATGTGCTACGTGATTTTAGGTGCGATCACGCTTTATCTTTTTGTTTCGATGCTGGGAATTCACTCCGGTTTAAATTACGTAGCTGGTCGGTCAGCGATTTTGGCCAGCCTAGGAACGGTCTTTTTTCTGTGTGTAGGAATTGCCATTTGCATGACCATCATGGTGAGCTTTCGCGGTGCGTTTCAGCTTCAGCTAGCTCCTTTTTTGGTCATGATTCTGGGAGGTGGAGCGGCACTCTTCGCATCGCTAGGTTGGCGAAATCCATCGTCCGCAATTTTTATTGCATCCTTCGGATTACCGCTGGTAACGTTTTACGCGATCACCCAATTTTTGTTGCAAACCGATCATCTTTATGTTTTCTTCGCTATGTTGGTCGGCTACGTTTTCACCACCGCGGCAATGATGGTGCCTGCGTTAAGTGAATTTGATGTTTCGTTAGAACGGGATCGTGGAGCTGGCGGAGACGAAGGTTGAGCTGGATCACGGACGCTTATCCTTGGCTTTGTGCGATGGCGGTGCTGATACTGTTCAGCGCCTTGTTTAGCGGTAGCGAAGCCGCGCTGTTCTCGCTTGATTCTCGAGGCCGGCGGGGGCTTGAGCGAGCAGGGATTGGGGGCCGTATTGCTGCTCGGCTGCTAGCAGATCCGGAACGGTTGCTGTCAGCGATTTTGTTTTGGAATCTGTTAATCAATATGACCTACTTTGCGTTTGCCGCGATCGTTGGCAGTCGCTTGGAACAGAATCAATCAGCGGGCGGCTCCGTGGCTGTCGCGTTTACGGCGGTGAGCCTGCTAGCCATCATCTTCTTTAGTGAGATGTTGCCAAAGAGCGTTGCCGTTTTAGCACCGCGGCAATTGTCCATTTTAGTCGGTCCGCCACTTTCGATTGCGGTGCGTTTGGTTAGTCCTGTGTTGCCGCTGGTCTCTGTCACAAATCTAGCGGTGAGTCGCTTGGTTTGGCCTGGTTTTGAGCCTGAGCCTGAGATTGACCTTAGTGATATCGAACGGGCGATTGAGCTTGGTACGGATGACGCTGCGTTGCTGCAGCGAGAACGCATGGCGCTTCGCAGTTTGGTTGGGATTGCCGAAATGCGAGTCAGCGAAATTATGCAGCCACGCAGTAAATTGTGGACGTGCAAGGAACCTATCGATCGACATTGGATTTCTGCGGAAACCTTGCGAGATGGGTATTTGATGATCACCGACGAAACGGGGGAAATGATCGTTCAAGCTATCAACCCTCGGCTACTTCGCCCGAGTCAGTTGGATGATCTTGCTGCTGCTTGCGAGCCGGTGATCTATGTTCCTTGGTCTGCGATGGTTTCTCAGGTGCTCGATCGACTCAATGAAGAGGATCGATTGGTTGCGGTGGTGGTGAATGAATTTGGTGAATCAGTGGGGGCTGTGTCGTTGGATGACATTTTGCGAAATGTATTGGCCCCGGCGGAGGATGTTGAGCGAATTGGAGAACCTTCACGCACTGAAACACCAGCAGGTGGATTGCGGGTCTTAGGGAGCGATAGCCTCCGCCGCCTCTCAAAACGTCTTGACATTCCGGTTCCCGGCGAAGGAATCAATACGGTTGCCGGCTACCTTCAACGCCACAACGAACGGTTCCCTCGCGTTGGAGATACAGCGCCGTTGGGTAGCTACATCCTGGCTGTTGTCGAAGAAGCAGAGGATGTGATTTGGATCGAGATTAAATCAGCTGAATCCTCCGCGGAGGACGCTCTTTGATCACGCCACTGATCTTATTTGCTGTCGGGTTAATGTTGAGTGCTTTTTTTAGCGGCAGTGAGACCGGCCTCTATCGTATTTCCCGTACTCGTCTCGTCCTCGATGGTCTGGATGGATCTGCCGCTGCACGTGGATTAGTTTGGCTGCTTAATCATCCAGCGATTTTTGTGGCGACAACATTGGTGGGGAACAACTTCGCAAATTATTTCACCAGTTTCGCGATTGTGTCGTTGATGGCGATCTGGTTTGGTGCCGGTTCAAGCGCGGAGTTGGTCGGGCCGATGTTGATGACCCCCTTTGTGTTCGTATTTGGAGAATTGTTGCCGAAATACTTGTTCTATCATGCTCCGTACCGATTGATCACCGCGACTCGACCGTTGCTTTTAGCGGCGACCGTGATTTTCGCGCCGGTATCGGTGATCCTGGGATTATTGGGACGCGGCTTGCAGTTGGTGACAGGTCAAACGCCTTTCCGATTGCGACTTGTGATGGCTCGCGGCGAGTTGGATCAGCTAATGCGGCATGGTCACGAAGCGGGCATTTTGGCCGCAGGACAACGTTCGCTAGCTCAGAAACTCTTTGAAATCGGCAATCAGTCGGCGATCTCTTTTGGTGTGCCTGCCGATCGGCTGGCAATGGTTCAAGCTCCGTTGGATTTGGCTCTTGCCCGGAGCCAAACGCGTCGTCGCAATCACGCAATTGCGTTGGTCCAGCGTTCGAAGAGCATCATCGGGTTCGTCTGGTGTGCAGACCTGTGTAGTGCAGACCAGCAGGTCGAAATGCGGCCCGTCATTCATGGGCACGTTGGAGACCGCCACCTGCAAATATTGTTGCGTCTTTACGATGCCGGTAGTGAAGTGGCTGTTCTGCTCGATGAGCGAGGAGCTGTGAGTGGCGTGGTCACGCGACGGCAACTGGTTCAGCCACTGATAAAATAAAGAGATGCTGGGAAGGTAAAGAACCGCCAACGAAGCGTGAGGATTCAAGCCCTCGTGGTCCTTGGCTCGATCCCAATCTGGCAACGGCTGATGGAGATACGCAATCGCCAGGGTGTGGAGGGCGACGAGTCCCAGCTTGTTAACTGCCGTTTTTGGAATAGCCTAGGCTCACCATCACGTTCAGCATCTCGTCACAGGTAAGGTAACGTCGGTGGTGTGTGACCTTATATCGGTCGATTGCAATCGCCAATTCGCGTCCGGCTTCTGAGAGCCCCGCGTGAGAGCTGCCGAATTGTCGACGTTCTTGTCGGCTAGATCCGTCACTCGGGGAGCGACGTCGATCGACGAATCCGGTTGGGGATACAGGTTGCTCGGGTGCTACCTGAGGTGCTGACGAGATTGGGGAAGACGGCACGATGACAGGCGTGCCAGAGGTCTGTGGTAACGTCATGAATCGGCCCTTGAAGAAAGAAGATGGCTTGCGAGGCGGTTCCCGTGCAAAATCACCCGGTGAAGTTTACGACACAGAAGCAGCCGCCGCTTACGCTTTTCCGACAAAACGTGGTTGATCGCTCCATGCATGCAGAACTCGGAATCAGATCGAGTCGTGCGTCAGAATACCCTACCGTCATGATCGATAAGATCGTTATTGCCGGAATCGTTCAGCGTATCGGCGGAAGCGAGTTCTGACGTGGATCGTTGGCCAAGCGAGCCTGTTCTACTTCCAACTGTTGCATCCAATCTTGCCCTTGGACCAGTGACGGATTCAAGCGAACAGCTTCTGCGAATGATTCCTGCGCGGAGGTGGCATCACCTCGTTCCATTGCGAGGGTGGCGAGTTCGATATGTGGACTGTCATCTTCGGGGTCTTTTTGTGCCGCCCGAAGGAATGAGCGTTTTGCCTCTTCGAAGCGGCCCACCTTTCGCATCGCGATACCTTGCAGAACATCGACTCTGGTAGGCGTTTGCTCGATCCCGATACCCTCTTGCAGGCGATCAAGTGTCGCCAGCAATCGATCGTATCGTCCTTGTCGCCGATAGATCTCTGCCGCTTCCATTTGGACGGTAGGATAATCCGGTTGTAAGGCAAGGGCTCGATGATAAGCGGCTAACGCCTCGTCAGCTTCACCGCGAGCATTCAAACAATCTCCTCGCAAAGCCCAGGCTTCGGCCGAATCGCGTTTGGATTCCAGTGCCCATAGGCTGTGCCGGTCAGCTTCTTCAAGCCTTCCCAGCGTCAGGTACATGCGTCCCAGCCTCTGTACGAATCGAGGATCCCCAGCACTGAGGCGTACGGCATGCTCCATGTGCTTGACCGCCAATTCAAGCTCATCGTGTTTCCAATAGGATTCCGCCAATCCCCAATGCGCCCGGTCATCGCTTTCGGATTGTTCGAGGGCGTTTGTGAACAGCGTCTCGGCGACTTCCCATTGGTCATCATGCATGGCCTCAAATCCTTGTCCGGACAAACGCCGTGCCGCGATTGCCTGGCGACTATCACCGAATCTGGAGATCGCCCGGCAACCAGGAGCAGCTAGCAAGAATGCCGCAAGCAAAATGCGGTGAGATGCGACTGCCATGGGTTACCTGGAAATGTGGATTTCGAGCCATTTTTTCTTACCAAAAAGCGAGGATCCAAGGCAAGAGAGGGCTACCGCTGTGGTGCTCAGCGATCGTCTGCTCGATCCCCTGATCCCGCGACTGACTATCCGCCCTACCGCTCTCGAGTTGCGGTCCTTATCTTCTAGATCTTCCCTTCCAATCACTGCATGTCTCACCCACCGCGATCAGCTAATGCCCGTCACCTTTGACTCTTTTGGCATCAAGTTCCTCTATCCGGATAACTGGACGCAAGTTGATCGAGCGGAAGAAGAAGGCAAAGAAGGAGTGACGTTGGAGCTCCCGTCCGGTGGATTCTTCACCATCGAGCGTGTGAACGCCGGTGAGTTGGCCGAGGAGGTGGTGGAGGACGTTGCCGATTCTTTTTCGGAAGATTACGGCGATATCGAGCGTGAAGAGATTGATCTAGGTGGCAATGCTGATCAGGAAACGGCGGTTGAGTTCCGGTTTTATTATCTCGATCTACTGATCGTCAGCCGACTTGCCATCGTTGAACTCGATGGCATGACACTCGTCGTGCAGATGCAGGCGGAAAGCCGAGACTTCGACAAGAACGAGCTTGTTTTTGCGGCCCTGCTGCAGCAGCTCCGCGGTTCCCTCTAGGAAACGTTAGACCAAGTCTTGTTTTCGTTTGGTTCGCCGACTCTTGCCGCAGTCGCGGCAAACTCCTTGGATAATCATTCGGTGGCCCGTGACGCGAAAGCCATGATCGGCCGCTACGCTGTCACGAAGCTTCACAAGTTGATCACTCTGGAATTCAAACAATTCACGGCATCGCGTGCAATACAAGTGGTCGTGCTGTGGATACCCGTAATCAAGTTCGTAAACGGTCCGCCCCTCGAGCTGAAAGCTCTTCAGTAGTCCCGCATCAACAAATTCGCGAAGCGTTCGGTAGACCGTCGCTAAGCTGACGTAGTTTTTTTCGCCACGTCGCGGCAAGCGATCGATCAATTCATCAGCATCGAAATGGTCATGCTCCTGGAATACAGCCTCAATCAAAAACCGCCGTTGGCTGGTTTGCCTTAATCCACGCGATTGCAGATATTCCTCAAAACGCTCCCGACGCGAAAGGGAGACGTCAAGTGGTTGCAGCGGTTCGGAAGAGGTTGCCACGATCGCAGTCGATTCAAAGTGAGAAATGAGTCTCGGGCGGAGCAGCATCCTTGACCCGAAGGGAGTCGAGGAGAGTGCGTTGCCCAAACGTCCTCTTATTCTATTCGATATTGCCCTTTCGCCCGATGCCAAGCAGCAAATACCTCGAAGTGGCTGCCAAAACCACCGTCTCTTGCGGCCGAAGCTTCCAAGACAGGAGTGATTGCTACAGAGTTATCAAGCCCCGTAGCTTCCTCGATTCACGACAATTAGCGGCTGAACGCAGTCGAAAAACCGCTGACGCGGTTCCAACGACCGGCGGTTCAGCCTCTGGAGGCATTCCAGGCGTCTCTTCGATTTATCCGAGTTGATCGAGGATGCGGTCAAGTGCCGCATCCAGTTTTTCTGGTGTCTCGTAGCTGCCGTCCGCGATTTGGCGACGTAGTTCAGCGACTCGCTCGATTCGAATCTCTCCGCTACCGGCGACTGGAGCGCCGAGGTCAAGTCGATTCGCGCCTGGTGCGGCGGAAAGGTCCAGTTGGTCCACAGGGGCAGCGGACTGCTTGGAGTTGACCCCGGCAGCCTTAGGCGGCTGCGGACGTGATGCACCACCGGTAGGAGGTGTGGAAACCCGGTAAGGGCCATAAATCTGCATAATCGTATTGCTCCCATGAGGGACGGAAATTTCCGAGATCGACTACGTCCAACATTGGACGCCCCTGTCAATCGGCGGAATGCAAAAGCGCAAATGACCGGGCCTGCGGCACATTCCATCCTGGAATATGTTTCAGTCAGGCCGTTTCCACGTCGGTCGTCAGCGCCGCGATCCTTGTCCCAGGATGCAATCCGTAAGCGAAAAAAGAGACTTTTCAGCGCAAATACAAGCGAAAACATTTGTTGTATCGCCCTAATTGCTCGCTGCTCTTCACCCTTTTCGCAAAAAAGACCACCACTCCCGGCGACAAACACTGATCGGAAACTATCAGATCCGTGAAACAAGCGACAAGGGCAATGGGCTCGTTTTCATTTTGACCATTACCACAGCCGCAATACGCTGATCACATTGTGGTGTTGGTCGGTCCAGAGCGGGGCATGTGAAATCGTTTCTTTGCTAGCATCCTCAGCGACCGACATACGCGGATCAAGCCACAGCGGGTGATCTGCTTCGGTCAGTAGAACCCAAGTCGCGTGTTGTGTGCCCAGGTCTTGGTTTCCTTCACTTCGGATGACGCGGCTGATCAGCTTCGCGTCAGCGGCCAGGCGATGAACCAGAGGAACGAGATCGAGGTGATTGTTCGAGACATGCACCGCGAGGACTCCCTGCTCCGTCAAACGCTCTTGATAGAGTTTGATTGCTTCGCGAGTCAGTAAGTGGGCGGGAATCGCGTCACTGCTGAATGCATCCAAAACCAGTAAATCGAATTTTTTAGCTGTCATCCGCTCCAGTACCAGCCGTCCGTCACCAAGATGTGTGTGGATGGTCGATGGTGTATCTGCCAGGAATCGAAAATGCTCATTGGCGATGTCGACGACCGACGGATTGATCTCGATCATGGCGTAGGAATCTTTTGCTCGACCGTACGCTGCCAACACACCGCACCCTAGGCCTACGACGCCGATTTGCAGGGAATCCTGGTCCTGTTGCATTGAAGCGATTGCCAATCCAATACCGCTTTGCCGGCCGTAGTAGGTTGTCGGTTCTTTTGCATTGGGTTCGAATCGCTGCATGCCGTGAATCGTGCTGCCGTGGACCAACCGTGTTCCCGCCGCGTCGCGAACGACATGCAAGACGCCAAAGAAATTGCGTTCTGATGCGATGATTTCATCTTGAGGCGCGATCGCGATCGCCAGTAACGGCGCAATCAGAAGTACGAAAGCAGCAAACCGCAATCGATAAGCAGCGGACCAATCGTAGCGGGATTGCCGCCAGCCTTTGCAGGCAAAGAACATTAGGAAAGTAAGCGTGGTTACCACTGCCAAGCAGATGGGAAGTTCAAGGTGGGTACTTAGCAGGACGGGACAGAGGATTGCGACAATCACACCTCCGATTGCGCCGCCGGCCGACAGCAGCATGTAATATTGGGTCAACAGTGATGAGTCTGGCTTCAATCTCGCTACTTCACCGTGGCATAGCAAGCAAACGCCAAACAACAGCGTTAAATAACTGCTTGTTTCTGCGATTAATCGCATCGACCCAGGTAACAAAGGTTTCAGTTGTATGGTCAGGATCGCTAGTAGTGTTAGTCCAGCGATCAACTTGGGTTGGTACCAATGAGGTGAGTCAAAGCAGATGATGAAGCTAATCAGGTACAGGCTGAGAGGTAGAACCCATAGCAAGGGGATGACAGCGATGTCTTGGCAGACATGGTTGGTGACGACGAGTAGCGTGGTCGATGCCAAGGCTGGTAAGCCGAGCCAAGTCAAACGCCGACCCAAAAAACTCTCGTTACTCGAACTTCTCGTGTGCTTGCCAAATAGATTTGGCTCGGCGCTGCCACGCGGTTCGTGATTCTCTGCGGGTGTCGCTAACAGAAGTTTTTCAGCAGGAAGACGCAGTAATCGAATCGCTAGCCAGCCTTGAATCAGCACAAATGCCAAGAAGAGCAATGACCAGGTGACGGACTGATCAGACACTGACAAGAGTGGTTCCACCAGAAATGGGTAGCTCAGCAAGGCGACCAGGGAGCCAGCATTTGATAAAGCGTAGAGTCGATAGACTCGTTGGCTTTGGTCGTGATAACTAAGCCATGCCTGCACGAGTGGGCCTGTGCTCGACAATACGAAATACGGCAGTCCAACATGCGCCGTAAGCATCCACAGCAAGTGAATGAGCGGTGACTCAGTGCCAATTGGCTTCCAAGCGTCGGAAGGTTCAATTGGCAGCGCGAGGGCGGCGGTGGAAAGCAGAGCCAAATGGGTAAAGGCCTGAGCCGACGGTCGTAGGTACGTTCGCAGTAGGTGGGCATAGATGTAGCCACCGCAGAGCAGGATCTGGAAAAACAGCATGCAGGTGGTCCAAACAGCTGGCGTTCCGCCAAACCATGGGAGCACGCATTTGCTAATGACAGGCTGGACTTGAAAGACCAGAAATGCCCCTAAGAGAGTGGTTGCCGCGAACCAAAAGATTGATTCTGGCCGCCAGGTACCCGGCTTCAGGGATCGGCTGCGGACCGTTTGTTTGGGTTGTTCTGGTTGCATGGTCAGCGGTTTCTTGGGCACACGGAAAGTCTGCGCAGAAACGTAGGTCACGATGCAAGCGGAACCGCAAGTGCGGTCAAGATTCCAGTGCCTGTAACAGTGGAGAAATCGGTCGTCTGCCGAGCTGCTCTGTTCATCCTGCGGGCAGCTTCAGTTGGCCGTTTTCGTCAACGGCTCAATGACGCGTTGTGATGCGGTTCGACGTGAACGTGGACGTCACGAACGCGAGGCATCTCTAACAACAATCGATCTTTGACTTTGTGAGCGATTCGATGCCCTTCTTCGACCGTCAATTCTCCATCCACTTCGATGTGGATTTCGATGAAATACTCCATGCCGCTTCTGCGAACACGGAGCTTTTCAACGTCTGCTACCCCATCCACCGTTACTCCGATTGTCCGTACGTGATCAACGATCTGCGGTTCGGCTTGTTGATCCATCAGTTCGATTGCAGTGCCTCGGAAGATGCGGAGCCCATTGAAAATCAAGATGCCACAAACGCAGATTGCTGCGGCTGGGTCCACATATTTGGCGATTGGGCCGAGGTAGGGTGCGACCAATAGAGACACGGCGACCATGCCCGAGCCAATTGCATCGCTGCGATAATCCCACGCAACAGCTTTGAGAGCGGCTGAATCAGTTCGTCTCGCGACTCGTAGCGTATGGCGATAGGTGATCTCTTTCACGATTCCGCACGTGGCAGCCACTCCGCCTGCGATTAAACCTGGGACAAGTCGTTGATCGCCGAAGCCTTTGATCGTTTCTAAAGCCAAGACTGCGGCACTGAAGGCGACAAGCAGTCCTACGCACAAGCCTGCGATTGATTCAGCTTTGGTGTGTCCGTACGGGTGGTCATCATCTTCGTCAGTCTGTGCGACATGCAATGCGGAGCGGACTGCGATTGCGCTTGCCACATCGCCGATTGAGTTGACCGCATCAGCAATCAAGGCTGCTGAATTGCTCGTCACTCCGGCGACCAATTTGATAATGACCAAAGACACATTGACGCCAAGACCGCGAAGGGCAGCACGCGAGGCGTCAGCATAGAGCCGATTTCGAACTGCTAAAGATGCTTCGCTGCGAGGAGGAGAAATCGACAAGACGAGGCTATGCAGAGAGGATGAGAAACCCATGCCTATCAGCCACACTGGACTTCAAGGCGGCGGGGAAACGTTGCAGCAGGTTTCGGCTTTATTCGGAATCGGTGACGTTTGCCATCTCGGCCAATTGGATGGTCGCCCTGCTCTGCTCTTTTTCGAGATAGGCACGGCCAAATTTTACGTTAACGTGGTCCCACGGTAATTTGTCCATCAGTTCATATTTTTGATGAACTTGTTGCTCGACATCGATGTCCGCATCCTCGATCGCTGTCCACCAACGATCAGCATCCAAGTACTCTGTCCATCCATCCATCCTTGCGCCACGTTGCCAGGCTAAGCGGATAGCCTTTCCTGTCCTGCGATCACCACGGCTGAGGACACCCTCCAATAAACTCGTTTCGATCGCGTGACACTTCACGGTGACACTGCGAATTCGGCAGCGTTTTCGTAAATAGCTGTGTGCCCAGCGGAAATATTCACGATGTTGCATGCCGTTCCATTGGTAGGGCGTATGCGCTTTGGGAACAAAGTTGGATACGCTGGCGGTCACCCTCGCGTACCGACCCGTTTCTTCTTTTCCAACCGTCGCTATCGTCTCGGCAAGATCGATGATGCCATCCAGGTCGACAGGACGTTCGCCTGGTAATCCGCACATGAAGTAGAGTTTGATACTGTCGAATCCGTTTTGGAAGGCGACACGTGTGCCCTCTATCAGGTCACTGTTTTTGATCTTCTTGCGGATTTGTTCCCGCATGTCATCGCGAGCAACTTCTGGTGCTAGCGTCATGCTGCGACGACGGTCGCTACCGAGCAGAATGGGAAGGGTTCGTAACTGTTCATTCACACGTAAACTTGGGACACTGATATTTACCCCCAGCGGTTTGAAAACTTCATGCAGTTTTACAACGAGAGGTTCGAAATGCGGATAGTCGCTGCTGGACAATGACAAGATGCTGATCTCGTTGTATCCCGTATTGCGATAGCTTTCCAACGCGCCTTCCACGATGGTATCGACTTCGCGAACTCTTAGCGGACGCTTGATCACCGTGCTCTGGCAAAATCTGCAGAGGTGCGGACAGCCCCGCATGATTTCCACTGCAATCCGGTCATGGACACATTCGATGTAGGGAACGATTGGACTGGTCGGCAACGGAATGCCGTCCAAGTCGCTGATCACACTTGGCGCGATTGTTTCGGGGACATCGTTGCGAGTTCGGTTCAACGCTGCGATGCGTCCGTCGGCATACTCCGGTTCATAGAATCGTGGCACGTACGCACAGTCAAGCGACTTAGCGATATGGGCTAACGCCTCTTCCCGCTGACGCTGGCCTTCTGAGCCACTTGCGAAAGTCCCATCGGCTTGACGATAGGGTTCACGCAGTTCCAGCCACATATCACAGATCTTCGGAAGCACCGGTTCGCCATCTCCGGTGATCATGACGTCAAAATAGTCTGCCATCGGTTCAGGATTTTGGCAGCACGGTCCACCGGCAACCAACAGTGGATCGCCAAGCGTTCGATCGCAAGACTCGAGCGGAATCCCGCCCAGGTCAATCATTGTCAGCACATTGGGCGAGCTGATCTCATACTGCAGTGACAAACCGATGACATCGAAATCAGACAGAGCCGTGAATGTCTCGAGACTGTAGAGCGGAATGTCGTGCTTTCGCAGTTGCTGCTCCATATCGGGCCAAGGTGTAAAGACACGCTCGGCACACCAGTCATCACGGCGGTTTATGAGTGAGTAAAGCACCTGCAATCCATGGTGGCTCATCCCGATCGTGTAGGCGTCAGGAAATCCGAGGCATAGTTTGCCACGCACTTTACTGTGGTCTTTGACCACGATGTTTCGTTCACCGCCAACGTATTGGGCGGGAGTTTGGACGTGGGGCCAAACTCGGGACTCAAGTTGCTGTCGTCGCTGATGATTGATCATGAATGGTTATAATCGATTCGTGATATCGGATATCTTGGGAGCGGCTGACCGCGAGTCACCGCATTGCTAAAGTGTGTCTGACAGGCCCCTTATGACGCAAGGGAACCTCGCGACGCGAGGGGATTAATAAATTCTGGTAAATCGAGCGGGAATCAACGGTGAGTGAATTCGAAGTTGTTGGGAAAATCGAAGATTTTGAGGAGGGGCATGGTCGTGCCGTACCAGTTGATGGACGCATGGTGGCGGTTTTTCGCACCGGCGAGGAGTGGTATGCCATCGATGACCTATGTCCGCACATGGGGGCCTCGCTAGCAGAGGGGTTTGTTGAGGACAACACCGTGACATGTCCCTGGCACGCCTGGAGGTTCTGCATTAAGGACGGGAAATGGGTGGACAATCCGCGGACCGGCGTCGACTGCTTTGAAGTCAAAATTCAAGGGGATGATGTTTTGGTTCGAGAGAGAGAGAAACCGACTGAATCCTAATCTGCCGAAAACGGCTGGAGTTTACCGCGGGATGGTGATTCACGAGGATGCCTCTCCGTCGACCGCCCTTCGATTCTACCAGCCAGTTTTCATTCTTTCCTGTTCTAGCGATAACCCATTTTGATTCAGCGAGTCGGGCGTTCGTCCGACCGTTGGCCGTGTTTGCGATTGGGTTTCGCCGACAACCGGTAACGAAATCGGTAATCCCTCGCTCTACGGTGGTTATAATCGCGCTCTCAATGTGATCAACGCCGAGGTATGAATATGAAAATCCGAATTGATTTGGTGTGCTTGCCGAAAAATGTGTTTTTCTTGCTGGTGCTCGCCTGCAGTGCGACGTTGGGCCAAGCCGCTGAAAAGCCGCTGTTAGGATCACGTCCAAATGTCATTTTGGTGATGACCGATGATCAAGGTATGGGAGACCTTTCTTGTTTGGGCAATCGGCTTCTGAAGACCCCGAACTTGGATCGGTTTTACGGGCTGTCGACAAGATTCACGGAATTTCATGTCAGCCCTACCTGTGCTCCCACGCGATCTGCCATTTTTAGTGGCCGGCATGAGTTTCGGAATGGAGTGACTCATACGATCAAGGAGCGGGAGCGGATGGCACTGAGCACAACGACCTTTCCGCAACTGCTCCAGAAAGCCGGTTATCAAACGGGGATTTTCGGAAAGTGGCATCTTGGTGACGAAGATGCGTATCAGCCTTATCGCCGTGGATTTACTAAAACATTCATTCATGGAGCCGGTGGAATCGGCCAGGCGTATGAAGGGAGTTGCGCAGACTTTCCACCGAACCGGACGAATAAGTATTTTGACTGTGTCATTCTTAATGACGATACGATTGTTCAAACCAATGGCTTTTGCACCGATGTTTTTTTCACAGCCGCGTTGGGTTGGACCAAAGAAAAACTTGAGGCGGGTCAGCCCTTCTTTACTTACTTGACTCTGAATGCACCGCATGGGCCGATGATCGCACCGGCCAAGTACAAGAAGCGATTTATCGATCTTGGTTACGATCAAAACACCGCCGGTCGCTACGGGATGATCGAGAACATTGATGACAATTTTGGTCGCCTGATGAAGAAGTTGGACGAGTGGAATGCATGGGAAAATACCCTTGTGATCTTCATGACTGACAATGGCCAAGCGGGACGCAACGCAAAGTTGAACGGGAAAGGAGTCAAGTTGTTCACCACCGGATTCAAAACGGGAAAGGGCTCTCCCTATGAAGGTGGCACGCATGTGCCCGCGTTCTGGCGTTGGAAAGGGGTACTCGGCGAAGGAGTCGATGTAAATGAACTTTGTGCTCACATCGATCTATACAAAACGATTTGTGATGTCGCGGGTGTAACCATCCCTGATGAAGTTCAAGCGATCGATGGTCGAACGATGCTGCCTTTGCTCGAAAACAGTAAAGCTGATTTGCCTGACCGGTACCTGTTCGTTCATCAAGGCCGCTGGCCGAAAGGTGCTGATCCCAATGACTCGAAGTTTAAGAATTGTGCTGTTCGGACTCAGCGCTGGCGGTGGGTCAATAACTCAGAGTTGTACGATATTCAGAACGACCCCTACGAATCAAAGAATGTTGCGGACGAGCATCCTGACGTAGTTGCGGAATTGCGAGCTGCTTATGACAAGTGGTGGGCCGATACTTTGCCGCTGATGGTAAACGAGGATGCGCCATACGCTCCGGAGCAACCGCAGAAGGTGCGATATGAAAAGCAAAAAGCTGAGCGGGGTATCCCTGCTTGGGAAGTGCCTCAAATCTGATTTTTTCTGCCGAGCGACGGGATAGTTCGGATCAAGCTGCGGCCGCAATTACACAGCTGACATCGACACGGGGGTGCCGCGTTGTCGCAAGGCGGCGGTGATTCGATCTTGCAACGGAGCCGTGAGTTTCCACCCCATCGCACCAGCCGTCTCCTCGATTTGTGCAGCGCGTTTCGCGCCGCACAGTGCGGCCGTGATGCCCGGTTGGTGGATCGTCCAATTAACGACGACTTGCGCGACCGACTTCCCCGCCTCGCTCGCGATTAGCCGAAGTTGATCGACGAAGTCTTGGTTCTTTTGCCATTCGTCGCCTTGGAACATCGCATATTTTGGTCGTCCATCGCCTCGTTGAAATTGATGGTCACGCGATAGTTTCCCTGCGAGCAACCCCTTCATGAGTGGCCAATACACCAACACCGAAACTTGGTTTTCAACACACCAGGGGACGATGTTTTTTTCGATCTGTCGCTGCAGCATGTTGTAGGGTGGTTGGATCGCGGTGACCGGGCAAATCGAATGGAACTCCTGCAATTGCTGCAGACTGAAGTTCGAGACACCGATGCTGCGAGTCTTTCCTGATTCCATCACTTTTCGCAATGCCTCAGCGGAACTGGCGATGGGAGTATTGGGGTCAGGTGCGTGTAAATAAAGTAGGTCAACGTATTCGGTTTGCAATCTCCGCAAGCTTTCCTCGCACTGCCGCTGCAACGTTGCGGGGCTGCCGTCAAGAATCTGCTTGCCGTCGGGGCCCCATTGAACACCGCCCTTTGTTGCAAGCACCAATTGCGAACGATCAGGAGTATTTGAGCCGCAGATCAACGACTGAGCAATCAATTTCTCGCTCTCTCCATCACGTCCGTAGCAATAAGCCGTGTCGAAGAAATTCACGCCTGCGTCGACGGCTGATTTTAGCGTTCGCAAACTATCGTCATCGTTTACATTCAAGCTGGTCATGCCGGCAATCGGCCAACATCCCATCGCAACGGTTGAAATCTCGATGTCAGTGTTGCCTAGCTTTCGTCGCTCGGCGTGGTGTGAATCGTCGTTCAAAACCTTGATCCGATCGTAATTTGCTTTCGCAGAATTGAATGCCCGAGCCCCCAGCTCTTAGACGCAGCCCTTAGCCGACTGTTTCGCGTCACTGCGTCTCGAGATGTCCGACTGGTTGCAAGTCTCGTCCGTTTGTAAACAGGTTTAGCTTATTGGACTCGGCTTGGCATTTTGGCTTGAGAGCGTTCTAGCCACTGACCTAATTTGTCATCCAAGCGTTTCGCGAGTTCCGGTTGTGCTGTCGAGAGATTCTTCTTTTCGCCCAGGTCGTCTTTGAGGTTATACAATTCCAGTTCATCATTGTCGTACCAACGGATGAGTTTGTGATTCCCTTCGCGAATCGCGCCTCCGAGTCGATTTTGTTTGTGGAAAGCATAGTTAGGATAATGGAAATAGATTGCATCTCGTCGCAACGTTCCAGTCTGGTGCAGCAAAGGCATTAGGTTCTCGCCATCTTCACCACCTTCGGAGATTTTGCTTTCCGTCGCTGCAAGGATCGTGGGAAACAGATCAGTTGAAATGACGGGTGTCGAGCAGGTTGATCCGGGCTGGATTTTGGAAGTCCATCGCGCGATCCAAGGAACACGAATACCGCCCTCGTAAAGGTGTCCTTTGTTTTTCCTGAGCGGGAGATTCCCGAACAACGAGCCATTATCTGAGGTGAAAATAATTAGCGAATCTTCACCAAGTCCCAAGTCGTCAACTCGCTGAAGGACCCGGCCAATCGAGCGATCCATCCCTTCGATCATTGCAGCGTAGCCCGGGTTTTCCACTCCCTCTCGTTTGCGGTACTTCTCGACGAGATCCTCGGGAGCTTCGATCGGATAATGGACCGAGTAACACCACCAGCACAGAAAGAAAGACTCTTCCTGATGGTCGTTGAGAAATGAGATGGCTTCATCAGCGAGCCGCTCGGGGAGGTAATCTCCATCCCTTCGTGGTGTGATGTTGGGGATTCGATATGGTTCAAAGTAGCTGGGCGGCCCTCCTAGTCGGCAGCCTCCAATGTTTAGATCAAATCCTTGGAACTCAGGACGTAGCTGCGGTTCGGTCGGGCCACCGCTGTCTTGCTTCGATCGGTGTGAAAGATGCCATTTACCAATGAAGCCGGTTTCATAGCCGGCTGATTGCAATTGTTCTGCCAGCGTGACGTGCTGTAGTGGTAAGTAGGTATTCCAGTCAGCACCCTTCAGTTTTGTTGTTTCAGATACATGGTCCGGATTGCCGGGGGCATGGTTTGTGATGCCCAGGCGAGCTGGCGACCGGCCAGTCATGATTGCAGCGCGGGTTGGCGTACAAACTGGGGCTGCCGCATAACCGTCTGTGAATCGCATGCCTTGGCTGGCTAGCCGATCCAACGCGGGTGTATCGAGATTGGAGTTGCCTTGGCAATGAAGGTCCATCCAGCCCAAGTCATCCGCCATGATCAAGATGATGTTCGGCTTCTTGTTTCCCTCTGCGCGGCATTCGGCGTTCCCGCCAATTTTGAAGCAAAACGCGAACAAGATCAGGAGTGGGATGCGTGATTTCATTTCGTTGTGATCCGCGTTCGATGTTCGGTTCGTATTTCGAGTACATCTCTTCATCGCCCATGACGCAAGCAACGGAGCCCTGCACAAGCAACGGAGCCCTGCATAGGCAACAGAGCCCTGCATAGGCACGCATTGATTCATGCAGACGCTACAGTTCGAACGAGCCGCCCACGGGTAGAACCACCGGTTTCGCTGAGGTTTGTTGGCTGATTTGATCAGCCCACAGCTGGGCATCTTGTTCGATTGGTGGCCAAGTGTTGTAGTGCGACGGGACAACGCGAGCCGGGCCGAGCATCTTTGTTGCAGCGACGCTGTCGTCGATTCCCATCGTGAATAGATCACCGATCGGCAGAACCGCGACATCAACCCCCATTGCGTAAAGCTTCATGTCACTGAAGATCGCTGTGTCACAAGCAAAATAAATCCGCTTCCCATCAATCTTCAGCAAGAATCCGGCTGGCTCGCCGCCATAGCTGCCGTCCGGTAACTGACTGCTGTGGAGGGCAGGAGTCATTTTGATCGTGCCCCAGGCTGTTTTGGCGGCCCCCCCAATATTCATGCCAACCGTCGACTCGACCTTTTGCTTCTCTGCAAACCACTGCGCGATTTCGAAGATGGCGGTGATCGTCGCCCCGTTTCGATTTGCAATTTCAGCAGCGTCTGCGACATGATCAAAATGACCATGAGAGATCAGGATGTCGGTGACGCCGTTGAGATCGTCCGGTTTTATCGTCGCGGTTGGATTATCGCTTAGAAAAGGATCAAGAACGATTTTGTGTGCACTCGTTTCGATCAACCAGCTTGCGTGAGAAAGCCAAGTTATTGTTGCCATGAAAAATTCCTTTGTTTCGGTTTCGAGTCCTGCATTTACTGGAGCTCATGACGATTCATGAGCTCTGCGATCGATTCGATACTGCTGAGTAAGATGAGGTTAAAAGAAGAGACTACCAGGAATCGCCACGCAATCTCGCGATCTCCATCGCATCTTTATCACCACGACCAGAAAGGCACACGACCAGGTGTTGGTCTTTCGGCATTTCGGCTGCCAACTGGAGTGCTTTGGCTACGGCGTGGCTGGTTTCTAAGGCTGCAATGATTCCCTCGCTGCGGGCTAACGTGTCGAATGCCTGCATGGCTGCATCATCACCGCATTCGATGTAATCAACGCGGCCGCTATCTTTCCAGTAGCTGTGTTCGGGTCCGACGCCTGGGTAATCCAAGCCAGCGCTCATCGAGTGCACGTCGCAGGTTTGGCCGTCATCATCCTGCATCACGTAACTGTAACTTCCGTGAAGCACACCAGGTTGTCCGAAGCTGAGCGGCGAGGCGTGATCACCAGCCTTGTGGCCGCGGCCACCAGCTTCGACACCGACCAACCGAACCCCGTCGTCTTCGACAAAGGGGTGAAACATTCCAGCGGCGTTGCTGCCGCCGCCGACACACGCAACGACGCAATCGGGGAGTCGTTCAAACGAGTCGTGGCACTGTTCTCGAGTCTCGCGTCCAATCACCGACTGAAAATCTCGCACCATCATCGGGAATGGGTGTGGGCCGATCACGCTACCGATGATGTAGTGTGTTTTTTCGACCGACGACATCCAGTCCCGCATCGCTTCGTTGACAGCATCCCGCAGCGTTTTGGAGCCACTTTCGACCGGGCAGATCTCGGCACCGAGCAACTTCATACTGAAGACGTTCGGCTTTTGCCGCCGAATATCTTCACTTCCCATATACACAGTGCAAGGTAGCCCGAAATGGGCACACGCTGTTGCGCTCGCGACGCCGTGTTGACCAGCGCCGGTTTCGGCGATGACTCGGGTCTTGCCCATCCGCAGTGTCAGCAGGGCTTGTCCGACCGTGTTGTTGATTTTGTGAGCGCCGGTGTGATTCAAATCTTCGCGTTTGAGCCAGATCTGTGCTCCGCCTCCGATTTCGGTCAAACGCTTCGCAAAGTAGAGCGGGCTTGGGCGTCCAACAAACGTCCGTAGCAGGTCCGTTAATTCGCGTTGAAATTCGCGGTCCCGTCTAGCCTTGTCGTACTCCTCAGCCAATTGGTCGAGGGCTCGGGTCAATGTTTCGGGGACAAACCGTCCGCCAAAATCGCCAAAGCGACCTCGGGAGTCGGGAACGGATGCCGAAACAGGGCTGGTGGTCATGGTTGTGGTTCTCGGCTGAATCGAGCAGCATGAAGGATTGGTGTGGATACCAGAGGGTTGACCGCAAGCTACAAGCCTACATCACCATCGCCGGGGCACCAAGAACCGGTTGAACAGCTAAGTGGGAGCAGAATCGTGCCAGAATTGCCCGAAGTCGAAACGATGCGTCGAGGCGTCTTGCCAACGGTTGGCAGTCAGATTGTCGCGATTGAGCGACCACCCTGCTTGCGGAAGCCAATTTCGATCCGCCCGCGGATCGACGCTCTCGATCGTCGTACTCGCGGTCGACGGGTCGCTTCGATCGGTCGAAGAGGGAAAAGGGTTCTGTTGGAATTGGATGACCAGCAGTTAATTGTGATCGAACCAAGGATGACTGGCTTGGTTTTACTTGCTGACCCGCCTACCACTGATCACCTGCGGTTGCGAATTCAATTGTCAGGGGGGCCGGTCAGTGAGTTGTTGTTTTGGGACAGGAGGGGCCTTGGCACAGTGCAGCTTTTCGGCCCTGGAGAATTTGACGCGAGCGTTTGTGATCGCCTGGGGGTCGATGCACTGGAGGTGACGGTCGATGACTTAAAGAGAAAGCTCGGTGAAAGCCGTCGAGAGATCAAGGTCGCACTGCTGGATCAGTCCGCTGTGGCGGGGATCGGGAATCTGTATGCCGCAGAGATCCTATTTTTGGCCGGTGTCGATCCACGCTGCCGTTGCGAAATCTTGACACGTCCTCAGTGGCAGCGAATCGTGAAAGCCACGAAAATCGTCTTGCTGAAAGCGATAGAGAACGAGGGGAGTACGCTCAGCGACGGCACCTACCGAAATGCGCTCAATGCGGAGGGGAGCTATCAGAATTACCATCGCGTCTACGATCGGGCGGGAAACCAGTGCCCCCGCTGTGGTCGGGGGCCGATTCGCCGAATCGTACAAGCTCAGCGAAGCACATTTTTTTGCCCTAGTTGCCAGCGTAAACGCGGTGCTCACCCCCAGGTCGAATTAGCGATCGAGGCTCAACGCAATCTTTGAAATCCAGAGGACGGATCTGAGACATTGAAGTTTCCCTTTGATTCCACTCGTCGGTACAATACTTGACGAGAGCTCAATAGTGCATTTACTGCTGTTCGACGGACGATCAGCCTTCGCTCGGGACCAAAATTGATGACGTTGAAGAATTCGAGACGCGATTGGCTGCGAACTGCCACCGTGCTGACTGTTGCCGGTACTGCGGGAATCCACTCGGCGACGGCTCAGGACGATCAGGCAAATCGGTGGGACGAATCAATTGAAAAAGGGTTGAAGTGGCTCAGCCGCAATCAATCGTCACGCGGCCAATGGAACACTCAAGTCTACCCAACCGCACTTGCCGCTTTGGCTGGCACGGCCTTGATCGGTAGCGGCAGTACCACGACTCAGGGACCCTACGCGAAAGAGATCGCACGCTGTTCGGATTACCTGATCAGCAAGAGTCGCAGTAATGGATTAATCGGCGATCCTCAGACTGATCAGCGATATACCTACGGTCACGGGTTTGCGATGTTGTTCATGTCGCAGGTGCTCGGCGAAGAGGGCCTGCTGGATCGTCGCGAAGAATTGGTGGAAGTACTAACAAAGGCCGTCGAGTTCAGTGGCAATGCACAAACAGCTGCTGGTGGATGGGGATACGTTTCGGCCCGCGAAGGAAACGATTTCGACGAGGGTTCGACCACGATCACACAGGTTCAAGGTCTACGTGGCTGCCGGAACGCTGGTATCCCTGTGACCGCGAAGGTAATCGAGAACGCAAAACAATACATCTATGGATGCAAGAACCCGGATGGGGGAATCAGCTATAGCAGCCGACAAAAAGGTAGCAGTCGCCCGGCGATTACGGCTGCTGCGTTGGCCGCTCTGTACAACGCCGGGGACTACGACAGTAATTACGTTCCCGAAATGCTGAAGTACGCGAAGGACTCATTGCACGACATAAGTGATGGGGCACGAGCGTTTGGGCATTGGCACTACACCTATTTGTACTACAGTCAGGTTGTTTACCGACAAGGCAAAGAGCTGTGGCTGCCGTTTCGAGATCGTTTGTACGACCGGATTGTCACCGCGCAGCGTCCTGACGGTTACTGGGAGGGTCAGATCCACCCGGTCTACGTCACCGCTTGCAACTTGATTATGTTGCAGTTGGACAAAGCCTTTTTGCCAATCTATCAACGTTAAACAAAGCGATCGCTTCCCGCAGATGCTTTGGGGCGGGAGTGCGTCGGTTACAGCATCTGAGCTGATTTCGGCTGTCGACGCTGTTTCCGAAGCGTCAGGCACCAACGACCGATGCCGCACACGAGGCGACGTCGGTCGAATCGAGGGTCGTGACTCACGCGGATCCGAT
This sequence comes from Rubripirellula sp., assembly GCA_029245125.1. Lineage (GTDB taxonomy): Bacteria > Planctomycetota > Planctomycetia > Pirellulales > Pirellulaceae > Rubripirellula. The sequence goes on from JAQWPZ010000040.1 coordinate 25,518, forward strand.
ACTGGCAAGATAGCCAAGTAGTGCGATGATGGCCACGCATACGGCGCACGATATTAGGAAGCCGGTGACATCCTTCGTGGTCGGTTTGACGAATTCCCAGTCTGAATCAGGGAATAGCTTTCGGGTGAAAGCTTGCTGTGGGTCAGAGTAGGCCTGGTCCAGCAAACGTTTGTCAGCTTGTGGATCTGGATCAACGGGTGTGTTCATCTTCGCAAAGTATCGATCCAGCACACTCTTGTTGGTGCGTGGAGTGAGGTAACTAAGGACAATCAGCACCAGAAACGGCGTTAGCAGTCTCGCGGGCAAGCGTAGGGTTTCCAGCGTTGCCTTCGATGCTCCGGAAAGATCGATTCCCACGAGCGAATAAAGCAGGAAGTCGAGATTCAGAGAGCCTTTCCCGACCTGCGAGCTGGTGATCTTTTCAACTCGGATTTTAACTCCGTTCTCGGTGCGTTCACGGACCGATTCGTAGGTCGGAGACGATCCTTCCGCGGACGCCACTCCACCTCGCCAGTAAATCGACTGACCACCACTCTTGAGCGTGAGTGTAATTGGTTCACCAATCACCGCTTGGGGTGGTTCGGGGCCGAGCAGTTTGAGTTCGGCGTCGAGTTTTGCTTGGTCAGTTTTCGCGTTGCTGGAGTCGTATTTCCCACTGATTTTTTGCTGGGCGGACACCCAGGCTTCATGTCGTGCTACATCGGAATCGGTCGCGTCGCGTTGGAAAGTCTTCGTAATTGCATTGGTGCTTGTGGCAAGGGATGTATTCGCTCTCAAGCTGGGTTGCAGCATGGGTATGGCATAGGGCAACACGAAAAAGACGAGCAGAGAGAACGCGATCGTGCCCCACACAGCGGTTCGATTCGCACGTCGCCAATACATACCGACCCAAAACGGTGCTGCGAACAGGATGGGTAATTCAATCGCCATCCGAAATTGACCGAACACATCAGCCAAGTAGATCGACACAACGGCCGCGCCCACGATGATGACCAGTCCAGTGATTCGTCCAACGCGAACGTATTGCTTTTCACCGGCATTGGGGTTGATGTAGGCGGCGTAAACGTTTCTGACGACTAAGGCCGAGGTCACGATCATGTAGGTATCGGCCGAGCTCATCATTGCTGCCAGCAAGCAGGCCAGCATCAATCCGACCAGACCCAAATTAAGCGGTCCTAGGATTTCTCGTGCAGCGACTCCCCAGACACGATCGGGGTCAGCCGCGATCTCAGGACTTCCCGCCAGCAGCGCGAGAGCGATTAAAGCGGTCAACGCCCAGCCGACCGTGCAAAGTCGTTTCAGGAAGTTTCCGACAACCAATCCGATTCGCGCTTCGTCTTCACTTTTCGCCGATCCGCCACCCGTCGCGATGAAGTGCGGTTGGACGACGATGCCGACCATTGCCAGCAGCGAAAGTGAGACGATGTATTGAATCGGGAACTCACCACTGCTGGGTCCCGAAAATAGATTGAAATAATCGGTCGAGACCCGTTCGTGCATGATCCGGAATCCGTCCATCAAGCTTTGTTCGTCTGGTCCACCGAATTGCTTGGCGACAGCCCACAAGCCGTATGGGATGAGCAGCACCGAGAGCACGATAATGAACAGGCCCTGAATGAGGTCAGTCCAATAGGCAGCGGTCAGCCCACCCAGTACCCCGTAGGCGATTACCACAATCGCAATCAAAGGGATCAGCGTGAATTTCAAATCGAGTCCGAAGAGGCCGGTCTCAAAGCCTAACAAGGGCACGGCGAACTTCGCGATCGCGGAAAACATGGTCGATAGATAGAACATGTAAAAGACGATGGCGAACAAGGTGTACGCGACACCCATCGAGCGGGACTCGTAACGTTCGACGAACCAATCGCCCAGCGTTAAATGTCGCATTCGGCGGTACCAAACCGCCGTGATCCAGTACACTGGCGTCACAAACAGCCACATTAACGCGGACCAGACTCCGCTCAAACCACTCGTCCAAGCTGTTCGGCCCACTTGGACTGGCTCGTGAGCACCGGTTCCGGCACCAAATGCGGCGAAGGTTTGCAGCAGTTTTCCAAAGCCACGGCCGCCCATGAAGTAATCTTCTTGGTCGCTAACGCGGCGCATTGCCCACAAACCGATGCCAATCATGATGGCGAAGTAGGCGATCAGAACGATGTAGTCGGTGATTTGCATGCGAAGAATGTAGTCGTTGGCATTGCCGGTTGGCAACAATTATTCGTGTTTTTGCTTTGCCGACCGAACTTTGGGGCTCACCCTGCCCCGCTTCCTTGATGATTAAACCTTTATTCCATTAGCTCGACTCGACGGGCTTTACACCTGCTGAGCAGGTTCGCATTTCCGTCGGCGTATTAGCCGTCTGATGCGATCGACTCTGGAAACCTTAATTTCCCTATGCCAACCCAACCCAGTCGCAGTCGTTTCGCCCAATATCGTGAGAAAGTGCGTGAGCGGCACGCTAGTGGTGAACGGCCAGCCCCGCATCGTTATAGCGGCGGCACGCCGACCAAGCTCGGTGAACGGGATCGAAAAGTTTGGGAGTTGCTTCGCGCCTTTTGGGCACTGACTGGCCGCCAACGAACTCGGATCCTCACAGCACTCGCCTTCCTGACCGTTGCGATTGGACTGCGATTGATACCGCCGCTAGGGACGAAGCTGGCGATCGACTCGGCTCTGACCAGTCCGCCAAAGCCTCTTCCACAGCCCCTTCAATCGTTGCCGCTACCCGATTCGCCGATGGGATTGCTGTTCGCAGTTTCGGTGGTCGTTGTAGTGATCACGATCCTCGCAACCTGCGTTCACCTGACTAGTCGCTGGATGGCGACGAAGGCGGTCAACCAAACCCAGGTATCAATTCGCCGACATGTTTTTGAGCATGCCATTCGATTGCCGTTAAACAAAGTCTATGACATGAAGAGTGGCGGTGTCGCCAGTCTGATCCGTGAGGATGCGGGAGGCGTTGCCGAGCTGATCTTTAACATGCTCTACAACCCCTGGCGAGCGACTGTCCAGTTCGTTGGTAGCTTGGTGATCCTGATGCTTGTGGATTGGAAGCTGATGGTTGGTGGGCTGTTGCTGTTGCCCGTCGTTTGGGTCACGCACCGCACATGGATCAATAGGATCCGACCACTTTACCGCGATCTGCGTAAGCAGCGGCAGCAAATCGACGGTAACGCGACGGAGACGTTTAGCGGTATTCGTGTCGTTCGAACGTTTTCACGTTCCCGCAGTGAGTCGACTCGGTTTGTACGCGAAAGCGATTACCTCGTTCGTCAGCAGCTCTTCACTTGGTGGTGGACAAGAATTATCGAGATGATTTGGGAGGTAGTGATCCCATTAGCCTCTACGGCACTGTTGTTGTACGGCGGTTACCAAATCATCGGTGGTGAATTGACACTCGGTGACCTGATGATGTTCTTGGTCTATCTGACAATGTTGCTTGATCCGCTCGCGACGATCGCTGGCAGTGCTGTGTCATTTCAAAATAACTTGGCCGGGCTGGATCGTATCTTGGATGTCTTGGAAAGCGAGGAGGAACTGCCTCGCAAAGAAACATCGATTCGATTAGATCGACCAACCGTTGCCGGAGCGATGACGTTTCGCAATGTCTCGTTTCAGTATCCAGATTCTGAGCCCATGGTGCTGGAAGACATTTCACTGGATGTTTCGCCGGGTGAAACTGTTGCGTTGGTTGGGCGGAGTGGCGCCGGGAAAACAACGCTCACGAATTTGATTGCCCGTTTTTACGATGTGACTTCTGGAAGTATCTGCTTGGATGGCCGTGATTTGCGAGATATTCAGCTTGATTCTTACCGCAGCTTGCTCGGGATTGTCGAGCAGGATGTGTTTCTGTTTGACGGTACCATCCGCGAGAATATCGCCTATGCAAGACGTCGTGCCAGTGAGTCTAAAATTGTTGACGCAGCGAAAGCGGCCGCTGCCGATGAGTTTATTCGCCGGTTACCACAAGGCTACGACACCACGATTGGCGAGCGGGGCGTCAAGCTCTCCGGCGGACAACGTCAGCGGCTTGCGATTGCACGGGCGTTGTTGGCCGACCCGAAAATTTTGATTCTCGACGAAGCGACCAGCAACTTGGACAGTGAAAGCGAACGGCTGATCCAGCAGAGTTTGGCCGAATTGCTAGAGGATCGAACTGCTTTTGTGATTGCTCACCGACTTAGCACCATCACCAATGCTGACAAAATTGTTGTTCTGGAGGATGGTCGTGTGGCGGAGGTGGGAACCCATCAAGAATTACTCGACCGAAACGGCCAATATCGCCAGATGGTTTTTCTTCAGAATAGCGATCAGAGCTCCGTGGACGCTCTGGGGCGGCCATCATAAGGAGATTTGATCGGCGGCGATATTGATTGCACCCTGAACTGGATCACGCACGATCACCGTTTCGATCAGCTGATGGTTTGGCTGCCGAAGGATTTCGAGAATCCGATTCGTAAAGCTGGTTTGATTGTTAAGAATCCCGCCGCTGAGGGCGAGCCGCAGCGGGCTGGTGCCCGGTTGTAGCTGTTGCTGAAGTGTCGTCACCAGTTTGGCGAGTTGTGAGGCTGCCTCTTCGATGATTTCGCTGGCTACGGAGTCACCCGCGTCGGCAGCTTTGAAAACTTGAGGGGCAAAGGCTGCGATCTCTGCCCGATCTGTTCCGGGATCGTAAAGTTTGGGAATCGCTTCATTAAGCGTTTTGACGTTCAACCGTTCCAGCCAAATTTGCCGGAGCGCGGTGCTGGGACCACGCCCGTCTTCATCCCATGCAGCCGCCCGGAGGGCAGCAACTGCGATGCTATAGCCACTGCCTTCATCACCAAATAATCCGCCCCATCCGCCACATCTGGACGAGCTGCCATCCTGATTACGGCCAATCGCCAGGGAACCTGTTCCAGCGATTAAGCCAATTCCCACCCCGTCAGGGAAGGCTGCGTACACGACGGGGAGTGCATCGTTATTAACAACAACAGCCTCGGCCAAATTGGCTTGCTTCGCCCACTGCTGGAATTGTTCTTTTTCGATTTTCCGATCAGCACCTGCCAATGCTAAACATGCTGATGCGACCTCAGTCGGCTGTCGTTTCGCGTCAACAAAGGCTGCCTCGATGGCTAGCCTCAGCTGATTGATGGCTTGTTGAGTTCCAACGCTTCGGCAGTTAGAAGGTCCTCCATGTCCAACACCGAGGATTCTCGGTGGGCCGGATAGATCGCTTTCTGCCAGGCAAGCGATTGTCTTGCTGCCGCCCCCGTCTACTCCCAAAATCAGTTTGGTCTCGGAGTCCATTTGAGGATTGTTCTGTGTCATCGTTCCGACGATTCCAATGCATCCCGGAGGTGTCCGTCAGCTTCGGCTAATCTTTGCCTCGCTTCATCCGAATCAACTCTGCAAAGGTGACTGAAGATGGCCGTTTTTACTTCGTGATTACACCGCGCGAGAAGAGATTGAGCCTCGCTAGGATTCAGTCCGGTTAGTTCTGAAACAATTCTCCCGGACCGCTCAATCAGTTTTTCATTGGTGGCTTTCAAATCAACCATCAGGTTGCCATAGGTTTTTCCGATTCGCACCATGGCACCGGTGGTCAGCATGTTCAAAACCATTTTCGTGGCTGTGCCCGCTTTCATGCGGGTCGAGCCGCTAATGATTTCGGGGCCAACCACGGGCGAGATCATGATTTGACTGTGAGCCTTCAAACCACAGTGATTGTTGCAGCTGAACCCGATCGTGGATGCGCCGACATGACGAGCGTACTGCAAGCCACCGATGACGTAGGGCGTGCGGCCACTGGTGGCGATTCCAACCAGAACGTCTCGGTCACACAATTCCACGTCAACCAAATCACGCTTGCCAAACTCGGGATGATCCTCGGCGCCCTCAATTGCTCGTGTTAGAGCGTTGGATCCACCTGCAATCAAGCCCACGACCATTTTGGGGTCCGTGCTAAATGTCGGTGGGCACTCGCTCGCGTCAAGGACGCCGAGTCGGCCAGATGTCCCAGCCCCCATGTAGATCAGGCGTCCACCAACGCGGAATTGTCGAGCGATGACTTCAATCGCCTTCGCAATTGGATCGGCAACACTCGCAATGACATCCGCAATGCTTGCGTCTTGCGCATTCATGAGACGAACGATCTCAATCGCAGTGAGCGAATCGAGGGTCGCTGAGTCTGGATTTCTCGCCTCAGTCGTTAGGTGATTAAGCGTTGTAGGTTGTTCTTTGTTCATGTTTAATTCACAATCGTTGATCATTGTACGACGGGCTCGGGGTGAATCTATCCCGTTGAACGTAATACCTTCGCATTGAAGCAAAGGAAATCGGTTTGGCGATTCACGCGGTCGACGCTGCGATCTTGGTGTTTTACATGCTGGGGATGTTGGCACTCGGTTTGCGCATTGGGCATAACCAGCGTGATCTTTCTGGTTATTTGCTCGGTGGGCGGGATTTGCCGTGGTACGCAATTCTGGGATCCATCGTCGCGACTGAAACGAGTACTGCGACTTTTCTGAGTGTGCCAGGAATAGCATTTGCTGTTTCAGGTGACATGCGGTTCCTGCAGCTTACGATTGGTTATGTCGTTGGCCGAACGGCTGTGGCGATCATTTTGGTTCCACTTTATTTTCGTGGTGAAATGTACACCGCTTATGAGGTGTTAAATCAGCGGTTCGGTGGCTCGAGCAAACGGGCCGCGTCTTTGTTGTTTTTGGTGACACGAAATCTGGGTGACGGACTGCGGTTGTTCTTGGCCGGCATCGCGCTGGAAAAAGTTCTCGGGCTTCCACTACCACTCTGTATCGGACTGATTGGAGTCGCGACGGTCTTCTACACCTTTTTTGGTGGCATGAAGGCTGTGATTTGGAGCGATTGCATCCAATTTGTAATCTACACAATTGGCGGGGTGATCGCGCTCTGGATTTTGGTAAGCCAAATACCAGGTGGTTGGAGCGAGTTGGTAGCGTTTGGTGAATCGACTGAACGTTGGCAGGTTTTTGATCTTCGTTGGGCCAGTACGGATGAATTCAGTCTATGGACGGAACCATTCACTTTGTGGGCTGGAGTAATTGGTGGTGCCGTGCTCACGCTCGGAACGCATGGGACGGATCAGATGCTCGTGCAACGGTACCTTGCTGCAAGAAGCAGTCGAGATGCATCGCGTGCCGTGATCGCGAGTGGGTTTGTTGTCGCGTTCCAGTTTGCACTGTTCCTGACGCTTGGCGTTGCCCTGGCATGTTTCTATGAACGTGTAGTACCAAAACAATTTGAACACCCGGACGAAGTGTTTGCGACATTCATCGTGAACCAACTGCCCGTCGGGATTGTGGGGATAACCTTGGCGGCCGTCTTTGCGGCTGCTATGTCGACACTATCGAGTTCGTTGAATTCATCCGCGACGGCGGCAGTTGCTGATTTTTTCTCCCCCTGGCAACAGCGGCGTGGCCGAAATGTTGATTCGGATCAGTTGCTTCGCGTTAGTCGTCGCTTCACCGTTGCGTTCGGCGTTCTGCAGATCATGATTGGGATCGGAGCTAGTTGGGTGTCAAAAAGCGTCGTGAAGGATGCTCTGGCGATTGCAGGATTCACCGCCGGTATTCTGTTGGGCGTTTTTGCACTTGGTGTTTTGACTAAGTCAGCCCATCAGCGAGGTGTCTTGGTCGGCATGGTGATTGGCGTTCTGACTCTGACCTGCATCAAATTTGGGACCGCGGTCGCCTGGACCTGGTTGGCTTTGATTGGCTCAGTCGTGACGTTTGTGATTGGCTTGTTGGCAAGTTGGGTTTTCCCGTTGGACCGGTCCGTAACATCTGAAACAGCTGAGGAAAATGCCCCGTGAAACCGTTGACGATCTGTGCTGTGCTGTTGCTAACGTTGTGCCCTCTTGCATGCGTCAGGGGGCAGACCCTGGCGGGAATTGATGTCTTGCAAGAGGATGATTTTCATTCCTTGCGAGGCCGACGCGTTGGTTTGATCACAAATCATACCGGCGTCAACCTTCATGGGATTTCCACGGTCAAGCTACTTGCCGAAGCGGACAACGTTGACTTGGTGGCGCTGTTCAGTCCTGAACACGGATTCGCCGGTCAACTTGATCAGGCAGAAATCCGTGATGGCCAGGATGAACAGACCGGGTTGAAAATCTTTAGTCTTTACGGTGACACACGCGTGCCAACCGGTGAGATGTTGAAAGATGTCGACACCATTGTGTTCGATATTCAAGACATCGGAACACGCTTCTACACTTACATTTCAACAATGGGTGGCGCGATGCGGGCTGCCGCCGAGCATGGTTTGCGATTTGTTGTTTTGGATCGCCCGAATCCAATCAATGGGATGACGGTCGCAGGACCAGTTTTGGATTCCGGTACAGAATCATTTGTTGGCTACCACA
>JAQWPZ010000085.1 GCA_029245125.1 Rubripirellula sp.
TGTCACAAGCAAGGGCATGGCTGCCTCGCCATCTCGGTGCGTCAACTGCTGAAGTACGCGTAGCCGGTCGGCGTAGTCATCGTCACGAATCGAAGATGCCGAGCCATCACTCGTGGAAAGGGGCAAGGACAGCGACTCGGATAACCCAAACGCGATCGCATCCCCTGCAACGATGTCGGCATCCGCAGCCTGCGGTAGCAGCATCAAAACATGCGGACTAGAGCGTGAGAGCGAAGCGGCGAGCACCGCGCGAAGGGCTCCCCAAACGCCAGAAAATGCGAGGGGGCTGCCGGCGGACAGGCTAGCAACGCGCGTACCGATACCCGCTGACTCATCTAACAGACGAGGCACGTCGGCGAGTTTGCGGACCGTCATGGTGGTTGGCTGTGCCAATGCGAACACCGTGTGGCGTTAGGACTGCCAAAACGGTAGCCGCTGAGCCCCTAAAAGGGAACCACAGACGAGCGATCGCCATCCATAAAAATTAAAACTTCAAGCCGAAAAGCGACGGCAAAGGACCTCTCAGCAGCTGTCAGCTTCGAGCCGCTGGGCTGGACCGTCATCGCCTTGTTGGAGCTTCGATCGCCCAATAGACTCAGGGGTTGATAGATGTCCAACATTCACCTGAGGATCGGTAGCGTTCGATGAGCATAGGAATCGGAATCGTCGGCTGTGGAATGATCGCCAACTTTCATGCCCGCGCGATCGCAGATGCGACAGGTGCTCACTTGGTCGGCTGTGCTGACCGGAAAGCAGAATTCGCAGAAGCGTTCGCCGAAAAGCAAGGCTGCCGAGCCTTCGAATCACTCGAAGCGATGCTGGCAGACCCTGAAATCGATGCGATCACCGTCTGCTCCCCAAGCGGCGCACATCTCGACCCTGCCGTTGCTGCTGCCGAGGCGGGCAAGCACGTGATCGTTGAAAAGCCGCTTGAGGTAACCACCGAACGCTGCGATCAAATCATTCAAGCCTGCGAAAAGTCGGGCGTTCGCTTGGCCGTCACCTTCCAAAGCAGGTTCCACGAGTCAAGCCGCTTGATGAAACAGGCCGTCGAGCAGGGTCGCTTTGGCCGTGTCACCATGGGGGATGCCTATGTGAAGTGGTATCGCAGCCAAGAGTACTACGACAGTGGTGCCTGGCGCGGGACTTGGGCCCTCGATGGTGGTGGAGCTCTGATGAATCAAGCGATCCACTCCGTCGACCTGCTGCTGTGGCTGATGGGCGATGTTGAGGAAATCAGTGCGATGACCGCCACGTTGACCCACGAGCGAATCGAGGTCGAAGATGTCGCTGTCGCAAACCTGAAATTTAAATCAGGTGCCCTCGGCATCATGGAAGCCACCACCACCTCTTTCCCAGGCTCACTAAAACGGATCGAAATTAGTGGCGACAAAGGATCCGCTGTGCTGGAGGAGGAAGACCTCAAGGAATGGAACTTTGCGGAGGAAACAGCCGAAGATGCCGACATTCGCAAACGCATGGCGGGACAAACTGAATCGGGTGGTGGCGCCGCAGATCCCTCCGCCATCGACCATCACGGCCACACCATGGTCTTCAGCGATTTCGTTGCTGCGATCAATGAGAAGCGAGCCCCACTGATCGATGGACACCAAGGCCGGCGAAGCGTCGAAGTCATCCAAGCGGTCTACGAGAGTGCGAAGTCTGGCCAACGCGTCAAACTTTAAAACGCCAGCAAACTTCAATACGCCGGCAAACTCTAAAACGCCGGCAAATTTTAAAACGCCGGCAAATTTTAATACGCCGGCAGACTCTAATACGGCGGGCAAGCGAGTCACATCATTCGGCGAATGATTGGTCTCGCTTTTTAACGCTCACTCTGACTCTCGCGGGGGCAAACGATAACAAATCGCTTGTCGGTCATTGCGAACCAGAAGGTAACGGCCGGCAATGGTGGGGATGTTCCAGGTTTTTGATTGCAACGCAGAAAACCGCGACAGCTCTTCGTAATCGTCCGGCGTGGCACGAGCAAAAACGACCTCTCCTGCTTCCGCTTGCCCAACGATCACATCTTCGACCAACAAAATCTGCCCTTGCCCGAATCGTGACCTGCGAGACTGCGTCCACAAACGCTCGCAGCTGTCAATCTTGATCGCTTCGAGAGAACCGTTGCTGATCCCGTAGGCTGTGTTCGCATCGACGCATGCGTGGGTGAATTTCGTCTTCAGAAACCGCATCGATTCCCACTCGGGTACCGCCGCGAAGTTACCCTCTTGGTCACGCGTTACTTTGACCAATGCACTTCCACCACCATAGCCTTTCCCAACAATCAATCGATCATCTCCCGCATCGACAGCCGATGCGCAGTTCGCGCCGCCGCTCGATTGGCCTGGCCAACTGATCTCCCATAATAATTTTCCGTCGTCGACGAGGTGACCACTGACCGTCTTTTCGTTCACCGAAACGATCTGCTTCTGGCCGCCTAGATTCATCAAGACCGGAGACGCATAACTGATCTGGTCAGTTCCCGCTGTCCAACGCACTTCCCCTGATTCGGCATCCAGCGCTATCAAACTGCGGCCCGTCGCTTGATTGCCGGCAGGACCTCCATAGGGGAGAACACACAGACCATCAACAAGCAAGGGAGAACCGGAGCGTCCCCACGTGACCGCGGCTTCACTTTCGACCTGTGTCCAGCCCGCCAACTCCAACAGGTCAACCACCCAGACCGTCTTACCTGACCGCAGATCCAAGCACCAAACCAACCCTTCAGCGTCTTGGGCGTAGACTTTGTCTCCGTCAATCGTTGGAGTACTTCGCGGCCCCGCTCCACCCATTGGGTGTGAGTGAACCGCTTGATGACTTTGCATCCACAACAGCTCACCAGACTGCAAGTCATAGCAGGTAACACAATCCATCGATTCGCGTTGTTCCAAAGTCACCGCTCTTCCTGAACCAACGGCGAACGAAGCCCATCCCGCCCCGATCCCTTGGTCCCAAACAATTTCCAGTTCCGAAACGTCCGTCGGTACTGCAAACTCTCGTTTTGAAATCACCCCTGTCCGTTGATTCCCGAGGAAACCTGTCGACGCAACTTCGCCTGACGAGTCTGTCGACGGCTTTCCCGACGCTTCAGTATCCACTCGGCTCTCGCCTTGAGAGGAAAGAACTCGCAAGGGAGGAACAGAACCACCAAATCTCAGCTTGAATTGCGGCAGTAATTCCCCGCTAAATCCATCGAACTCGAAAACCAAGCAGGCGATTGCGATGGTCGACATTACCGTGACGGGTACCTGTAAGCGGTGGCCATTCAATTTGGCCAGTCGGTGCAGTTGCAGGCCGACAAAACAGAGCGTGATCAATCCAATCAAAAAGCTAGCCATGTTCGCCATCTGGTGGTCCGTCGAGGGAGCGAGGACCTGAAGAACTGCGATCGACGACACACCAACGGCAAGCCCCACGATCGCACGCCGCCGGGACTTCCGAGCCCGGTCAGGCAAAACGGATTCAATCGTTTCCATTAGCTTCAATCAATCCAGATGTGATAAGGAGTGGCAGCAACTCTTGAAACGCTACGCCAACTCAATGAGGTTATCGTAATCTACCAAGCGAAATTGAGCGTTGTGCGTTACTTTGATTCCTGCATCCGCTGACGCAATTCTTTACAGGCGTCCGCTGGATTACTGCAAAGAGAGCAACTCACACTTCCGTCCTGATTCTTGGCGTTGGCCAATCCGCCGCAAGATCCGCTGATCGACCGCCGACCGAACATCACCCCGACAGCCATTCCGAAAAGCACGACCGCGAAAGCCACGAAGGTCACCAACAAGACCGCGAACAGATTACCGCTGTCCTTTTCTTGCCCGGCCTCCTCAGCAGCAATCTGGGTTTCTTCGCCAGTGCTGGCGTAACCCGCCAGTGTCCCCGTCCCGTCAATCGCAAACCCATCGGCCTGTCGACTCACCAACAAAACGTTCAGCTTTTCACGCTCCGCAATCAACTTCCCACGTTCCGCTCCCAACACATTCATTGCGGTCGCCCAGGCGTCAGCAGCCATACACGATCCGGCAACCACGGAAACCGATGCTAACGCATGCGTCACGGGCCGCCCCGTCGCCGGATCGAGCGTGTGGGAATAACGCACTCCATCGGATTCAAAGAAATTCCGGTAATCGCCGGAGGTCGCCATCGCTTGATCGTCATCACCGCCGGTGCTCAACGCGTGGGCGATCATCACGGTGTCGGAAACTGCATCGGGCAATTGAATCCCGACCTTCCACCACTGCCCAGCCTTGTTACCGGCCGTTCGCACTTCACCACCGATCTCAACGAATACATTGTCCGCACCATGTTCGGCGAGCATTCGGACGACCTCGTCCGCCGCGTAACCTTTTGCGATCGACGAAAGATCGATTTCCAATTTTGGATGTGTCTTTTTCAAAGCCGGCGGATCGAGCCGGACTGCTAGTTTCTCGAATCCGACCCACTGTCTCAACTGCTCAATTTGAGCGTCACCGGGCGGATCGGAAGTGCGTGCCGCAGGGCCAAAGTTCCAGGCATTCACGAGCGGCTCAACAGTAATATCCAGCGCGCCATCGGTTTTCTCTGCGACCGATAGCGCGTATGCGACAACCTCGGCGAACCCGGAGCTGACGTCATACCACTCCAAAGATTCAGACTGATTGAAACGACTTATCTCCGAACTTGGGAGGTAAGTCGACATCTGGTCGTTGACCGCACGAAGAAGCCCATCGACTCGGATCTGGGCATCCTCAGCGCTCATGTCCATCGCTTCAGGCGCAAAGACTTTGACCGTAAACCGCGTCCCCATCGTGGGACCGACCAACTCTAGAATCGTTGCTTCTTCTGCAATAACCGAGATCGGCGTCAACAAGAGGAGCAACGCGATTGCCATTGGTTTCATGACGACACCCAACGTCTTTTTCGCCTGTATGCACCCAGGTCTTGTCCGCCTGTTTGCACTCAGGCATGGTCGGTTCAAAGCGATTCCGTGCTGCGACGATGCCTAGTCCTCGACTGGCACCCCGTCTAAGCCCGCTTGTAGCATTCAGAAGACGCCGCATGCAGACTTGAGTCTGATTCTATCCAAGCCGCCTGCCGACCGAACAGCCGACGGCATGCCCTGACAACCAAAACGTTCGCGACTTGCGACAGCATGCCGCATTCTCTCAGTCAGCACGCAATCATTCGGCAACGCTCAACCGGCAGCCGACGCTACCGCTAACCACCGAAGTCATCGTACGCGATATTCTCCGGCTCGACACCCAAGTCGTCGAGCATCTTGAAGACGGCTTGATTCATCATTGGAGGACCGCAGATGTAATACTCGATATCCTCCGGAGCGGCATGCTTGCTGAGGTAGTTGTCCAAGACCACTTGGTGAATGAACCCAACATAGCCATCCCAGTTGTCCTCGGGCATCGGCTCACTGAGAGCGATGTTGAATGAGAAGTTCGGATGGTCCTTCTCGATCCCTCGGAAGTGATCGATGTAGAACAGCTCTCGCAGACTCCGACCACCGTACCAGTAGGAGACTTTCCGGCTTGAATTCTGTCGCTTGAAGAGTTCAAAGATGTGGCTTCGCAATGGTGCCATCCCAGCACCGCCACCGATGTAGACCATCTCGGCGTCGGTATCTTTGATGAAAAATTCACCGTAAGGACCCGAGATTGTCGCCTCGTCGCCAGGCTTCAGGCCAAAAATCCAACTGCTCATTTTCCCAGGGGGAACATCGGGCATTCGCGGCGGCGGAGACGCCACGCGAATGTTCAACATGATGATTCCTTTCTCGCCGGGGTAATTCGCCATCGAATAAGCACGAACAACCGGTTCTTCAACCTTGGAAACGTAACGCCAAACGTCGAACTTATCCCAATCCTCGCGATACTCGTCTTCGATGACGAAATCTTTGTAGTGGACTTCGTGCGGTGGGCACTCAATTTGAATGTATCCACCCGCGCGGAAGTCGACCTCTTCGCCCTCGGGAAGTTCAAGCACGAACTCCTTGATGAAGGTCGCGACGTTATGGTTGCTGCGAACCTTGCAAACCCACTTTTTCGTATCGAACGCCTCGGCGGGCACCTCGACAGTCATGTCGCTCTTGACGGCCACTTGGCAGCTTAGACGCTCTCCGTCAGCAGCTTCTTTTTTGTTGATGTGGTCCTTCTCAGTGGCCAAAATTTCTCCGCCACCGTCGAGCACCTTGACCTTGCACTGAGCGCAAGTACCGCCACCACCGCAAGCACTACTTACGAACACACCAGCGTCGGCCAGGGCACTCAGCAGTTTGCCACCCGCAGGGATTTCGACTGTCTTCTGCTCATTGATCAAAATCTTGACGGGACCAGAAGCCACCAACTGGCTTTTGGCGGCTTGAATGATCAAAACCAACGCCAGGACGACGCCGGTGAACATCAAAACGCCGAGAAAAATAGTCATCTTTGCAAGCTCGTTTTCGGTTCGCTTTGAGAAGTGAATTCGATGCGGTCTGACCGCTACAACTGAATTCCGCCAAAGGACATAAATGCCAACGCCATCAACCCAACTGTGATGAACGTAATCCCTAAACCGCGAAGTGGTGGAGGGACGTCACTGTATTTCATTTTCTCGCGAATCCCGGCGAGTGCAGCAATCGCTAATGCCCAACCGACGCCGCAACCAAGACCGTACACGACGGATTCGCCGAAGTTGTAATTCTTTTCCTGCATGAACAGCGATCCACCTAGGATTGCGCAGTTCACGGTGATCAGCGGCAGAAAGATTCCCAGTGCGTTGTAGAGCGGTGGAAAAAACTTATCCAGAACCATCTCCAGGATTTGCACCATCGCCGCGATCACGCCGATGTAGCTGATGAACGAGAGGAACGATAAATCGACGGCCGCCAGGTCGATCGATGACGGCACGATCCCCCCAGGGACCCAAGACGCCAACGCACCCTTCTTCAACAACAGACTGTAAATCAGTTGATTCGCCGGTATCGTGACCGCCTCGATGACGATCACCGCTGCACCCAAGCCAATTGCAGTTTTGACGTTCTTGCTGATCGCCAGGAATGTGCACATCCCCAAAAAGAAGGCGAGTGCAAGGTTTTCAATGAAAACCGCCGTAATAAAAATGTTGATGTAGTTTTCCATGATTCTTTACTTTTTGTTCCTCAAGCCTCTTCGATCTGTTCCGGCTTGACTGCTCGGATTGCCCAAATCATGAATCCAATTAGGAAAAACGCACTCGGGGGCAACAACATCAAGTTGTTGGGGTTGTACCAGCCACCGTTGCGGTCGAGCTGAAAAATCTCGACCCCAAACAACGATCCACTCCCAAAGAGCTCGCGGAAGAAAGCAACAAACATCAATACAAGTCCATAACCAAGGCCGTTGCCGACTCCGTCTAGGAAACTCATCTTGGTGTCGTTCTTCATCGCGAATCCCTCGGCTCGACCCATCACGATACAGTTCGTGATGATCAAACCAACGAAGACCGACAACTGCTTACTGATGTCATACAGATAGGCCTTCAAAATTTGGTCGACCACAATCACCAAGGATGCGATCACTGTCATCTGGACAATGATACGAATGCTACTGGGGATGTAGTGCCGAATCGCACTCACGGCCAAATTGCTGAAAGCAGTCACGGCAATCACCGCGAGGCTCATCACCAATGAGGTTTCCATTTTTGTGGTGACCGCGAGTGCCGAACAGATTCCGAGAATCTGCAATGCGATCGGATTGTTGTTGATCAGCGGATCAAGCAAAACATCTTTTGGCTTCGCCATGATTGGTATTCCCTTTATTAACCTTCGCTCGCGTTTCCGGAGCTCTGCCCCAACTTTTCCAGATACTTCCCGTATCCATCATCACTCGTCCAATACCGCAACAGTGCGGTGACACCACGACTGGTAATCGTCGCCCCTGACAATCCGTCGACCGCGTAGGGATTATCGGAAGGTGCCGGGCCTTTGAAGACCATGGAAGCTGGCTTCCCTTCATTATCGAAAAGCTTGCGGCCTTCCCACTGCTTCTTCCACAGTGGATTGTCGACCTCTCCGCCCAAGCCGGGAGTCTCTTTGTGCTGATAGAAGGTCAAGCCCTGCACGGTTTTCAGGTCGCTCTTGACCGCTAAATAACCGTACAAACTTCCCCACAAGCCTTTGCCGTAGACGGGCAACACGACCTGTTGCGGTTCGGTCGAACCTGGGCGTGTAACGAAATAAACCTTCATCACGGTCGGACGCCGCTGCTCACCCAAATCGAACTCGGGCTCGACAATGTCGACTCCGAATTCCTTGCTGTCAGCAACCTCCAACATGTTGTACTGATCGATGTCGAGCGCGTCGGTCTCCTCGCCCGTATTCAGGTCGATCAACGCTGAACTAATCCAGGTGTTGAGTTCAGCAACCTGCTCGGCGTCGAGCTGTTTCGCCTGCAAACCATATTCGCCGACGGCCAAACCGGTTGCGTCGAGAATGTTGATTTGCTGGTCCAATTTCTCATTTGCTTCCTGCCTTGGACGCAAAAACACCGCTGCGCTGCTGACTGCCAAAGAGCAGACAACGCACAACACGGCCGTCACCAAAACAGTTCCTATTAACGAATCACGAGGTGGCATAGCGGGCAATCCTCCTTCGAACGTTGGCTTGAACAACGAAATAATCAATCAATGGGGCAAAGACATTGCCGAACAGAATGGCAAGCATGATGCCCTCGGGATAAGCGGGGTTAATGACCCGAATGAGGACAGTCATGAAACCGATCAACCCACCGTAGAACCATTTTCCAGTTTCCGTCATCGATGCACTGACAGGATCGGTCGCCATGTAGACCAACCCAAACGCGAGACCGCCAATGACGAGGTGCCAATAAAACGGGACAGCGAACATCGGATTCATGTCACCAGCGGTGTAAATCCCGTTCATCAAAGCGGACGTGACCGTAACACCGAGCACGACGCTGGCCATGATTTTCCAGGAGCCGATGCCAGCACCGATCAGGATGGCAGCACCAACGATGCAGAGCAGTGTGCTCGTCTCGCCAACACACCCCTGAATCGTTCCCAGGAATGCGTTCGTCCACGAGTTCAGGGTCTGGCTTGCAAAACCGAAATCGACCACGCCGATTCCGGAACTCTCACCTGCTACCTGCCACGCATATTGAACCTTATTGAGACTCTCAACAGCAGAATCACCAGTTGGTACGTTTGCCATCTGGCCGAGTGCTGTTGCACCGCTGTACCCGTCAACTGCTGTCCATACTTTGTCACCGCTAATTTGGCCGGCATAAGCGAAGTACAGGAACGCGCGACTCGTGAGAGCGACGTTCAAGAAGTTTCGCCCGGTCCCACCAAACACTTCTTTCGCAACGATGACGCCAAAGGCGATACCGATCGCAACCTGCCAGAGCGGGATCGTCGGCGGCAGCGTCAGCGGGAACAGCAAACCAGTGACGAGGAATCCCTCGTTGATTTCATGCCCACGGAGCACGCTGAACACTAACTCAACGTGACCGCCCACAAACATGCAGACGATGTAAATCGGCAGAAAGTGCAGTGCACCGAGCACGAAGTTACCAGCGATTGAACTGGGATCATTTTTGAAACCCAGTGCTTCATAGATGGTGTAATGCCAATCGCCGGCGTGCTCCATACCAACCGCTGACATTTCCTGTATCGCAAGGTTGGCTTGGTAACCGGCGTTCCACATCCCAAACAAAGTGATCGGGACCAACGCCATCACCACGGTGATCATCATCCGCTTCAGGTCAATCCCGTCACGAACGTGCGTTGAACCTTCCGCCACTTCACCGGGCGTGTACAAAAACGTATCGAGCGCTTCGTACATCGGGTACGCCATTTCCAATGGCCCACCCTTGGCGAACCAAGGATGTACCTTATCCAGGGCGTCTCGGAGTGCTTTCATGTTCTCTAATTCCTGTCTTTCACAGCGATTGTTTATTCCGCCAGATTCTCACCGACAAAACGGTCGCAGATCAGCCTTCTTTTTCGATCGTCGCCAAGCTTTCGCGAAGCAGCGAACCATATTCATATTTGCCAGGACACACAAAGGTGCACAAAGCTAAGTCTTCTTCCTCCAACTCCAGCACACCTAACTGCTGTGCCTCGTCGGTGTCGCGGTAAATCAATGACCGCAGTAGTTGAGTGGGCAAGATATCCAAGGGCATGACCTTCTCGTAAGTTCCCAAAGGAACCATCGCCCTTTCACTGCCATGCGTACTGGTGCTGAATGCGAACTTCTTCTCCGGCAACGCCGCAGAAGCGAACACGCGAGTCAACGAGTACTTATCCATGCCGGGCTTTTGCCAACCGAGGAATTCTCGCTCGTCGCCCTCTTCCAGGATAGAAATCTGGGTGTGATAGCGTCCCAGGTAATGCTGGGGTGCGTGAACCGTGCGGCCGCAAAGTACTGAACCGCTGATTGTGCGAACTTTGCCTTCTTCGGCTTCACCTTCGACCAACTCGTTTACCGAAGCGCCAAGCCGGGTCTCGAGCAAGCGAGGCTGCTTCACAACCGGCCCCGCCAGCGAAATCACTCGCCTTGTGTCGAGAGTGCCGCTTTGCAGCAACGCCCCAATCGCACAAACGTCTTGGTACCCGATGTACCAAACCGTTTTGGTCGGACCGACCGGATCAAGCAGGTGGATGTGTGTCCCGACCAAACCCGATGGGTGCGGCCCGGCGAACGATTCAACCTGAATGCGATCGACACCGCTGCCAGGGATCTCTGCATCGACCGCTTTGCAGACAAAAACTGTGCCGTCGGTCAACCGCGCCAACGCCTGCAAGCCAAGCGTGAACTGGTCCTTGCGATCCGCCAGCACAATGGAGGGGTCAGCGGCGAGTGGGTTGGTGTCGATGGCCTGAACAAAAATCGAGCTCGGACTCGACCCAAGAGCAGGTACTTTTCCGAATGGACGGGTTCTGATCGCGGTCCACAGGCCTGACTGTCGCAACACATCGGCGACTTCATCGCGGCTCGCAGCGACTGGATCCATCCCGCGAGCGTTGTCGAACTCGATTCGGTCGTCGCCATCGACGTCGACCTCGATCGATTCGAACTTCCGCTTGGGACCGCGATTAATCGAAGCAACCGTGCCGGAGGCGGGGCTCGTGAAAAGCACGCCCGGGTTCTTCTTATCTTCGAACAGCGGTTGGCCAACACGTACGCGGTCACCTTCATTGACCAGCATTGTGGGTTTCATGCCGACATAGTCGTCCCCGACTAAACCGACGCGGCTGACAGCCTTGGCAATCTCAACATGCTGTTCGGGATTACCAAGGATGGGAAGGTCTAGCCCTTGTTTGATCGTGGTCATCGCAGGATTCAGGCTCGCCATCGAGGGGAAGCGCGTTCGTGTCCGGTGTCAAAGACCGCCAACAAATCGTTCGAGATCGACTTTGTGATTTTTTTCACAAAGTCGGTCGTGCCTAAAGCCCACGGTGTTCGTGGGCTACAGGGGCAACCTGGGCGGGCAAGACTTGCAGGGCGATCATCAACGTCGTCGGACGCTTGACGCCTGCCGGAACTACCGAAAACCGTGGGTTGTCAGGATCGGGCCACAGCTCACACCGGCGTTGGCCGCTGGAACAACCGTGATTCGGCTAGCTCCAGTAACTGCGGTGGCGGGCTTTGCGTCGGCAATATCGCACAGGCGATTCAACCTGACAACGCCACTCTTCGATTCACGTCGGAAATTTACGGTATCGTCGGAGATCGAGCCCAAGATGGGCGATTGGGGCATTCGATGTTGGTTGATTGGATTTCGACCGAGCCTCCGGCCAGCGGCGTTGGCCTCGAACGGCTTGGCATCCGCACCCAACGACTTGCCAACTTATCTACTCCACTTACAACGTCCACCGATTGGAAACCCGCAAAGTTGCGGGTAATCGCGATTAAGAGGGCAGGGCTACGAATACCTACGGGTTTCAGGCTGCGTCCATAACGGCGTTCAGCTCGATGTTAAAACTCTTCCCATTGCGCCCCTAACGCAATCAGCGATCAACTGTTATCACTACCGCGTAGTGACTAGCGACCTGTCAAATCCCCCTCTAATGCAAGGAATTTTAACCATGAAGACGTTTATCCCATCGATTCTGGCCACATGTGCCCTGTGTTTCGGCCTGACTTTGACTGGCTGCAACCAAGGCGAACCCGATAATGTCGTGACCACTCCTCCGCCGTCGAGCGAAGATGTTTCCGACCACGGGCACGATCACGACCATAAGCACGGCCCCAACGGCTACCCAGTCGTCGATCTGAACGACGGGACCGAAATCGAGTGGGATTTTGACAGTGCAAGCGGTACGTTCTTGTTGATTCCGCCAGCTGAAATGGCCGAATCAGTCAAACAGATCGCGGTCGAAACAACCGTCGATGGAACCGACAGTCAATATGTCTTCAAACCAGGCGAAGAGTCTGGGAGTTGGACACTAGAGAATATGGAGCTTGGCACCGCGATGATGATGGGCGACGCGGTCAAACGAACCTTGGTCATCACCCTCAACGATGGCAACTCGATGACCGCTCCAGTTGCCCACTTCGAAGGACACTAGTTGTCCGCGTCGAAGACTAATCACGGTTGCCTCAATCGGGCTTCCCTCACCATTCCGTCAGCTACAAACGATCCCGGTTAGGTCTACCTTGCGTCGAAACGATATTCGAAACGTTGTGATCATTGCTCACGTCGATCACGGAAAAACAACCCTGGTCGATTGCCTCCTTCGGCAAAGTGGTCAATTTCGGGATGCGGAATTAAAGGGCGAGCGAATCCTGGACTCCAATGATTTGGAACGGGAGCGGGGGATCACGATTTTGTCAAAGAACATCGCGTTGCCCTACCGCGGCGTGAAAATCAATCTGATCGACACGCCGGGCCACGCTGATTTCGGCGGTGAAGTGGAGCGAGTGGTGAAGATGGCCGACGGCTGCCTGCTGCTGGTCGATGCCGCTGAGGGCCCGATGCCGCAAACCCGGTTCGTCTTGGAGAAAGCTCTACAGGCCGGAGTTCGCCCGATCGTCGTGGTCAATAAAATTGATCGCCCCGACGCGCGTTCGGCCGAGGCACTCGACGAAGGCTTGGAATTGCTGGCTGAACTCGGTGGCGAGAACCAGCTCGATTCAGCAGCCTACGTATTCGCCAGTGCCAAGGACGGTTACGCCGTAGCCGATCCGGAGTCGACCAATACCGACATGCGGCCCTTGCTGGACTTGTTGGTGGATACCATTCCTGGCCCCGAAGTTGACCCTGATGCACCTTTGCAGATGATGGTCACGACACTCGGCTGGAGCGAGTACGTCGGCCGAATCGCCATCGGCCGAATTGAATCGGGGAAATTGCAACTCGGCCAGACGATCGATCTACATCAAAGTGATGGTGCGCACAAGGAAAAGGTCGGGGGCCTTTTTGTCTTTGACAACCTCGGTCGCGCCGCGGCGGAATCAGCGAGTGCTGGTGACATCGTTGCCATCGAAGGATTGTCCAAAGCAGAGATCGGTGACACGGTTTCTGCCGTCGATGCAAACAACCCGCTGCCTCGCCTGACCGTCGATGAGCCAACACTTGAAATGGTGTTCAGCGTCAATTCATCCCCGATGGTCGGACGCGAAGGCAAATACGTCACCACGCGTCAACTCAAGACGCGGCTTGAGAAAGAACTGCAACGCAATGTTGCTCTGCGCGTCGACATGATCGAGGGTAGCGAAGCCTACGCTGTGAAAGGCCGCGGCGTGTTGCACCTGGCGATTCTGATCGAAACGATGCGACGTGAAGGCTATGAGCTGAGCGTTGGGAAACCTCGTGTCATCTTCAAAACGATCGACGGCAAGAAACACGAACCATTCGAAACACTGCGAGTCGAAGTTCCAACCGATTCGATGGGTCCGGTAATGGAATTGGTCGGACATCGCCGAGGTCAACTCGACGAGGTAACACAGCGGAGCGATTACAGCCTGCTGAAATTCCTGGTCCCCTCACGAGGCTTGATCGGGCTGCGAACCAAGTTGCTCAACGCCACGCGTGGGACCGCTATCATCCACCACCGATTCGATAGCTATCGCCCAGTCGAAGGCGAAGTCCCGCGTCGATCCAACGGCGTATTGATCTCAATGGTCAGCGGCAAAGCCATGCCGTTCGCACTGTTCGGACTGCAAGACCGGAGTGAACTACTGGTTGCCCCCGGTACAGAAGTCTACGAGGGAATGATCGTCGGCGAGAATGCTCGCGACAACGACATGACCGTCAATCCGTGCCGCGAGAAAAAACTGACGAACATCCGAGCCGCAGGCAGTGATGAAAATGTCATCCTCAAACCACCAAGAAATTTGTCACTCGAAGCCGCGTTGGAATACATCGAGGACGACGAGTTAGTCGAAGTGACGCCGCTCAGCATTCGCTTGCGTAAAATCCTGTTGAAGGAAAGTGATCGACGACGGCAAAATCGGAATGTTGGCTAGCCTATCCGCACCTGCATCAGCTCCCTGATTTCGAGGGGAGCCCGAAGGCGCGGCCCAACTCCTCGATGACATCGTCAGACATGGCGGCCACCTCACCGAGTGTTGCTGCATTGATGACCGCTTCGGCCGTCGACTCAAGGACCTCCAAACGATCGAAGGCGTCCAGCACGCTCGATCCGGTCACCAGCACGCCATCGTTTTCAAGAATGGCGGCGGGTGAGGCGTCGCTGACGAACTCTGCAATCCTTGCGTCACCAGTGTGCTGAATTCCATACGGCACCCGCCCCACATCGCGCAAGAACACGTAACTCTCCGGAATTGTGCGGGCATCAAAACGCGAATCAGTGATACTAAAAGCGGTTGCGTTGACCGGGTGCGCAAAGACCACCGCTTTGACCTTCGGATATTTACGGTAGATCGCCTGGTGACTGCGTGTCGCTCGACTTGGCTGCTTGCCCTCTTCGGCTTGATCACCCTGGACAAGCACAAAGTCATCAATCCCGAGAGACGCACGATCTTGCCCCGATGGCGTTATCAGCATTGCATCATCACCGACACGGGCTGAAAAACTACCTTCGGTGCTGATGAACAACCGCTGTCTGCAGCCGCGATGCAAAAAGTCTCGCAACTGAAGACGCAGCTCTCGCTCGTCGGATGTAGCAGTCGGCGGCGTGAACGCTCCGAAGTCGGTTCGCCGCGCATGGGCAAGCGTTAATTGGTCATCACTCAAATAACGAACCTTACCGAGCTGCCCCGCTTTCACAAGCGTTTTTGCGGCGAATTCAAATCCCTCAAATCGATCAAACGCGTGCGACAGACTATTTCCACCGACCACAACTCCGTGATTCTCCAGGATCACACTGTCACAGCCGTCACGAAACGTATCGGCAATGTTGGCTCCTAACTGCTCGCTACCGGGCAACGCATATCGCGCGAAACCAACCTTGCCGCAGACAAAATGTGCTTGGTGAAACAATCTTGTATTGGGTGTGCTGCGGCAAATACTGAAAGCAACCAGGGCAACGGGATGGGCATGAACGATCGCCCGAATGTCATGTCGCGACGCATAAATCGACTGATGGAAAGGCAACTCGGAAGACGGAGGGTGCAAGCCATCGGTCGAACCGTCCGGCCGCACCTTGACGATATCGGCACGCGTCAAATTGCCTTTGTCGACCCGCGCCGGTGAGATCCAAATATCGCCGTTATCGTCTCGGACTGACAAATTGCCACCCGAGGTCGTCGTCATACGGTAACCATAAATTCGCTGCATCACGCGAGTGATTTCGTCGCGTGGATGATCGACAGGGCGTTGCATCAAAGTCTCGCCGGATTAAAAGGAGTGGCAGGTATTTTCCCAGAGGCGTGCTGGCGAAGGACAGCCCGTAAACGATCCATCAAGAGCCGAGTCGCAGGATCGGGATTCAACGCCAAGTTATTAAATTCCATCGGATCTGATTGATGGTCATACAGCTCACGGCCGGCTGCTCCTTCTGCCCATTCGTTGTACCGCCACCGCTCAGTGCGAATGCTGCATCCCATCACCGGATCAGTTAAACGGTTGTCTGCGGGCCGCAACACCTGGGTGATCGCATAACCGTCCCAGGCTGCGATGGGGTTATCCAAAAGAGGCCCCAAATCATTCCCCTGCAAATGATCAGGCGATTGAATTCCAGCAGCCGCGGTCAACGTGGGGTAGATATCCAAGAACTCAACGACACGCGGACTAGCAGTGCCATTACCGGCGCGGCCCGGCACCCGAACGATTAGTGGTGCTCTGGCACCCTGCTCGAATAAGGTGCGTTTCTGCCAGACTCCATTGTGATCCCCGAGGTGGTAGCCATGGTCGCTCCAAAATACAACGATCGTCCGTTCTGCAAGATCCAGCCGATCCAGAGCATCAAGCAACCTTCCCACTTGAGCGTCAATGAACGACACGCAGGCGTAGTAAGCTTGCGTAGCACGCAACAAAACCGGCTTCTCTAGGCTGTAGTGAGGAACGGGGCAATTGTGTGCGAATGCGGCGACCGGAATATCATCTCGATCGCTGGGTGGAGCATACGGCAATCGCAACTCATCCAACGGATACATGTCGAAATATTTCTGGGGGGCAACATACGGGGTGTGAGGCCGAAAAAATCCCACCGCCAGAAAA